>JAGCFU010000004.1 GCA_017649945.1 Bacteroidales bacterium | reverse complement strand
CGTTGACTATTCCAAGCTAATCCTATCCAAAGGAAATCTCAATTCATTTAAGCACCTGTTTATCGAAGACATGGATGAAAGCGGTTTCTACTACGTTTCAACAATCGTGGAAACAATAGATGAAGATGATAATTATCCTGAATTCAACGGTCTAATCTTTTTCATCTATGATGTCACAGACGACGTCTGGTTCGCTGGAGTCATCAGGGAACATTACCAATTGGGAGAAACACTGGAATTTAGAGGTGGCATGCCGCTAAAAAGCGGCAAGCAATATTTAGCTTTCGCATGCACCTACGATCCGGTCACTGGTTCCGTCTCAAATCCAATCGCGCATGTCGAAGTAGAGGTAGGTTAACCATTCAAAAAACAATATAAAGATTATGTACTATGGGAACAATTAAACAAGGTATTCTCGGAGGCTTTTCCGGCAAAGTTGGCACCGTCGTCGGTGCCAGCTGGAAAGGCAAAGCCTATATGCGAGGCATGCCTCAGCATTACACAACTCAGGCAACTTGGGGAACATTGTTCTGTCAGCGTGCGCTGAGCGCCATCATCGAAGTTCTTAGGCCAATAGCTTCAACGCTGCGCCTTACTTTTGGCGACTATGATCACGGCATGTCAACCTTCAATAAAGCTGTTAAAATCAACTATCCTGGCGCCATTGAAAACCACGATGGCGAGCCAGTAGTGATTTATAAAAAGTTGCAGCTTTCAAAAGGCTTCCTGCAGTGTTTTGATATGTTTGCTATCGATGACCCTGCTGAAAATGGCCATTGGTTCGTTGGAGCAATTCAGTACGACAACTCAGAAGTGGAATATCCAGGCTTTATTCTTATCCTTTACGATAAAACATCCGACACCTGGTTCACTCACGTCCACGACGAGCCATTCACCACTGGAACTTCACTCACAATGCAGGGATTCCCTATTGACAGTGATAAATATCTCTTGGGTTGGGTGTTTGTTTATGACAAGTCACTCGGTCAAGTGTCCAACAACTGCTTGGACTTCCACAGCATGCACATCAACGAAGAAGATGAATAAGTATTAACAATTAAAACATTAAATAATTATGGGAACAATTAAACAAGGCGTTCTGGGAGGTTTCTCCGGCAAGGTCGGCACCGTCGTCGGTGCCTCTTGGAAAGGCACGGCCTACATGCGAGGCATTGCCACTCACACTAAGAACCCTCGTACGTCAAAACAAATCGAACAACGAACGAAGATGGAGTTTGCTCACAACTTCCTGCAGCAGGCACAAGAATTTCTTAATGTCGGCTTGAAGGATGTCGCGAAGCACCAGTCACCTCTCAACTATGCAGTCTCTCAGATGGTCAGAGATGCCATCTTAGGCGACTATCCCGACTATGCTCCAGACTACACAAAATTAGTTTGGTCGCACGGTCTGCTCACTCCACCAGTGGTAGAAACAGTCTATGTCAACGACGATGCATTAGATTTCTTGTGGGTTGATAATTCAGGTCAAGGCAATGCCAAAGCTGATGACATCTCTATGGTAGTCGTCTGCAATGAAGAGAAGAAAGAAATCGCGTATTTCATGAATGGCTACACCCGTTCAATCCAGAGCACACATTGCGAATTACCCGAAAGTTGGGTTGACGATCACGTCCACATCTACATCACAATGCGCTCAGCCGATGGCAAACTCATCTCAAACTCCCACTATTGTGGTGAGTTTATCCTCGAATAACAGATTTCTGTTACATATTTTAAAAAAAAAAGTGTATATTTGCATCGTCGTACAGACAATTTTTAACACATCAAAAGCACCTCGGGAAAGCCATTTTTCCGAGGTGCTCATTTTAAATGTTGACATTTCGTTGACAAAAATATAAAACAAAAAGTGCTAACTCATTAAGAATCAGCACTTCTTCGTGGTACCAGCGGGAGTTGAACCAGCGACACACGGATTTTCAGTCCGTTGCTCTACCAACTGAGCTATGGTACCCCTTTTTTCGCGCTGCAAAATTACAACATTTTTTTATACACACAACATTTTTTTGAAAAATTTTTTTTCACAGTCATTAGCCGTCAATTATTGAATCTTCAGCTTTCGCAGAAAGGTGGCAATTCAATAATGACGACTAATGACAAATCTATTCAAATAATTTGTATTTTTGTACCCTGAAATTTGTTTATATGAACGAGATTTTAACCATCGATATCGGTAACACTAAGGCAAAATATGCTGTCTTCAACGATAAAAACATCGTCGAAACCAATATTTTTGAGCCTCTTTCCGACGATTTGACACAACTTTTGCAACGATATCCTAATATTAATAAAGGTATCATCTCCTCCGTCGGCGGAAAAATCCAGGAATGCCTTGCCCAACTCAAAAGCATCCCGATGACGGTGCTCTCAAACGAGACAAAACTGCCTTTCACCCTGACTTACAAAGAAAAATCAAAAATCGGAGCCGACCGCCTCGCCCTCGTGGCAGCAGCATTCGCCGAAAAACCACACCAAAACAGCCTCGTCGTCGACATAGGGACATGCATCACCTACGACATCCTTACCAGCGACGACCGACACCTCGGCGGACCGATAAGTCCTGGAATGAACCTGCGCTTCAAGGCAATGCACGAACATACCGCCCTACTGCCACTCTGCACACCCACTCACAACGAACTCCAAATCATCTGCGACGACACCGTCGAATGCCTGCAAAGCGGCGTACAACTCGGAGTTTTACACGAAATTAAAGAATTTATTAAACTTTATTCATTGAAATTCAACGACTTAAATGTTTTTATCTCAGGAGGTGACAATATTTTTTTGCAAAACAAGTTAGATTTTTGTATTTTTGCAAGTTCAAACTTTATGTTTAACGGATTAAGATTGATTTTGGAATACAATGATATTCAATAAGTTACAAAAAATATCGTTTTTAACTGCCTTGATTTTTGTCATGGCAAACGGTGTTTTTGCGCAGTCCGATATCTCCTCACCGTATTCAAGATTCGGTTTGGGAACGATGGGAATGAACAAAACCAACACTGCAATGCAGGCTATGGGAGGCATATCCAACGCTTTGGACGGCATCCACATGCTAAACAGCGCCAACCCTGCATCATACGCCGAAATCGACTCGCTCACATTCCTGTTCAACGCCGGATTCTATACGAAAAACGTCACCTACAGAAATTCTGATCAGTCGGAAAAAGGCTCCAACTCATCATTCGACTATTTCGACATAGGCTTCGGCATCACAAAATGGCTCAAAATGGGTCTCGGCGTCACTCCGTGCAGCAACAGAGCCTACAACACAACGTCAAACTACGATTACCAATATCCTTACAGCATTGATTATGAAGGAGTTGGCGGACTCAACAAACTTTACTGGGCCAACGGATTCAAAATCAGCAAGAACTTCGCCTTCGGCGTGAAAATGAACTACATCTTCGGAAATATCAACGACGAAACGACCGTATACTTCCCAAGCTACGTTTATTTCCACAACGAAAGACGTACAATCAACCTGCACTTCAGCGACCTGACATGGGACTTTGGTATCATATACAAAAAACAGCTGAGAAAAGATTATCGTATGAGCTTCGGCTTGGTGTATTCACTGCCGACCAACATGAATGCACACCGTAAAACCTTCATCCGGACGATGTTCAAAGGATTCGGCTCAAGCACAGAGACCATACGCGACACCATCCTTTACAAATCAGGCGAGAGTGTGGACATAAAATACCCGCAAGGCCTCGGCCTCGGCGTCACACTGCAAAAAGGCGAACGCTGGCTCATCGGCATGGACTTCAACTGGAGCAACTGGTCGGAATTCCGCATGAACAACGCCAACGACTCGCTGCAAGACGCCTGGAACATCGCCATCGGAGGATGCTTCACTCCGACACACACTACCCTTTCAAGCTATCTGCGCAAGATAACATACCGCGCCGGTTTGCACTATGACCAGACGTTCTTCAAAATCTACGGACACTCTATTAATAAATATGGTGTAACATTCGGCTTCAGCCTTCCGCTGACACGCGCCATGGCGGCACTGAACGTGGCATTTGAATTCGGCAAAATGGGCACCACCAAAGACAACCTCGTAGAAGAATCATATTTCAATATGTCATTTGGCATCTCATTACATGACAAATGGTTTGTAAAACGAAGATATAAATAATTAAAAATATTAAGACAATGAAATTAAGAAATTTATTAATTCTCAGCGCTGTTTTATGCATGTCAGCAGTGGCATTTGCACAGAATGATTGCGATCAGGACATTTCGATTTACAGAGAGCGATTCAAACAATGGGACGGCAAAGCCGCATCAGCAAACCCTATCATGGTGGATGCATGGAGAAAAGTCTTCATCAACTGTCCGGGCTCAAAGGAGAGAACCCTCACCGACGGAACGAAAATCGTCAACAACGCCCTCATCAGAGGCACCAAGGACAGTGCATTGAAAGAGAAATACATCGACACACTCGTCATGGTTTACGAGACACGTATCCAGTATTTCCCTAACACCGCCAAAGGCGTCAACCAAGTCGGCAACATCAAAGGACGTATGGGTCTCGACCTCATGGCCTTCCCTACACGTATGGAACAGGCTTACAACGCCCTGAAAGACGCTATCGAAATCGACGGTAACAACAGCAACTACGCATTCATCGACGGTTATTTCGCAACAACCATCAACATGGTGAAAGCCGGCAAACTCGACGAGTCAGCAATCCTCGACGAATACAGCCGCCTCATGGATATAGTCGACTTCAACATCAAGAAATACACCGAAGCCGGCGATGAGAAACTTCTCAACAGCTACACCACAACGAAGAGTAACCTCGAAGGCGGCGTGCAGCCATACGCCAACTGCGAAGACCTCGTCCGCATCTATCAGAAGAAGTTCGACGCCGATCCGGATAATATTGAACTTCTCAATAAGATCGCAACAACCTTCGCCGCAAGAAACTGCGACAAGACAGATCTCTATCTCGCCGTGGCTATCAAACTGCACAAACTCAACCCTTCACCTGAATCAGCTTATTTCATCGGAAAGAGATATCTGTCAGACCAGGAATACGCCAAGGCGACAAGCTACCTCCTCGAAGCCACAAAATCTAACGACACCAAGTCAGCACAGCAGGCATACAAATACCTCGCACAGATTATGTGGAAGGAAGGCAAAGGCGAACAAGGCCGCGTTTACGCAAGAAAAGCCATCGAACTCGACAAGACCGACGGTGAGCCTTACATGATCATAGGCTACATCTACGCTGCAAGCAGCAAAGAATGCAACGTCAACCCATTGCACGCCAAAGCAGTCTACTGGGCAGCAGTCGACAAGTTCCAGAGAGCAAAGGAAGTTGACCCATCAATCGCTGCAAAGGCAAACGAAATGATAAGAGAGTATTCAAAACTCTTCCCGACCAGCGAGGACGCATTCTTCTACAACGTGTTTGAAGGCGACACCTACCAGGTGGAATGCTGGATCAACGAGACAACAAAGGCAAGATTTTCAAATAATTGAAAAGACTGATCTATATATTACTGGAAATCAACATCATAGCACATGTTGTTATGATGTTGTTTTCTTGTGAAAACTCGATGGAGAAAGTCAAGCAGTTCATCGACAACGACACCATCACGGGACTGATGGCTTATGATGTTGTCATCGAACGCAGCGACTCAGGCATGCTCGTGGCACGACTCGAAGCGCCAATCATGCGCACCCTCGAAGATAAAGACAGCACCCTGCTCGAGTTCCCCAAAGGATTCACAGCATACATGTTTGAAAACGGCAACGCCACCCCTACCTCAATGATTCGCGGCGACTACGGCGTGAACTATCAGAAAAAAGAGATGATGGTAGCCAAAGACAACGTGGTGGTGGAAAACGTCAAGACAAACGAGAAGCTGGAAACCCAGACACTGTACTGGAACCAACGCAAAAAGAAGATTTACACAAGCAACCTTGTCAAGATATCAAGTCCCGACAAGCTGATTTTCGGCGACAGCCTTACCGCGGCGGATAACTTCTCGCACCGCGAGATATTCGGCATACGCGCAACCATTGAATTGGATGACGATGAGTAACTGGTTAGTAGTCATAATATCACTTCTGGCATCAGCGCTCTTCTCGGGCGTCGAGATATCTTTTATCAGCTCTAACCGGTTGAAACTCGAGCTAGACCTCAAGAAGAAAAGCTTCTCAGCAAAGCTCATCAACAACTTCGTGCGACACCAGTCACAGTTCATGGGCTGCATACTGCTCGGCAACAACATCGCCAACGTCATCTATGGCATCGCGATGGCCCGACTGCTCAAACCTGCCATCGTCAGCGTCATGCCCGACGCCATCACCAACGAATTCACCATCCTGATTTGCCAAACCGTCATATCTACGCTTTTGGTGCTCCTCATGGCTGAGTTCATCCCGAAAACGCTCTTCAGAATCAACCCCAACAAGCTGATGAACATCATGGCACTGCCGATGATGATACTGTACATCATACTTTACCCGTTGATTTTCATATACATAGGCCTATCGGAACTCATCATCAAATACATCTTCAGGATGGAAATAGCACCCGAAGATTACAAACTCAGTCCCGTCGATTTGAACGATTACCTAAAGGAATACGCCGACCCGAACGAAGAGGACGACGACATCCAGCAAGGTATAGAATTATTCCAGAACGCCATTGATTTTCAAACAGTTAAGCTTCGCGAATGCATGCAGCCGCGGAATGAGATACAGGCCATCGAAATAAACGAGAGCATTGAAGAGGTGAAACGTATTTTTGAGGAGACAAAACACTCGAAAATCATTGTGTATGAGGACAATATCGATAATATCGTCGGTTATATCCACATCAACGACCTCTTGCACAAAGGCGGAAGTATAAAGAAGAAAGTCAGACAGATTGAGTTTTATCCCGAGACTTACGGAGCCCAGGATCTGCTGCAAAGATTGTCGAAAAAGCGTCAAAGCATAGCCGTTGTAGTCGATGAATTCGGAGGCACAGCAGGCATAATAACCACCGAAGACCTCGTGGAGGAGATTTTCGGAGAGATTGAGGACGAATACGACGAGGAAGACGACATCGAGAAAACCATCAACGAAAACGACAGGATTTTCTCCGCCCGACTTGAAATAGACTATCTCAACAAGACCTACAAATACGATTTCCCGGAGTCGGACGACTACGAAACTTTGGCCGGATATATCATTCATTATCATGAAAGTATTCCGCAAACAGGCGAAGAAATAGCCATCGGCGACTATCTTTTCAGGATTATCAAAGCTTCCGACACCAAACTTGAAGAGGTGGAAATCAAGAATAATCAATGAGTTAGCAATTTTTAATAAAATTTGTTGGGGGTATTTACATTTTTTGTAAATTTGCAGGCTCAAAATTAATATAGAAAATAAAATAAAAAAAGTAAATAAACTATGGCAGCAATTGGAAAAATCAGACAGCACTATGGTATTTTAGTGGTTATCATTGGTTTGGCTCTTTTAGCATTTGTTTTAGGTGACTTGTTCAAAAGCACCAACAGAAGAAGACAGAACGACGTCGCAGTTGTCAATGGCGAGAAGATTTCATACCAGGATTATGCGAACAGAGTAGATCAGAACATGCAGAATCAGAAGAGAATGTACGGTCAGTTGACCAACGACCAGTCATTCAGCATCCGTCAGCAGACTCTCGACCAGATGATCAGAGAAATCATCATGGAAAAGGAATACAAGGCACTCGGTATCGCTGTTTCAACAGAAGAGCTCACCGACCAGTTCCTCGGCGAGAAACCTAACCAGTACGTGGCACAGAGCTTCATTGGTAAAGACGGTAAATTCGACAGAGAGATGTTGCAGAGCTACATCAACAACTTCGACAACTTCGATCCTGAGACACAGGCAGCATGGATCAACTTTGAGAATGCCATCGCTGAAGACAGATTGAACACCAAGTATGAGAGCCTTCTCAAACACGGTTTCTATATGCCTAAGAAACTCGCCGACCGTTACAACGACAACAAGAATCTCAAGAGAACCGCTGAAGTTTACGCAGTGCGTTACGTCTCCATCCCTGATTCAACAGTCGTAGTGACAGAGCAGGACAACAAGAAATACTACGAGACTTACAAGAACAAATATCCGACTGACGCAATGCGCGGCATCGACTATGTCATCTTCGAGGTTAAGCCTTCGGCAGCCGACAGAGAAGACGCAAAGAAATTCGTCAGCGACGTGAAAGAAGGTCTCGCTGAGACAAGCAACGTTGCAAATTATGTGGCTTACAACTCAGACGCCCCATACGACAGCACATGGAGAAAAGCTTCAGAACTCCCTGTGGAACTCGAGGCTGCAGTAGCTGAAAACAACGTCGGTTTCGTTTTCGGACCATACGAAGACAACGGCGCTTTCAACGTGGCAAGAATCATGGGCAAAGAAAACCGTAACGACACTTTGTGGGCTCAGGTAGCAGTCGTGGCACACGAAATAACAGCCAGCACAGCAACCGACCAGGCAGTCTTCGCCGAAGTCAACAAATTCGTCACTGAGAACAAGACAGCCGAACAGTTCAACGCAGCTGTTGAGGCCCAGGGCTTGAACAAACGTACATACCAGTCAATCAGAAAGAACACCAACCGCATCTCAGGCATCAACAACCCACGTGAAATCGTCCGTTGGTCATTCAACGATGACACCAAGATCGGTGACATTTCAAACGTGTTCGAACTTGAAAACATGTACGTCGTGGCAGTGCTCACCAAGATCGTTCCTGAAGGTCTCGCACCATACGAAGACATCATCGAGCGTTACGCCACAACAATCAAGAAGATTAAGAAAGGTGAGATTTTGGCAGAGAAAGCCAAGGCTTACGGCACCGACTACCAGAAGATGATCGACGATCTCGGCGGCGAGAAGACCACTGTTGAGAACATCACAATGGAAGGTCGTGGCTACGGTAGCTTCGGCGTCGAAGAGAAGATCGGCGGCACCACACTCGGTATGAAAGAAGGCGTTTACTCAGCTCCTATCGAGGGCGGCAACGCAATGGCAATCGTGAAAGTCACAGGCACAACACCTGCAGGCAAGACCGATTACGACGCCATCCACAGAGAGTATGTCTCGAAGTTCAACAACGCTATCCTCAACGGCTCACCATATTCAGCATTGCTGGATAAGGCAAAAGTAAAGAACAACGGAATCCTGTTCTTCTAAGAGACATCAAACGTTAAAAAAATCTGGGGGTGAAGCTGCTTCTCCCCCATTTTTTATTATCTTTGCATTCTGATTTAACAATAAAAATTTCAGCCATGAAAAACACCACTATGAAAATAATGACATTGTTTATCGCAGTGTCGATGATACTTGCCGCTTGTTCAAAGAAAGACTCAGCGTCAGACGAATCAATCGACGAGACCATGCTTTACGGAAAATGGCAGTCGATACACCATATTATTAATGGTCAGACATATGATTTTGACGTTATGATCGAGATAATATCCGACGGCACAGGTGTTATCGAAATCACAGAGATCAGCAACCCCGTACCATTTACATGGAGTTTGTCAGGTAATTCTTTAAAAATCACGGCAAGCAACAATACTGCCAAGTTCAAAATCGAAGACCTGACGGAAAACCAGATAACAATCAGCGGCGACTCCTTCCCTGGAGCGCCCAACATGGGACAGACTTCCTATAAGGGAACTTATAACAAAGTTTTTGAATAAAAAAAGATGCCGAATGGCATCTTTTTTTGTTTTTAATTTTATCCTTTGTAAATTTTCTTTATCTTTGCAGTGCGATGAAAAATCGTTAAAAAATATTTTAAAATAAACTAAAAAAAACAGAACTTTACGCTCTTGTTCTCCTATTGAGAAGTCTGGAAAACTAACATGGGTCAGAATAAGTCGGGAAGGTTCACGTCTTTAGGCGTGAACTGTTGGTGCTTATCGACCCACAGGCTTTTCCAGACGCCTTCAATAGCGGTAAGTGGCAAAACAGGGAACGCCTTTTTTGTTGCTTGAAAGAGATGGAGGTTCTTGAAAGTCAGGCAACATGAAAAACAAGGCAACACCCGACGATTTCCATCTTGGTAAGCTCATCAAGCAGGAGCTTGCGAGACAAGGACGCACGGCCACATGGTTAGCGAAACAGGTGAACTGCACACCTGAGAACCTTTACAAAGTTTTCAACCAGCAATGGATTACGATGCCGTTGCTTTTCAAAATAAGCGATGCTTTGGATTATGACTTTTTCAAAAGATGTTCGGAGCATTTTGAGGAGCAGAGGAGAAAATAAATTATTCATAAAAATTTATATTATTTTAAACTATACTTTAAAATATTTATTTGTTTTTTAAAAGTATACTTTAAGATCTTGATATGGACCGAGCCCCCAAAAAACAAAATTATCTTATCAGTTTTCCTATAATTATTTTCATATTTTCCGATAATAAAAGTAGAAGTGTAATGCTTTGATTTTTAATATGTTATGCATAAATTTGCGGTGTGTATTTTACACTCAACTTATGCAAATACTAATTAACTAAAATGTCTATAACATGGAAAACCATTTAATTATCGGATTAGGCGGCACTGGTGGTCATATTATCCGTGCTTTTCGCAAAAGAGTTTATGAAGAATTCAGAAGCAACAACGTTCCGAACGATTCAATGAGGGAGGTTGCTGTATCATACCTTTGGGTAGATTCATCTGAAAAAGACTTGAATGAAACACAATCATGGCGCACAATGGGTAAGAGCGTTGCACTTGACCCAGGTGACAAGGTGAAGATTAATGCGACCACATCATCTATTCTTGACAGAATTGAAGATTATCCAGGTATCAGCCCGTGGATTGGCGACAAGCAAACATGGGATCATATAAAAGGTGGTATTACTGATGAGGCAGGAGGACAGCGTCGTCGCCTTGGAAGACTTCTGTTTGCATGGAATATCAACGAATTTAAAAAGAAACTTGGCAGTCATGTTTCCAATCTGCAAAGAAGTTCAAACAACGTTAATATAACATTCCATATAGTAACAGGTCTTGCAGGAGGAACTGGCAGTGGTAGTATTATTGATGTTATAACACAAATCAGAGAGGAATTCCCAAATGATAAAATCATCGTTTACGCTAAACTTCCTGAGACGGCCACACCACCACCACATGGTTGGGTTTCTAATACCGGCTATTACAAACCAAATGGTTATGCCGCATTGCTCGAACTTAACGCATTGAGCGTAAAAGCATATTGCCCATACGATGTGCAAGGACGCAAAGAAGCGAAGACACAGAGAGTAAAACGCATGATGACCGACCGAGGTGTTGAAGCATTCAATAGCACATACGTTTTTGCAAATGCAAATGTCAATGGTGGTTTTCTCGACGTGGCAAATGGCGAGTTGTTTGAAGTTGTAGCGGACTTTTTATATCACAAAATCATAACAATACATCGTGTCGGCAACACGCAATTACAACGTCTTGAACAAAATGAAAACGGTGATGCCAACCACGAAGAAGGAACGAGAAGCAAGCGCTTCATCTCATTTGGTATTGGAAGAATTGAATATCCCGAAAAGGAAATCAGGGAATACGTCCAATACAATTTTGCAAAACAAGCTATGCTTCAGTTTAAATACAACAACTGGAGTGATTTAGGCTTTATTGAAAAACCAGAGGATGAAATCGGTTTGGGTTATGCAGCAGATTTGCGTAATGATCGCAACGGCAAATTCCCCGAATGGCGAATTGACGAAGAACATCTTACATTATCACAAAAAATTGTAGATGATAATAGAAACCCTTGGCTAACATATAAAGAAGACTGGAACAGGGTTAGTCAATTTAAGAAAATAGCCTCTGAGAAACCAAAAACAGACCGTTTGGACGAACTCGAGGAGCTTTGCACAAAACGCTATAAAGAAGATTTCCGTGGAGTTGGTGTTAATGATTTCTTCCGCAATCAGAAAGAAGAATTAAAAGGTTATGCAAGCGTAATATGCGGATTAATTGAACACGATTTATTCAAAGATTGGGAAAACGGCAACAAATCTATTGTTGAAGTCGAAAAGTATCTTCAAACACTTATTGATGTCAACGAAAATCGCATAGAAAAACTCGGTGAGAAACAACAGAAGAAGAGACAGGAATTAAAAGACACAATTGAACCTAATATTGCTGAAAACAGAACAAAATGGAACAAGAGAGGTGTTTTGACAAGCCTGGACAAGATATTAGGCACCCACTGCGATTTGCTTAAACGCAAATATGAAACAATGACCGAAGAACTTGGTCTTGATTACGCACAAAGCCTACTCCGCAAGGTTAATGAAAACCTGAGAGAGCTAAGAGACATCGTCATTGTTTTCAAGAAATACCTGACCGAATCATTAGACAAGATGGACATCGCCATCAGTGCCCGCTGTAAGACAGAAGACACCACAACTGAAGGCAATGGTATCATTACTTATAAGATGTATTCGCCAGACGATGTCAAGAACAAGACAAAGAAAATAATGCGCGACGACCGTGTTAACAAAGAAAATGCCTTGAATGTGAGAAAGAGACTCATTGAAGAAACTCACGATGAGAATCCTGACTTCATAAAGATGGTAAACAAGATCTCGAACACCCAGATATTGATTAACATGTTTGAAGATGTTTGCGCTGACAGTGCAACAGCAGCAATGGAGCGCGAACAAAAGAAACAGGTAAAAGTCAATATAATGGAGAGAATTGCCAATAAATACAACGGCGACGACGAAGGTCTTGGCAAATTCATTGAAGACAAGCTTAAACTCGCTAGCGTGTTGGTTCAAAAAAATGAAGAACAAATCAACAAGGGATCATCGAGAGATGGGTTACGCATCGAATATGCACTGCTTTTGCCAAAATACGAAGACACAACAAACTTCAGTGAAAAATTCAAACAACAATTCAGCAAAACAGTTGGCAGCGAAGTTGAAGTAGCCGAGAACTTTAAATCAAACGAAATAGTAATTCTATCCATGACCGGAGGATTCCCATTAAGATACCTCGCTGATGTAAATCGTTTGAAAAACGACTACGAAGAAAAGTTGACTGATATCAATGAGAAACAGCACAAACTATTGCTACATACAGAAGGCGATGGCTCACAGTTTCCATCACTGTATCCTGAGACATGGGACGATACCAAGAAAGAAGAATTCTCACCTTATTTAATATTAGCAATGTCGATGGGTTTAATCAAATACGGCTTCCAAGGTAAAGGCTATGGCAACCAAAAGGTGTATTACATTGATAATGAAAAGAAAACTTCTTTGAAGCACCAGACATTCCGCAATGTTGTTGAAAACATCACCGAGGAAGACGCAGAAATGATTCGTACTATGGTCGAAAACAAACTAAACACCGGAGAGTACCTGTCCAGATCAAAGAGAGAATCATTAAAATCTGAAATCGATGGAAGTACAAGTGAGGCTGTCAAAAAAGAATGCGCAAAGAACAAACACGACTGGGAAAAGTTTGTCGATGCCAAAGATCCTGCCAAGGAAATCTTAGATAGAGACAAAGAACGTTTAACTGATTAAAATCTATTGAAATGAAAGGTATTTGCACAAATTGGGATTGCCCAAATTTCGATGAAAACAAAAAGAAAATCATCGAAATACCTGACGGTGAGGAATTTGTCTGCCCGAAATGCGGCAAAAGGCTTGTCGAATATACAAAAGGTGAATCATGGTTCAAGAAGCATAAAATCACAATGATTGCAGCATCTGTAGCAGTGGTTGCCATTGTAATCGTATTATGCCTCACACTTCCTAAAAAGACTGTTAAAGAACCTTCTGGCGATAATAGATTAGTAGAAAAACAGGGATCTAATGATCAAACATCGCCTAAAATGCCTCTTGTAGCGGACACCATCGTTGGTGAAGACCCAGCCCAAACTAGCGAAAAAAATGGCACGAATCAACAGGAAGAGGTTTTAATTGATACTAATAAGGAAAAACCACGAGACACTATTCGTATAATAGAGGAACCCCCTGTAATAATCACTAATGTAATTGAATATTCCTTTGGAAAGTATGTCGGTGATGCAAAAAAAGACATCCCCGAAGGTAGTGGCACAATGTATTACTATCGACACATGCAGATAGCGAAGCATGATAAAAAAAATCCGCCGCATTATGCTGAAGAAGGTGACTACTTCATTGGCACTTGGGGCAACGGCGACATCGTAAACGGCGCATTATACAGCAAGGACAATGTTCTAAAAGGAAAAATATTCGCGCCTAAACGACCGAATCCGTATGATTTAAGCAAAGAATGATGTTTTGACATTTTTTATGGAAAGGTTTCTCTTAAACAGAAATCTTCTTTTAGGAGGAACCTTCCATTTCTACTATAGCATTATCGTAATCGTATGTACAAGAAATATGTCTTTGGAATAATATTTTTATTATCGAACTTCGCTTGTAATGCTCAAGAGCTGTTTTATTCAAATAAAACAGAAGTTTTATTCAACTCTTTGAACAATATCTGCAAAATAGATTCAATACCATCCAACAACTATTCTTTTCCATGTACAGAATTGGTTTTGGGCGATACTGTTACAATAACAATATGCAAAGATGAAAACAATGTTATTGAACATATCGGATGCAAATTCCTTTACGACTCTATATTAATTGGCAACAAACCCGTAACGCAATTTATTGAAAGAGAGCTTTTGTCAATACTATTATCCAACGACGCCAAGGAAACCATAAAAACAAACGACGACGACCAATTGTATATTTTATTGGACGACAAATATATACCAGCCGACTCACTCGACAACAAATCGTGGTTTTTCGACCTATGGAAAAATAACTACGGCACAATTATCAACCGAAGAGACAACAACTACATAGCTACAATACTATGCTCAAACAATAAAAACCTCACGTTTATATTTAAGGCAGATTGCTGTTTTATAAGCGGCATGAGCAAAAAGGAGCAGGAAATAAAACTTGCCATACAACTTAGCAATTATTATGCAAGCAACACTAATAACTCCATGTATTTGAGACCAAGCTATTTACAATATTATAGTAACGACAGCATTGTAAGCGACAGTGTTTATGTTGAAAAGGGTGAAAATTTTGTAATACCGCAAATAAACGGCGACTTGTTTTATATTAAAAACGACACCATTTATACTCCTGTTTTTGACACTTCATACGTGGCGTTGACGTTTTCAAACGCCATGCTTCTACCCTCTTCCCAAAACTATTATATTGAAGTAAAACATTGGATGTACGGCTACAAAAAATCAATCTACACGATGACAAGCAAGGATTTTTTCGGCTTCTTTTCACAAGATTATGAGAAATATTTCGGCATAGAATCACTTGAAAACGATCATCTTACTGGAACACTGATATTATACAACAAAAATGCTGAATTTATACACATGGCTTTTGTCTCTACAACTTTAGACGATTTGATGAACAGCGGAAAAATATATATTGATTTATATTCAAACATTCCGCAACATAATATAAAAACACTATTCGGAAAAGACAAATAATATGAAAAAGAACATTCTATTTGCAATCGCATTATTTTTGTTGTCTCTCTTCACATATGCGCAGCAATACATCACCGAAGAACGCGAAATTGAAATAAAAACAACCGATAATTATTATTGGGCCGAAGGTCTCCACCCTAACAATGAAAACGAAGCCAAAAGCATCGCATTGAACACTCTTGGCGACGAGATACTTAAAGATGTGTTAAACCAGTCAATTAAAAACAAAGAAGACTTAAAAGAACTTGAAATGTCTGTGCATTTCGACAGAATCCAACAAGAAGGCGAAATTTGCATACTTGCCTGGATTTCAAAAGACAATGTATTCATAACAACAAAACGCCCTGTTCAACAAACGCCGAAGCTCCAAGTGGAGCAAAAACCGGCTAACAAAAAACCAGAAGTAAAAGAAGCAAGCTCAAATACAATAGCGGATCCTGTTTTGCAACATATTGCACAATGCAAAAACTACAAAGAAGTTAGCAAAGTGTTGAAACAAAACGGGTATATAAGCGGTGCCTTAAACAGCACAGAAGGATTTGACAATAAGGGACAATGCATTATTGCTGTTTTTTCTTCAGACGGCATGCTCCGCGCTCTTCTTGATAAAGGAGATTCAAGCCGTAAAGATATGATAACTGGTGAAATCATCAAGAATCCCGAAACATATTACAGAAACAACAACTATAGTTTATTATATTTTCAACAGAAATAAAACTTAATAAAATATGAAAGCAACTAATTTCTTCAAAATCATTGCGCTTGTGGCAATTTGTATCTTAGCAACAAATCAAATTCTTGCACAGCACCCTACAAAGTTCAGATTCAGCGAAACAGCTCCTGAAAATGTGTTGCGCATAATGGAAAACAACACAAACTCATTATTTGCCGAGTTAAACCGGGCATATGGGGCGACTAACGAGTTAAAACTGTCGGCACAAAATCTAACCCCAGAAGCCATTGAAAGAATTCAGACCACTTGGAATGTGAGCCATTTTTATTGCACAAGAACCACCATGATTACACGTGTAATGAAATTCGGCTCTGGTTACCAAGTTAGAAATGTGCCTATATTTTTTAAGGATGGTAAAGATGATTACAGGAACCAACATGTCGTAATTGAATATGACAATACCGGGAAAATAAGCGATTTTTACTGCATGATACCTGAGCATGAGTACACAGAAGTGATAACAAACAGTAACGACGTAACAGATATACGCCATCGTGAAATGATAAAAAACTTTGTGGATCATTTCCGCGACGCATACAACAACAAAGACATCGACTATCTTGAAAAAATCTACAGTGAAGATGCTTTGATAATTACAGGACGAGTTGTTACTGTCGACCCAAACAAGGAAATGTCAAGAAATCTAATGAACGATTATAGAATTGAATACAGTATTAAAAACAAAAAAGAATACCTCGCAAATCTCCAGAAACTATTCGACAAAAACGAATATATCAACATCAAATTTGAGAACATTCAAATCATTCAAAGCGAAGCTAATCCTAAAACATACGGTGTCAGACTCAATCAGCGTTGGAGATCCTCAACATATAGCGATGACGGCGAATTGTTTTTGGTAATAGATTTCAGTGATGAAAACAAGCCACGTATTTGGGTCAGAACATGGCAGCCTGACAAAGACGAAAATGGAAATAAGATTAATTATACCGAAGAAGAAAGGTTCTCTATTGGTGACTTTAATATAAAATAAGATGAAGAAAACAATATTTATATTACTGCTAACATTGCTTTTTTCAAGCCCTTTATTCTCGCAAAACGGTTCGATAAATGAATTTGTTTGTACGAAAGACAAAGACAAAAGCAGTGTATTGATACCATTAAATGTATCGTATTCAAATCCTGAGGACGGAGTTATTATTTTTTCGACAACAATCCCGAATATAAGTTTCAAAATTTCCAATGGGCCTAAAAGATTAAGAAAAAACAGTCATAATGCTTCTGCCAACCAATATATTTTAAGCGTCCAACCATTAACTGAAGGCGACACTAAAGGAGTGAACGCCCAATTCAAGCACGGGTATACAATTGAAATAACAGCACCAGGTTATAAAAAGTATGAATTAGAAGAAGTTTTTGTCAGAAAAGCACAAGAAGAAGTATATTACACAATTGAACCAAAGAGGCAACTAAAAATGGCAAAAGTTGCTGTCCGTGGGAAAGACAACATTCCACTGCTTAATGCAAATGTGGAGTATACAATAAACGGTGAGAAGCAGATTGAATCGTCAAACAAAGATGGTATTGTAACATTAAGATTTAGAGATGACAAGACTTTTACATCTGACAAAACTTATCAAATCAAAATTTCACATCAAGATTATGAAGATTATCAAACAAAAAGCATCAAAAAAGGTGATAGTATTGTTGTTAAATTATACAATTACAAACCCAAAGGAAAACCCAATGTTGCATTAGTTG
This sequence comes from Bacteroidales bacterium, assembly GCA_017649945.1. GTDB lineage: Bacteria > Bacteroidota > Bacteroidia > Bacteroidales > F082 > Limimorpha. Next base: position 22,709 of record JAGCFU010000004.1, on the reverse strand, counting down.
TTGTTAAGGGACATGATGGGAGACCGCTGGAAGGTGCGCGTGCAGAGTTATTTTACACATCTGGAACACCTGTTTATGCGAATGAAACACCTTACTATGAGTTATCAAAAAGCAATGGTGATGCACCTTTGAAACTTGATTTTGATAAAAATTATCAAATAAGCAAAAAATACGACATAAAAATTTCCCATAACAATTATAGTGATGTAAAGTGGCTGAAACAAATAGTACGAACAGAAGATCCAAACAAGCCATATCTGGTACAATTAAAAGATTATAATCCTCCCAAAAACTTCAATTTCTGGTCATACGCTGTCCCAGGATTGGGCGAGTTTCAGGCTGATCGCAATGGAGAAGGCATTATTGTGATAACAAGCGAAGTGTTGCTTATAGGTGGCGCAGGAATATCGTATCTGCTTTCAAACAATTATAAAAACACTATGAACAAAAGCAATGTCGGCATTGATGAATATAACAAGGCATTAAAGCAATATAACACTATGCGAGGCGTAAATATCGCATGTTGGTCCGCCGCCGCTGTAATATATACAATACATATTTTCAGAGTTGCTTCATTGTCGAAAAAAAACAAGGAAAGACATTATGCATTTATGCCAACAGTAATGACTGATGACCAATCTATTGCTTATGGGATTAATTTTGGTTTAACGTTTTAATCAACAATAATATATTACCATGAAGAAACCGCTATTATTAATAATATCTATTTTTTTTACAATCTTGGCATTAATTGGTTGTGTAAAGAAAATGGAAAAAGTAACAACAATATTAAGTGGAAGGGTTATAGAGGAATCTCAGTCAATGCCACTAAACAATGTAAATGTTGTTGTCACAAATGGCAACCAAGAATACACCAATACTCATACCGGTGTTACCGGTACATTTAAATTAGATGTCACTTTCGACGATTTAAACGAAAACTATTATCTCTATTTAGACGATGGAAATCACAACAAGAGATTAGATTTGAAAGGTGTTGGCAAATCTTCATATGATTATAAGGATATTGCGCTATACAAAGACAGTGGTGGAGGCGGAGGTGGTAGCGCAACGACGCCAACTGTAACAACGACAACGCCAACAAACGTAACCTCAAACACAGCAACATGTGGGGGTAATGTAACTTCCGACGGGGGAGCGACTATTATCCAACGTGGTATATGCTACAGCACTTCACAAAATCCAACCACAGAAGACAATGTAGTAACAAGTGGTACTGGAACAGGCTCGTTTACGTGTCATATTACAGGCTTGTCTATCAATACCAAATACTATGTTAGAGCTTATGCAATTAATAGTTATGGAACATCTTATGGCTCACAAAAAAGCTTCACTACAACAAGTGGTGGTGGAGGCGTTAATACTCCAACTGTTACAACATCTTCTGTTTCTAATGTAACAACATATTCCGTTACATGTGGTGGCAATGTCACTAAAGATGGAGGTGCCATTGTTACAGCACGAGGAGTATGTTGGAATACCAGCGGAAATCCGACAATATCAAACCAGCACACAACCGACGGCACTGGAACAGGTCAGTTCACGAGTACAATAACAGGATTGAGTGCCAACACGACATATTATGTTAAAGCATATGCAACAAACAGTGCTGGAACATCTTATGGCACACAAAAAACCTTCACAACAAGTGGCGGCGGAGGCAGTGCCGTTGAAGAGTTTTCTGAAGGTTTCGAATCTGGAATGCCTTCAGGTTGGACCATACTTGACGCTAACAACGATAGTTGGACATGGACTTTGACAAGCGATATTCCAACAACATGGACATATTATGCAACCGTGCCACTTGATTGGTTCCGTACAGGTAGCAATGCTATTTGCAGTGGCTCGTTTATTAATGGTGTTGGAGCCTTAACCCCCAATGAATATCTTATCACACCATTAGTCTCCATTAAAAACGGTTCGACATTTTCATTCTGGGCAGCGGCATGCGATGCTGAATATCCCGAAGATCATTTTGGAGTCGCCATTTCAACGACAACACCAACAGCATCAGCATTTACTATGCTTCAAGAATGGACACTAACAGCCAAAGATGGAGGATATGGTGGTATGGCTTCACGCAATGGTAACGGCGCAAAAACAGGTACGTGGTATCAATACTCTGTTAATCTAAGTGCTTACGCAGGTCAAAATGTTTATATAGCCATTCGTCATTTTAATTGTAACGACCAATACATTATGTGCGTTGATGATGTACAACTGTCGAAAAACGGAAGTGGAGGACAAACATATTCATATTCTTTTGAAAGCAACTGGGAAAATTGGACAACTATTGATGCAGATGGTGATGGATATGCATGGAAAAGGTTTTATGGGTCAGATGGGAATATCGGTCATAATAATAGCATTTATACTATGGGGTCTCAATCGTACGACAACGATAACCAACTCGTTTTATACCCTGACAACTACCTCGTATCACCACAAAAATATACAATAACAGCAGGAGCAAGAATATCATTTTACGTATGTGCACAAGACGCAAATTATGCGGCAGAACACTATGGTGTCGCAATATCAACCGTAACCAGTCCTAATGCTAGCAGTTTTACTACAATATGGGAAGAGACTCTTTCTGCAAAAACTGGTAAGAGCGAGATTATAAGGGGGAATAGAGAACAGGGAACATGGTACTTGAAAACCATTGATTTGAATTCATATTCCGGACAAACAATATGGATAGCTATACGCCATTTTAATTGTTCAGACCAATTTGTATTAGATATTGATGATATTACAATTATAACAGGAAATTAAGCAAATTAAACTATGAAAACACTCATTCGTACTATTATCATTTTAGCTGTTTTAGCCGGTATCATGTACATTACAATACCAACAGAAGAAAACCATCGTACAATGGTTGAAAACAAATTAACCGAAAGGATAAATAAAGAAAATCCAAATTCATTAGATGCTTTTGGTGAAAAAATCAGGCTAAAGCTAACCATGTTGCAGTTTGAAATCGACGATTATGTTGTTCTCAATATCGGTCACATAACCCATGATGGCGAAACACAATATATTTCAATAGGCATGTTTAACCATGTTTTTCTTATAGATGGGTTAGATTTATGAAAATAAAAGAAATTATCAAAAAATTGTTAGTCGTTGCATTATGTCCAATGCTGATTTTATCATGTGCCTCACCCGAAAAAGACGGATCTACATTGGGCAAAAAAGTCAACGAATGCAACAAAGAATATCTTGAGGTTTTGCAGATACTAGATGTAAATTTTGGCAAAGGAGCATCTTACAACAGTCGCAAGACTGCTAAAGCTGCTTATTATACAGCCAAATCCGAAGCAAACACTAATTACACATTGGGAATAGATGAGATATATCGTAATGCGGCTGATAAAAAAAACAGTTACAGCAATAACAAATCTCAATCAAAATTTAACACAGCATTCGTCAATGCCATAGATTCCGATCTCAGTAACTCCGTGCGTTTCGCATTTACCAACACCCAACTTCCGTCAACGGTGTTATTATGCATAAAGTCAATAATTCCTCCCAAACCAAGCATCAAACAGATTCAACAAGACCTTATCGGACATTCATTATCAGAAGGTGTCGATAACGGTTATTATCCTTCAAGCTGGCGTTGGGTTATAGCGGAAAAAGAGATTTCAGATTTCCATATAATAAATACTCTATCAGAAACCCAAACAGAATATTTGTTCATAGCCAAGATGCGGCTTACTTCTGAGGTTGGAAAAGCTTTTGATGCAACTGTAAAAATACGATACATCTTACCTGATGATGATGACTGGACCATCGATTTTATACAATCACAGGGATTGTATATTATAAAGACTGGATATTATGGTGATTGCATCAAATCACATGTATATTTTGGCGCATTTTCCTGGTCATTTTGTTTAGAGAACAATTGTGAAAGAGCACTTGAAGTTGGAGGAAAAGTTCTTGAGAATGGTACATGGAAAAAGTTCTCAGTAGTAGTTGGTTCTCATGATACATCAAGCGTCGGTTGGGTGGTAGAGGACGGTTATATCGATTATGTGGAAAGACCATAAAACAAACTGCTTATGCCCAATCAAAACTTCATTATCGCAGGAGTTGTCTTCCTGATACTACTCGTCTTCTACATCATCGCAAAAGTTAAATCCAATAGAGGTGATTTAGTCCTTACAGCCAACGGATGGGATATGACTCTGCTCCTAGCCTGCCCTATTGCAATATTCATTGCCTGGTGCTGTGGATTTGACCATCCGTTGAATACAGCACAAACAATTTGCCTTGTGATTGCTGGTCTTTGTTTTGTCGGAACAGCAATCATGTCGATAGTTCATAACGAAGGTGAATTTATGTATATTCTAATATCAATTTTTGCGAAATTGTTTATTGTCTGGCTAACTCTTATAATAATTTTACTCTTGATTGCGGTATTTGTAATATCAGTTATAATTTCGTTTATTAACGATCACGATGATGACGATGAATACATTCTTTTGAAATACGACCGCGCATTACATGCTTATGTAGGGTATAAGATACAGCCCTAACTATATGACAACCCTTATGTCTATCATAAAAAAATGCGAAGCAATCAAAAAACTGCTTCGCATTTTATTTTTCACAAATATTCTTAGCACATCTCCAGCACCGCGTCAGTCACATACTTCAACTGCTCGTCGGTGAACTCGGTGTGTATCGGCAATGCCATCACATGGTCGCAGAGATATTCGCATACCGGGAAGTCGCCTTTCTTGTAACGTGGATCGGCGTAGGCTTTCTGCATGTGCAATGCCACTGGATAATAAATGGCGCATGCTATGCCTTTCGACTGCAGATGCTCCATCACCTTGGCACGGTCTAAGTCCTTGAGAACCACCACATACTGATGATAGACATGGTCGGTAAACGGAGCCGTCTTCGGTGTGATGACCTTGTCGGTCTGTGCAAAAGCCTTCTCATAGTATGCAGCCGCATACTGGCGTGCCTTGATATATTCGTCGAGATGTTTCAACTTGATGTCGAGAACTGCTGCCTGGATGGCGTCGAGACGTGAGTTGACTCCCACATAATCATGATAATAACGTGTCTTCATACCGTGATTTACCACCACACGCATCATGTCGGCAAGAGCGTCGTCGTTGGTGAAAATAGCGCCACCGTCACCGTAGCAACCGAGGTTCTTTGAAGGGAAGAACGAGGTGCAGCCGATGTTTCCGATGGTTCCGGATTTCTTCACTGTGCCGTCTTTGAAAGTGTAATGAGCACCGATAGCCTGTGCGTTGTCTTCCACGACATACAAGTTATGACGTTTCGCAATGTCCATGATGGCATCCATGTTAGCGCACTGGCCAAACAGATGCACCGGCACTATAGCCTTTGTGCGAGGAGTGATAGCACGCTCAACAGCCTCAGGATCAATACAATAAGTCTCCATATCGACATCGACCACAACAGGAGTGAGACGCAGCAAGGCGACAACCTCAGCTGTAGCGATGAAAGTGAACGAAGTAGTGATGACCTCGTCGCCAGGCTTCAGGCCGAGACCCATCATGGCAACTTGTAAAGCGTCGGTGCCGTTGGCGCAAGGAATCACATGCTTCACATTGAGATATTCCTGTAAATCTTCTTGAAATTTCTGTACGACAGGACCGCCGATAAAGCCGCCTGTCGATAAAATCTGCTGGATTGAAGCATCCACTTCAGATTTGATTTTGTTGTATTGACCAACAAGGTCAACCATTGGAATTTTCATATTTTTAAAATTTTAAAGCGCAAAAATAAAAAAATTTTGAAAAAATGTTCAGAAAAAATGTATTTTTTTCACAAATCGTCATTTCGACCGGAGCAAAGCGGAACGGAAAAATCACCGACTTTTATTTCTGCATAGCTTGTTGGTCAGAGATTTCTCGACTTCATTCCACTTCGTTACATTTCGCTCGAAATGACGATGGGGAATTAATTTTTTTCAAAAAAATGTTTTTCATATCAAAAAAAGTTGTAATTTTGCACTCCGTTTTGTAAAGGAAAATTAAGAATAATAAAATATTAGAAAAATGTCAAGAATTTGTCAGATTACAGGTAAGAAGGTCATCAGTGGAAACAACGTTTCTCACTCAAATAAGAAGACCAAGAGAACTTTCCAGCCTAACTTGAAAATCAAGAGATTTTTTGTTCCGGAATGGAATGAATGGGTAGTTTTGAAAGTTTCTGCAGCAGGTTTGCGTACCATCGACAAGAAGGGTGTTTACCAGGCTATGGTTGACGCTGCAAAGGATGGTAATCTTAACCGCTGGTAAGATATGACTATTAGAAAGAGAAGCCGTCTGCATCAAGGCGGCTTTTTTTGTGTAATAAAATGCATAAGTTGACGTTGTATTAAGATAATGAGACGTTGGTTGTTTTTCATACTGATTTTACTTCCTACTTTTGCCTTTGCGCAGAAGAATGAGGGCGTCATATATGGAAAAATCACCGACGAAAACGGCAAAGCCCTCGAGTTTGTCAACGTGGCGGTGCTCAACACACCTTACGGCGTAGTCTCCGACTCAAAAGGAAGCTACAACCTCGTATTGCCGGCCGACACCTTAATTAATTTGGTGTATTCTTTCGTAGGATACGACGAGATACGCATAAAAATCAGCCTGAAACAAGGCGAAAGACGTAAAAACGACGTCAAAATGACGGTGTCATCCACCATGTTGCCCGAGATGATGGTGCAAGACAAGTCGATAAGCACGTCAACCATCACCAAACTCGACGCAAGAGAGACAGTGCTCTTGCCATCAGCAGGAGCCGGAGGCGTGGAAGACATGGTGAAGACACTTGCAGGCGTGAGCTCGACAAACGAACTGAGTTCACAATACAACGTGCGTGGCGGTAACTTCGACGAAAACCTCATCTACGTCAACGGAATAGAGATTTACAAGCCTTTCCTCGTCGGCTCGGGACAGCAGGAAGGCCTCAGCTTCATCAACTCACGGCTCATCTCCAACATCGACTTCTCAGCCGGAGGCTTTGCGGCAGAATACGGCGACAAGCTATCGTCAGTGCTCGACATCACATACAAAAAACCCACCCTGACAGCAGGTTCATTGACACTCAGCTTCTTGGGAGCCGAAGCACACGCAGAAGGACGAGCCATCAAAAACAAAATGAGCTATCTCATCGGAGCGAGATACAAAAACACCAAATACATCCTCGGCAACATGGATACCAAAGGCGACTACAAGCCTAATTTCATTGATGTTCAAGGATTTGTAACATACGACATCACTCCGCGCCTTGAAGTTTCAGCCCTCGGTTATTACTCACAGAACAGCTACCTCATGGTACCGTCAACACGCGAGACTGATTTCGGAAACCTCCAGGCATCATATAGATTGAAAATCTATTTCGACGGTCAGGAACTCAGCAAATACACCACCGGACTCGGAGCTGTGGCATTGAACTTCAGTCCGAACGAGGATTTGAACCTAAAACTCATAGGCTCGACATACTCCGCAGTGGAATCTGAGACTTACGACATCCAAGGACAGTATTGGATCGGTCTGCTTGAGACGAATCCGGGTAGCGAAGAACAGGGCAATGTTATTGCCAATCAAGGAGTTGGAACATATATTGAACATGCACGCAACTATTTTTATTCGCAGGTGTTCAACATCGACCACAAAGGCGCCTACAAATACAACGAAAACACCTTCAAATGGGGCATCCGCTACCAACATCAGCTCTTCGACGACATCATCAATGAGTGGGACATGACTGATTCTGCAGGATACACGCAGCCACACGTAGTCGACTCCATCTTAAATCCGAGCAACCCATTCCAAACCCCTATTGAGTTGAACAACGTCGCCAACGGTCATAACATATTGTATATCAACAATGTCGATGGTTATCTGCAAAATTCATGGCAGTTTGAGAATGAGAAAACAGACATCTGGGTCTTGACAGCCGGTTTGCGTGCAAACTATTGGGGATACAACGAATCAGTGAACGTGAGTCCGCGCGCAGGCATCGCCTTCAAACCGCATAAACTACCGAATATGACGTTCCGTCTGTCGGGCGGCATGTATGTGCAGACTCCATTTTACCGTGAGCTCCGCATGTTTGACGGCAGTCTTGTCGACAAAAACAAGGCCTCGGTGCAGAAATCATATCAGGTGGTGCTCGGTCACGAATACCAGTTCACGGCTTGGGACCGCCCGTTTTTGCTCACGACAGAGCTTTATTACAAATATCTCAAGGACATCATACCTTACGAGGTCGACAACATTCGCATCCGTTACTTCGCCGACCAGAAAGCGACAGGACACGCATACGGTTTAGACATGAAAATCAACGGAGAATTTGTGAAAGGCATCGAAAGCTGGGCTTCAGTATCCGTCATGCAAACCGTCGAAAACATCAAGTATTACATCGACGCAAACGGCAACATCATCTCGCAAACCGACGTCAACAACGGTGCAGATTTCGTGCGTGACACTATCATCTCAGGCATCCCGCGTCCTTCTGACCAGCGCATCAACTTCGCGATTTTCTTCCAGGATTACATCCCTCAGATACCGTCGTTCAAAGTCAGCCTGAAACTTATTGTGGGAACAGGACTGCCATTCGGACCGTCAAATTCAGAGCGTTACAGGCACAAATACCGCACACCTGCCTATCGTCGCGTAGATATAGGATTCAGCAAACAACTTATCGGCGAAGAGACTTCATTCAGCAACCCACGTAACCCGTTGAAATACATCAGAAACTGCTGGCTGAGCCTCGAAGTGTTCAACCTCCTCGGCGTGAACAACGTGAGCTCGTACATGTGGGTGACCGACGTGTACAACATACAATACGCAGTGCCTAATTACTTGACTAACAGGCAGATAAATCTCAAATTGATTGTAGAGTTCTAAAATTTTATCTCCACTGGTTTGATCATATTCTCCGGTCGGAGAATCCAGTCGAGCTGTTCCTTGGTAAGGATACCGTGTTCGAGGACGAGTTCATACACGCCACGTCCGGTCTCGCTTGCCTCTTTCGCAATCTTTGTCGACTCTTTATAACCGATTATCGGGTTAAGCATGGTGACGATACCGATGCTGTTCTCAACCATCTTGCGGCAGTGCTCCACATTGGCCTCGATGCCTTCGATGCAGTGTGTTCTTAATGTATCTAACCCGTTGGTTAACAGATGGATAGACTCAAACAGGCAGTAAGCGATGACAGGTTCCATCACGTTCAACTCAAGCTGACCGTTGTCGGATGCCAGCGCGATTGTCATATCGTTACCGATGACTTTGTAGCACACTTGGTTCATCACTTCAGGTATGACAGGGTTCACTTTGCCCGGCATGATTGACGAGCCAGGCTGACGTTGCGGCAGGTTAATCTCGTTGAAGCCGCATCTCGGGCCTGAACTCATGAGACGCAAGTCGTTGCACATCTTGTTGATTTTGATGCACAGACGTTTCATCGCGGCACTGTATTGAATCATGCACGATGTGGCGCTTGTAGCCTCGATGAGGTTGTCGGCGAGGGTGATGTTCCATCCCGTCACACGACGCAGAGCGTTGATGACAGCCCCACTGTAGCCAGGTTTAGAGCAGATACCCGTTCCGATGGCTGTCGCTCCCATGTTGACAACAAGGAACTCGCGAGCCGCCATGTTCAAGGTTTTGAGCTCACCACGGAGAGACGCCGCGAAGCCGCTGAATGTCTGACCAAGCGTCATCGGGACAGCATCCTGAAGCTGAGTACGTCCCATCTTGATGACGTCTTTAAACTCTTCCGCTTTTTTGTCGAGAGCGCCAATCATGTTCACGAGATGAAGCAGGAACTCCTCGTGTTCGAGTACCATGGCGAGGTGTATAGAGCAAGGATAGGCGTCATTTGTTGACTGTGAGGCATTTACGATATCATTTGGAGAGCAGTATTTATAATCTCCGCGTTTGTGCCCCATCAGTTCCAATGCACGGTTAGCTATGACTTCGTTGGCACACATATTTGTCGAGGTACCTGCCCCACCCTGAATCATGTCTATCGGGAACTGGTCATGATGTTTGCCTTCAAGAAGTTCGTCGCATGCGGTGCAGATGGCGTCGCGCTGTTGAATATCAATCATTCCGACCTCGTAATTGGCAATAGCTGCCGCTTTTTTCGTTATCGCCATGCCTTTTATGAAGTTAGGATATTCACTCATTAGGTGTCCGCTGATGTCAAAGTTCTCGATAGCTCGCACAGTCTGGACGCCGTATAGAGCATCAGTCGGCACTTCTTTTGAGCCGAGGAGGTCGCTTTCGATGCGGAATTTTTCTGTCTCCATATATCTTTTTTCTCTTTTTCAAAAATTGGGATGCAAAGTTACAATTAATAATTGACATGAGAGAGAAAAAAGTAAAATAATTTACTATAATAGAGTTTACAATGTTATACTCAGCAACTCCTAAACTTTTAGTCAACCAACGCCACCTGCTGATAATCCTTTGCGAACCCAAGAATCGCGATTTGTATTTTTTCCAATGTGTGACGGCTCGGATGCCGCAATCCTGTCGTATAATGACTCAACTGCTTCTTATTAATGCCAGTGGCGTGCGCCAACCATGTGAGAGTGAAAGGCGAATACCTCAGAAACGATCCAGTATCATACTTATACTCAATCTCAAGGTTATCGAAATCAAAATCACGGCCTTCTTGTTTAAAAATATTCTTCATATCTTCCTTGCTTTTCAAAAAGTCAGTTTTGGCTTCGGTTATACTGTTTCCCTGCCCAAGCAACATGAAACCCAAATTCTCATCTACCGTGTAAATGTCATATGTTAAATCCTTCCCAATCTCTATTTTTGCAGTTATTTTCATTGTTTTTAGTATTATAGTTTAACACCAGACTGTTTGCTTATTGCTTTTAACGTTCCAAATTTTGCCTCTTGCGATTTATGATGACTTAATGGAAAAATGTTTCCAGTAATCGGACTATACCGATAAGGATGATCACCATCATATAAAAAATAACATCCGGCTTTTTTAAGCCTCCGTTCAATTTCAGAGTATTTCATAATATTTGGTTTTTAATTCCGCTGCAAAGATAGAAAATTTTCTAACATCCAGCAAGAAAAAACATACTTTTCTTATTTCCCCCAGCTGTCCCTGTCCAGACTTCTGTATTGAATAGCTTCAGCTAAATGCTCTGGCTGGATGTTTTCGGAACCGGCGAGGTCGGCGATGGTGCGTGACACCTTCAATATCCTATCTCTGGCTCTAGCCGATAATCCCAATCGTTCCATGGCGTTTTTCAGCAACAGACCACATTGTTCGTCGAGGTCGCAGTATTTCTGTATCATCTTGGCGGTCATCTGAGCATTGCAATGTATGCCTGGCACATCGGCGAAACGTTGCACCTGTATCAAACGGGCTTGTACCACCCTTTCACGCACGTCGGCACTCTTCTCGCCTGGCTTTTTCTGTGCCAGTTCCTCATACGACAAAGGGAACGTCTCAATATGCAAATCTATTCTGTCGAGTAACGGTCCGGAAATACGCGAAAGATAAGTCTCCACTTGTCCGGGCTTGCATGTGCACTCCTTCGTCGGGTGATTGTAGTAACCGCACGGACAAGGATTCATCGCGGCCACAAGCATGAAATTCGCCGGAAACTCCACGGTCTGCTTGGCACGCGCTATCGTCACCATGCGGTCTTCCATCGGCTGGCGAAGCACCTCGAGAACCTGTCGTTTGAATTCAGGCAATTCGTCGAGAAAGAGCACTCCATTGTGAGCAAGCGATATCTCTCCAGGCTGCGGATAGGTGCCACCACCGACCAAACCGACGTATGACGTGGTGTGATGCGGACTTCTGAACGGTCGCGTGTGCATCAGTGAGACTCCATGTCCAAGCATGCCGACCACAGAATGTATCTTTGTCGTCTCCAAAGCTTCTTTCAGCGTCATCGGGGGTAAAATCGTTGGCAAACGCTTGGCTAACATGGTCTTACCGCTTCCGGGAGGACCTATTAAAATAACATTATGCGAGCCTGCCGCCGCCACCTCAAGGGCTCGTTTTATGTTTTCCTGCCCGCGGACATCCTCGAATCCGAATTCGTAAAAATCGTTGCTGACTTCTTGCTCAAGGCTCAACTTTGTCGGCTCCAGATGATGAAATCCATTGAAAAAGTTGATGACATCTATTATTGTCTCGACGCCGTAAACGTTAATATTTTCAACGACAGCGGCTTCATTTGCGTTGGCTTTCGGCACTATCACGCCTTTGAAACCTTCTTCAGCGGCCTTTATCGCTATCGGCAACGCCCCTTTTATCGGGTTGATGCCGCCGTCAAGCGACAGCTCACCCATAATGATGTATTTGTCAAGCAAATCGACATTTACCTGCTCCGACGCGGCAAGAATCGCTATCGCCAACGGCAAGTCATAACTTGAGCCTTCCTTACGGATATCGGCAGGTGCCATGTTAATTGTGATTTTCCGCTTCGGATAGCGTAAGTTATTGTTATTCAACGCAGATTCAATCCTCTGCTGACTTTCTTTGACGGCGCTGTCTGGCAAACCGACAAGAAAAAACTGCACTCCACGGTCAATGTTGACCTCAATCGTAACTGTAATTGCATCAATGCCATTCAAGGCACTACCAAAAGTTTTAACTAACATAAAAATTGGTTTTTGTTAATAATATGATTTTATTTTCGTGGTTTATACCGCGACCTTTGGAAAATATCCTGATAATCAGTCATTTCCATCAGATTCTGCAACGTTTCGTCGTTGTTCGACATGAACGAACGGACGATTTGCAGTCCAAAATAATCTCCCAATCTGGCAGGTGCGTTTTCAGAGAAAGCAGCCGTAAAAGGCCCGTCGTTGAACAACAAACGTCTTTGTTCCAAATTATTGGAATACAACATGTTATTACCGACAACAGCCGCCCACACCGCGCCTTCGTTATCGTCAGCCCATTCCATCTGAGATTTGGAATAACCCATAATGACCGAATCTGGCAGCGACGGGTTCATCGCCTCAATAAAATAATACATCTTACCTTGCGCAATCATCTCATCCAACACATTCTTCTGATTCTTTCTGTCGCCGAATTTATGATAATAAAGCTCTTCCGCGAAATCTCTCGTAAGATATGCCGGCTGACAACGGCGTGAAAAATATCTCGGAAAGCCTATCCTGTCGTATACTAAGTCTTTGTTACTCAGGTAAAAATCCAATCCCAACAAGGCACATTCAGGACTAATACTATGCGGCCTGTTGTAATACATTCCGGCAACATAAGAATAAGTCGGAGGAACATCAAACTCCGGATAATAATATTTGTAATGCTGATAAACACCTTTGATTTCATTGGCGACAAGACTTATATCATGGAAAGTCTCACACACCAACCTGTTGATTTTCAACATAAAAGTATCCTTAACAAAGTCTTTCATGTATCCAACTTCTTCATCGCTTGGATTTTCTATCAAAAATGGCTGAAACTGAGGCAATATCGCTCTGTATTCTGCATCGAAATTAGCGGTGTCGATGGCAAAAAGCACCTTGTTAAACTCGACAATCTCCAAAGTCTGCGGTTCAAGGTTCTTGCAGTCTACAGTCAGTTTCTTTTTGTAACCGTTTGATTTTGAACAAGATAATAATGCCAATACAAACAAAAATCCGAATATTTTCCCAAATCTATACATATTTTGAATTTTTTTAGACGGTCAGCGGACCGTCTCTACTAATATTTTCTCACCATTTCAAGTGCCGTTATTGCAGCACGTTCTATATTATTGCCTCTGTCGTTTCCGAAATTATACCTTTTTGAAATGACACCGTTCGGTCCGGCCACTGCAATCCACACCGTGCCTACAGGGTTTTCCTCTGTCCCGCCGCCAGGTCCTGCCACGCCGGTTGTCGCCACAGCATAATCCGTCTTCAGCAACGCCTTGACGCCAGCAGCCATCTGTTCCGCAACCTGCTGACTGACAACGGTATATTTCTCAACATCTTCATGATTAACGTTCAACACCTCTTCTTTCACTGAAGTCGCATACGAAACCACAGTTCCCTTGAAAACCTCTGAGCTGCCTGGGATTGCTGTAATCATTTTCGCTATCGTACCGCCAGTGCAACTCTCCGCCGACGCCAATGTCTTCCCTGCCGTCTTGAGTTTGTCCAAAACAACCTCCGCGATAGGCTTGTCATCGTATCCGAAGATAAATTCACCAATGAGTTTTTGCAACTTATCTATCTCATTATCAACAGTTTGCTTCAAAAATTCCCTATCAGGATGGCGGCCTTCGAGACGCAGACGCACCATGCCGTATTGCGGCAGATACGCCAACGACAAAAAGTCAGGCAACGCTTCTTCCCAGTCCTTGATTCTATCGGCGAGAAACGACTCACCCACGCCCGTGGTCATCACGACTTTATTAATATAAGGAGTCACCTTGAAATGCGACAACAGTTTCGGCAAAATCTCCTGCTCAAACACGTTTTTCATCTCAAAAGGCACTCCCGGCATCGAAATATACACCGATTTTCCTTTCTCAAACCACATGCAAGGTGCTGTGCCATAACGGTTCGGGATATATGTGCACGACTTCGGAATGAACGCCTGCCCACGGTTACGCTCGGTCATCTGATAACCGCGTTTTTTAAAGATGCTCATCACATTGTCGTAAGCGTCCTGACAAAATTCCAATTCCGTACCGAAATATTTGCACAGCGTCGGCTTCGTGATGTCGTCGGCGGTAGGTCCCAAGCCTCCTGTCATAACGATGATTTCAACATCCGAGCATGCATCCAAAGCCTCAACGATGTCACGCTCGCCATCACCTATGGTCAAAGTGGAAATAACTTCTATTCCATTGGTTGTCAATATGTTACCAAGCCAAGCGGCATTAGTGTTCACCACCTGTCCAATCAGCAGTTCGTCACCTATTGAGATGATTTTAGCCTTTACAAAATCGTTATCTCTTTTCATTTTTCCTTATAAAAACAACATTTTCAATCATAAAACGTTACAAAATTAAACATTAATATTTTACGTTTTTCATTTTTAACAATTTTTAACACAACTTGCAAAAAAATGCCTACATTTGCAAAAAAAATTTAACAATTCATTGACTATGAACACTAAACCCATACCAGGCTCACAGCTCGTCTTCAACAACGAAGGAGCCATATATCATTTGAATCTGTTTCCGGAGATGCTTGCCGACAATATCATTTTGGTTGGCGATCCTGACCGTGTGGCAATGGTCTCCCAGCATTTCGACACCATAGAATACAAGCGTCAGAACCGTGAACTCGTGACGCACACCGGCACTTACAAAGGCAAACGCATCACAGCACTGTCGACGGGCATGGGCACCGACAACATCGATATCGTGGTTAATGAACTCGACGCTGTTGCCAACATTGACTTCAAGACACGCACGCCAAAGACAGAACATCGCACGCTCAACATGGTGCGTCTTGGCACTTGCGGCGCCTTACAGCCTGAGATTGGCGTTGAAGACAGCTACGTCGCATCACGTTACGCCATCGGACTCGACGGCCTCGCATATTTCTACAAGGAACATAACGAAGTGATTAACAAGGAGATGACCGATGCGTTCATCCGTGACATGAAATATCCTACCGACCTCCCGAAACCTTACCTCGTGGAGAGTTCAAAAGAGCTTTTCGACCGTCTCACAGCAGGTTATCATCAGGGAATCACCGCCACGTCACCAGGTTTCTACGGACCACAAGGCCGCTCACTGCGCCTCGAGTTGACATACCCGCAAATCAACCCTGACATTGAGAAGTTCAATTACAACGGTTGGAAAGTCTGTAACTTCGAGATGGAGTCGTCGGCATTGTTCAGCCTCGGTAAGATGTTGGGACACAACTGCTTGACCATCTGTGTGGCAATAGCAAACCGCGTCACGGAGAAGTTCTCCGCCGACTATCATCCTTACGTCGAGAAACTTATTGAAAATACCCTCGAAAGGTTATAAAACGTAGTCTTGCTGCTCGTCTTCGTGCTTCATCGAGATGAGACATTCAAGGTTGACGTCCATCACTGTCTCCTCGAAGAAAGGAGCGGAGGCCACAACATAGCTTTCGTACCCGAAAATCATAGAGCCGCCGTCATAGGTGGCTTCTTTTTTTGATGCAACGTTGTTCACAAACACCAACGGAATCTCATGTTTCAACACATTCTGTCTCAACGTGTTACGCCGTACTTTTGACTGGTTCACGCCGCATTTTTCAGCACCAATATTGATAATCACGTCAGGTTTGAGAGCCATCAGCTCGTCCATGCGGTTCTGAAGCAAAAACTCGTCATCGTTTGTGTTTTTAAGGTCACGCCCGATAGTCACGGCATATTTATGACAACCGATTTGCAGAAGCGCATCCTCATCTGAAGGCTCGAAAACACCGCGTTCGGAATCCTCTAAGTATTTCTTTTTGAACACCTTGCGTTGTCCTTGAAACATATAAACCGCCGCGTTGAATTTCCCGACAGGACATCCGACAAGCACGCCTATATTCTCGCATTCAGCGGCTATCTTATCTAAAGCTTGTTCGCATTTATCAACAAAACCAGGGGTCTTGAACATCGCGGCAGGACACATCCCGCTCACGGAAAGCTCAGGAAATATCACCAAAGTAGAGGCTTTTGCCTTGTGAGCCGCCTCCACTATCTTTGCCACATTGCCGTCAATATCGCCGGCAATGCACTGAATTTGCGCTAAAGTTATCTTCATCAGAACAAAAATCCGATTTCAAAACACACATTACTCAAAGTCATCTTTTCATTGCCCGACGACATCAGATTTGAGAAGAATTTGTCGTATCCTATGCTAAACAACAGCGTGCTTCTGTTAAGCACCTCCATTTCCATGCCAAGATGCAGGATGAACGAGCTGCAGACATCGCGGTAACTATGATTAGAATCGTATTTATCCTGTTCAGATACAAAGAAATTCAAACCATAACCAATCTCGCCGAAAACACGGTATCTGTCGGCAAAAGGATCTGTCCTCATCTTCAGCAAGATAGGAACCTGACAATAAGTGTTTTTAAGATTCCTTGAAACTATACTGTAACTCTCAGGATTCTCTGTATTTGCAATTTTGAGTTTATACGAAACATCATGCCCGATGATATTAAAACCGCTCGTTATGCCGTAGTTTTCATAGAAATAATAAACGCCGGTAAAGCCGAATTTGTAACAGAGTCCATTATCCTTATTAACTATATTGTCATCATTTGAGCCTAAAAATGCGAAACCCAAACCGCCTTTCAATCCCAACTGATATTCAAAGCGTTGCGCTGAAGCGACGAAAGACAGCATCATCGCGAAAACCAAGATGTAAAAATTCTTTTTCATATTTTGTTGTTCGTTTGATTATTTTAAATATCTTTGCAAAAATAATAAATTTTTAATAGCTATGAAAAAATTATTACTTATTTTAACAATCGTACTTTTCGCCAATATGGCAAAAGCTGAAGGTTTAGGTATTCATATCGGACCAAAAGTCGGTTACCAAACCGCTTCATTATCACTCGACAAGGCTGATATCAAAACAGGTTTCGACGAACATTTGACACTTGGTTTGTTCGGACGTTTCACAATCAAGAATTTCATTATCCAACCGGAATTATTGTGGTTCAAGAGCGGTCAGGTGTACAATTTCAAAGGCACTGATCTGATGGATTTCAATCCAAGACTGGAATTCAGCCAGCAAAATCTCGCAGTGCCGATCTTCTTGGGTTATCAGTTCCTCGACTTCAAGTTCTTCAAACTTAGAGGCAATGTCGGCCCTGTGATGTATTTTGTCGTCAACCAGAAAAAAGAAATCAACCACGCAAATCAAGAGGTAAAAGCCGATGCCAACAACATGACATGGGGTGGCGCCGTCAACGTGGGTATTGACGTGCTTTGGTTCACTCTCGACATCAACTACAGCTTCGCTTTGACCAACATCATCGATAAGAAAAGCTTAGTAATTGAAGGCGAGTCATTTGTTTTGGATGCCACAAAACAAAACATGTTTACGGTTACATTAGGATTTAAACTAATCAGTTTAGGATTGTAATAAACGAAATGTCTATCAATAAGATACCCAGTGCGCTTTTTGTCAGAAATCGCAGGAATTTCGCCTCGATGATGACAAAAGGCGCTCTTGCTGTGTTTACAGCCAACGAGGAGATGCCGCGCAATGGCGACCAGTGTTATCCTTTCCGGCAGAACTCTGACTTCTTCTACCTCACCGGCATCGACCGCGAGGGGGCGTTTTTGATATTATATCCCGACCATCCGAACCCTTCGATGCGCGAAATCCTGTTCATCGAACCGTACAGCGAGACAAAAGCAATATGGCGTGGCGAGATGCTCGACGCAAAACAAGCCAAGGAAATATCAGGTTGCGACAACGTGATGTATGCCGACAGCTTCAACGACCTGCTTAAAGAGTTGATACTCAGCAGCTCAAAGGTATATCTCAACCTTTACGAATACTCACGTTTCGAGACAAAAGTGTCGACGATTCAAGACCGTTTCGTGAAAGAGATAATGAATCAGTATCCGCTACACACCTTCGACCGTTCGGCAACGATTCTCAACAAACTGCGCAAGATAAAATCTCAAGAGGAGATTGAAATCATAAAACACGCCTGCGACATCACAGGAAAAGCCTTCCTGCATTGCATGAAGACCGTGAAACCGGGACGTTACGAATATGAAATGCAGGCCGAGATGGAATACATCTTCAAGATGAACAACGCATCAGGTCACGCATTCCATCCAATAGTGGCAGGAGGCAAAAACGCCTGCTGTTTGCACTACTCGAAAAACGACAGCATCTTGAACGACAACGAGTTACTTCTTTTCGACATGGGCTGCGAATATCAAAACTACGCCTCAGATTTGAGCCGCACCATCCCGATTAACGGCAAGTTAACGCCACGTCAGAAAGAATGTTACGAGGCCGTTCTGAAAGTGAAAAAAGAAATAACGAAACTATACAAGGTTGGCGGCACAATCGACAAAATCAACCGGACGACTTATCAGTTGATGGAGAAAGAGATGATAAAACTCGGTCTGTTCACTGAGAAAGACGTTGAAAATCAAGATCCGGAGAAGCCGCTGTACAGAAAATACCTCATGCATGGCATGGCACACCACATCGGTCTCGACTGCCACGACAACCTTGACAAATACGAGCCTTTCGCACCGGGCATGATTCTCTCATGCGAACCGGGGCTCTACATACGCGAGGAAGGCATCGGCATCCGTCTCGAAGACGACATCTTAATCACTGAAGGTGAACCGGTCAACCTCTTCGGTGATTTGGCAATTGAAATTAACGACATAACAAAATAAAATCATATCATGAAAAAATTATTATTCATCGTAGCTTTCATCGCTACAGCATTATGTGCAAAGGCACAGGTCAACATTCAGGAACAGTACGATTTTAACCGTGAGCATCTGACAACCACTTTGGAAATGTTCAACATGGATAAGTGGGGAAGCACGTTCTTCTTCACCGATATCTATCACCCGACAGAGAGTGACGCTCCGACAGGTTATTACACTGAGATTGCACGTGGCCTCAACTTCTGGAAAAACACCGCACTCGGTGATTTGAGCGCTCACGTCGAATGGAACGGCGGTCAGTTTGCCAACAATGCATGGCTCTTCGGTGCTGAGTATTTGTTGCATTCAGAAGATTTCAGATACACCTTGACACTTGAGGTGTTGTACAAAACCATTGCAAAGGCCGATCAGGATGTCCCGATGCAGTTCACTATCGTTTGGGGAATCAAGGACCTCGCCGGCATTAAAGGTCTCGCTTTCAGCGGTTTCGCCGATTTCTGGTGGGAGACACTCGTATGGGGTAACGACAAGACCTCTTGCGTCTTCATCAGCGAGCCACAGGTTTGGTACAATATCGGTCAGCACTTCGGATGCGACAACCTGCATCTCGGTGGCGAGATCGAGTTAGCATATAACTTCGCAGGCGCTTGGCGTAAAGAACTGGTAGACAACAAAGGCTTCAACGCCTCACCTTGCCTCGGCTTGAAATGGGTTTTCTAAAATAATTATGCTGAAGAAACTTTTCGGATTCGACTCTTCTACAATGTCTGTCAAGACTGAGATTTTGGCAGGATTAACCACGTTTTTGACGATGTGTTACATCCTTGCCGTGAATCCGTTTATCTTCAGCAATCTTGCAGGAATGGGCTATGACGGGAAGGCTGTGTTCTCATCCACTGCCCTCGCCGCCGCCATCGGCACACTCCTGATGGCTTTCTATGCAAAACGTCCGTTTGTGATGGCACCCGGCATGGGCATGAACTCGTTTTTCGTGTTCGCCGTGTGTATCAACATGGGATATTCGTGGCAGTTTGCACTCACAGCCATCCTCATCGAAGGTATACTTTTCTTCATTCTCACCGTCTCCGGAATAAGGATGGCTATCGTCAACGCGATACCGAAATCTCTCAAAAACGCAATAGCTCCAGGCATCGGATTGTTCATTGCATTCATCGGATTACAAAATTCGGGTCTGGTAGTACCGAGTAAAGACACTTTGGTAACCATCGGAACACTCAACGACGTGCACACAAGTCTGGCGCTTTTAGGCCTTATATTATGCGCTGTCTTTATGATTTTCAAGTTGAAAGGCGCGCTTCTGTGGGGCATCCTCATAACTACGGTTATAGGCATTCCGCTTGGAGTGACACATTACAACGGGTTCATCTCCACTCCACCGTCCATCGAGCCTATTCTTTTCAAATTCGACTGGAACAATGTGTTGAGTGCCGACATGTTCAAACTCGTGTTGATGTTCCTTTCCATCGATTTGTTCAGCTCCATCGGCTCTCTCGTCAGCGTCGCCACGAAATGCGGTGAGATTGACAAAAACGGCAACCCCGTCGGTTTGAAAAAAGCGTTCTTCGCCGACTCCGCCGCAATCATCACAGGCTCGTGTCTCGGCGTCAGCACCACGACCACTTTCATCGAGAGCGCATCGGGTATAGCGGCAGGCGGACGCTCGGGACTCACAGCGTTCACAGCAGCGGTATGTTTCATCCTCGCGATGCTCTTCTCCCCTATTTTCCTGGCTATTCCAAACGCAGCGACAGCACCGGTACTTATCATCGTCGGCGTGTTCATGATAACACAATTAAAAGACATCGATTTTGAAGATTATTCCGAAGGTATCGCAACATTTATCACATTGATAATCATGCCGTTAGCATATAGCATAGCCGACGGAATACTTCTTGGACTCATTACCTACGTGATGATAAACGTCCTAACCGGAAAATTCAAGAAACTGAATCTGACATTATATATTTTAGCGGTTTTATTCATGTTAAAATACGCGTTTTTGTAAATAATAATTCAAAATATAAAGCTATGTTCACAAAAGAATTCTATGTAAAAAACAGAGCAGCCCTGAAAAAGCTGATGAATAAAGGCATCGCTTTCTTCGTGGCTAATGACGAGGCGTCAATGAACTACCCTGACAACACCTATCATTACCGTCAGGACAGCAACTTCGCATATTTCTTCGGTCTCAACCACCCGGATTTGGTCGGTGTCATCGACTTTGAATCAGGCGAAGACATCCTCTTCGGTCAGGAAGTGACCATCGACGACGTGATTTGGTGCGGTCCACTGCCGTCGTTGCAGGAACAAGGCGACATGATTGGCATCAAAGACTGCCGCGACATCAACCGCTTCCCGGAATATATCCGTGAAGCCGTCGAAAAAGGCCGCATGATTCACATCACACCGCCTTACCGTGGCGACCAGACCATCAAGATTGCAAACTTCATGGATATATGCACCGGTGAGGTGAAAAACTACGTGAGCCAGCTGTTGATTGAAGCTATCGTGAGCTTGCGCGAAATCAAGAGTGATATTGAGATTAAGGAGATGGAATACGCGGCCGACACAGCATATTACATGCAAACCACGGCCATGAAAATGTGTAAGCCAGGCGTCATCGAGCAGGAGATCAGCGGCACCATCGAAGGCATCGCCATCGCGAGAGGCGGCATCGTGTCGTTCCCTAACATCGTGAGCATGGACGGTCAGACATTGCACAACCACAACCACGGCAACGTGCTGAAAGAAGGCCGCATGATGGTTTGCGACTGCGGCGCTGAGACCGGAAACTACCTCGCCAGCGACTTCACACGTACCACACCTGTCGGCGGTAAGTTCAACTCACGCCAGCGTGACGTTTACGAAATCGTTTTGAAAGCCAACACTGAAGTGGCGAAGAACACTAAGCCAGGCATGAGATATATGGAGATGCACAAACTCGCGGCACGTACGCTCATCGAGGGCTTGCAAGGCATCGGCCTCATGAAAGGCAACGTTGACGACGCCTTGGCAGTCGGCGCACACTTCCTGTTCCAGCCTCACGGCCTGGGCCACATGCTCGGCATGGACGTGCACGACATGGAAGGTCTCGGCGAGATAAACGTTGGTTACAACAAAGAAACCCCACGCTCCACACAGCAAGGCTTCAGCTGCCTCCGCTGCGGCAAGGTGCTGAAACCGGGCTTCGTGATCACCGACGAGCCAGGATGTTACTTCATCCCTACCCTCATCGACATCTGGAAAGCCGAAGGCAAACATAAAGATTTCATCAACTACGATAAGCTCGAGACATTCAAAGA
>JAGCFU010000046.1 GCA_017649945.1 Bacteroidales bacterium | reverse complement strand
TAACCTGAAACAGCCGGGAATGGTGGTTTCAAAGTAGGTTCACCACGTTTACCTTCCATTGAGTGGATAAGAGCTGTCTCTTCACCGCAGACGAATGCGCCGGCGCCATAGCGAAGCTCGATATCGAAGTTGAAGCCGCTTCCGAGGATGTCGTCGCCGAGGAGACCGTATTCACGAGCCTGAGCGATAGCAACCTGCAAACGGTGGATTGCCAATGGGTATTCAGCACGGATGTAGACCAAACCTTTTGTTGCACCGATAGCGTATCCGCAGATAGCCATAGCCTCGATGATTGAGTTCGGGTCACCTTCCATGATTGAACGGTCCATGAACGCGCCCGGGTCGCCTTCGTCAGCGTTGCAGATGACGTATTTCTGGTCGGCCTGGTTCTTCGCGCAGAGACCCCATTTAACACCTGTCGGGAAGCCCGCACCACCACGGCCACGGAGACCTGACTTTGTGATCTCGTCGATGACCTGCTGAGGTGTCATCTCGCCGAGAACCTTAGCGATAGCTTCATAACCACCGCGTGAGATGTATTCGTCGATGTCTTCTGGGTTGATGAAACCGCAGTTACGCAAAGCTATACGGAGCTGTTTCTTGTAGAAACCCATGTGCTTTGAGTCGGCGACATGCTGTTTGTTTTCCGGATCGAGGTAGAGAAGGTCAGTGACCTTACGACCTTTGATGATGTGCTCGTTGATGATTTTCTCGACATCTTCAGGTTTAACCTGAGTATAGAATGTGTTGTCAGGGAGCATCTTTACGATAGGGCCCTTCTCGCAGAAGCCGAAGCAGCCTGTTCTGATGACCTGAACTTCATCTTGCAAACCTTTTTCCTTCAATAATTTTTCAAAGGTTGCGATGATCTCATCACTTGCAGATGCCTTACATCCGGTACCACCGCAGCAAAGCACGTGCGTTTTGATTTTTGTCATATAAAGTCCTCCAATTTAGAATGAATGATTAGATTTTCTCATAGTTCACAGGGATGATACCCTCGACGAGCTCGTTGTTCATGACATACTTCTCGAGAATCTCGTCAGCGCGTTTGTTGTCGACGTGACCGAAGACGATCGGGTCTTTGCCCGGAACTTTAACCTCGATGGTAGGTTCTGCGTGGCAGTAGCCCATGCAGCCTGTCTGTGTGAAGACGACGCTGAGTTTCAGCTGGTCGGCTTTCTCCATCATGTGTTCCATCACCTGTTTTGCACCGGCGGCGATACCGCAAGTTGCCATAGCGACTTTCACCTGAACCATTGAATCAGGGTTGTTGCTCTTTTCACGAAGGTCGAGATTTGACTGTAATTTCTCTCTCATTGCCTTCAATTCTGCCAATGATTTTACTTTAGCCATATTTGTAATGTTATGTTAATGAATGATTTACGAATATTTTTACAATATTTCCAACATATTTTAACGTGTGGCAAATATACGAATCTTTTTTATATAAAAAAATAATTAAGAAAAAATATTTAGACGTCTCTCATCGAGAACTCACATCCACAATATCTTTGATTATAAAACCCGTATTCCTTAATGATTTCGAGCCTTCGCTCGCTCAGTCCTCCCTTTCTCCAATTTTGCGCCCAAAAGGTCACATCAGGGTAAAATGTCGCGGCAAATTTCCCTGCCTCCTCAATCTGTTCGAGGCTCTTCCAACGGCTCGATGCCAAGGTAGTCGTGATGACTTTAAAACCGTGTTCGTGAGCATATTTTGCTGTCCGTAACAGTCTGTATTTGAAGCACTTAAGACAACGTCCTCCCCTCTCAGGCTCGTCTTCTAATCCTGCCATCTCAGAGCGCCATTTTTCATGGTCATAATCATCGTCAATAATTTCCAAACCGAGCGACGTGGCATAACGCGTGCACTCGTTTTTCCTTATCTCATATTCCTCCAAAGGGAATATGTTCGGATTGCTATAATATATAGTAGGTGTAATGCCATGCTGCATAAGGCATTCGATAATCGCCGACGAACACGGCGCACAGCAGGTGTGAAGGAGCACCTTCGTCTCCCCTCCCGGCACAATTAACTCAAATTTCTTTTTCACGTTGCAAAATTAGTGATAATTTTTAAAAAAAATAATTTTTTCAATTTCCTTTGCAATCTCATTATTATTTCATAACTTTGCAGTCTTATTTGTGAATTTTAAATCTCAAATTTTGAATTTTTAAATCAAAAAATATATGAAAGTACAGGAATTAGTTGAGAAACTGGGACTTAAGGTCCTCGCAGGCAAAAACGGCCTCGATCGCGAAATCGACGGATGCTACATCTCCGACCTCCTCAGCGACGTGATGGGCAACGCACAGGAAGGCAACATCTGGATCACCCTCCAGACCCATAAAAACGTGATGGCGGTGGCATCATTGAAAGAGATGTCGTGCATCATCCTCGTCAAAGACCTCGGTGCCAACGAAGACACCATCAACCAGGCTAACGATGAAGAACTGCCGATTCTCCAGACATCATTGCCGACATTTGAAATCGCAGGACTTGTTTATAATTTAATAAAAGGATAAGAAAGATAAGAAGGATAAGAAAGATAAGTGCCTTGCGGCTAATTTTTTATCCTTCTTATCAGCGAAGCGATTATCTTTATTATCCCAATAAATAATGGAACTGCAGAAATATCGGGCTGACCTTCACCTTCACACGGTGCTTTCGCCGTGCGGCGATATCTATATGTCGCCCACTGCCATCGTGGAACAGGCGAAGAAACTGCATCTCGACGTCATCGCAATCTGTGACCACAACACCACACGACAGGTGAAGGTAACGCAGGAGATCGGACGCGAGAACGGCATACTCGTCATCGGAGGAGTGGAGATAACGACACAGGAAGAGGCTCATGCCCTCGCCTACTTCGAGACCGACGAACAACTCGACAAGTTCCAGGAGTTCCTCGACGAGCACCTGCCGCACATCCCTCTCGATGAGGAGAAATTCGGCTACCAGCTCATAGTTGACAAAGACGAGGAAATCATCGGCGACGAGCCCTGGCTGCTATGGTCGGCACTCGACTGCGACCTCGACATGCTTTACGACAAAGTGCATGAAATCGGCGGACTCTTCGTGCCGGCACACGTCAACAAACCGGCATCGTCTATGATGTCACAACTGGGTTTCATTCCGCCTGACCTCAAAGCTGATGCATTGGAGATTTCAAAACACGTCAAGAAAGAGGATTTTTTGAAGAAATTCGCATATTTGAAGAAGTTCATGTTCACCAAGAGCAGCGACGCACATTTCCTGCATATCATCGGCGAGGTGCATTGCGTGCTTCACATGTACGACAAGACTTTCGACGAGTTCCGCAAGACGCTCCACGGCGAAGACGGCCGCTACATCGACACTGAACCTCAAGAAAAACTACAACTTTTATTCGGATGAAAGAATTAGCATTACATGTATATGACCTGATGGAGAACTCCACTGCTGCCAACTCCACCCTTGTCGAGCTGACCATCAAAGACAGCCTGAAGGACAACGTATACGCCTTCACCATCAAGGACAACGGCAAAGGCATGTCACCTGAGTTTCTTGCAAAGGTCACCGACCCTTGGACGACGTCACGCACGACACGAAAAGTCGGCCTCGGGTTACCTCTTATTAAAATGAACACTGAGAACTGCGGCGGCGGAATGAAGATTGAGAGCGAAGTCGGCAAAGGCACTGTGCTCAACTTCTGGTTCCAGCACGACAACATCGACCGTCCGCCAATGGGAGATCTCTCTGGCACCCTCGTGATGCTGTTCGCCGCCCATGAAGACATCCATTTCATCTACAAACACATCACCGACGAAGGCGAATTCGTGTTCGACACCGATGAAATCAAAGAAGCCCTCGACGGAATGTCAATGAACGACATCAACATCATGAAATATTTAAAGGAAATGATTCAAGAAAATTTGGAAGAAATAAAATATAACGAATAATACAATGAAACTATCTGAAATTGCTAAAGTCTTGAACGCCAAGGTAATATGCGGTCAGGACCGTCTCGACGAGGAACAGGATAAAGCTTTCGCCAGCGACCTGATGTCCGACATCCTGACCTTAGGCGACAACTTCCCGATGATTGTCACCGGCCTCTGCACCATGCAGACAATCCGCACATGCGAGATGGGCAACCTCGACATCGTCGTTTTCGTAAGAAAAAAGAAACCTACAGAAGAAATGATCGAGCTCGCCGAAGAGGAGGACATGGTACTCATGGAATGCGACTACTCGATGTTCAAGGCCTGCGGTCTCCTATGGGAAGCCGGACTCAAACCGATTTATTAACATGATATTAACGAAAACTAATTAACATGCATTTGGAATATACAGTAATTGAAGGAGATTTCGTCAACGCCGGCTCTGCCTCAAGTTCTATCAAGAAGACTCTGAAGCAGCTCAACGTGAACCCGTCGATAGTGAAACGCGTCGTTGTCGCCCTCTACGAGGCCGAAGTCAACGCTATCGCGCATGCCTACGGCGGTGTGGTCACCGCCGACATCGACGCTGGCAAGATTCTCCTTCGTGTCATCGACAAAGGCCCCGGTATCCCCGACATCGACTGGGCAATGCAGGAAGGCCACAGCACCGCCTCACCGGAAGTCCGCAATATGGGATTCGGAGCCGGCATGGGACTCCCTAACATCAAGAAAAACGTCGACCGCCTAAACGTGCAATCAACCGTAGGTGTGGGGACAACCGTAGAAATGGAGGTCAACCTCAGTTAATCATTAAAAAATTAGGATTATGTCATTCTTTCACGCTCTACAAATAAACGAAAACGTTTGCGAAGGCTGCTCCCACTGCATGAGAGTGTGCCCCACGCAGGCTATCCGTGTCCGCGACGGGAAAGCGCATATCAACGAAGACCGCTGCATCGACTGCGGCAACTGCTTCATAGCATGTCCGCATAAAGCCGTATTCGTCAAACAGGACGACTTCGAGGAAATCTTTAAATATCCTTGCCGCGTCGCACTTGTCCCAGCCGTCTTCCTGGGTCAGTTTAAAGACGACATCAGCGTGTCGCGCATCTATGCCATCCTCAAAGAGATAGGCTTCCAGCACGTCATTGAGACGGAGATAACAACGCCTATCTATACCGAGGCGAAAAACCGTTTGGAGCGTGAAGGCAATGAAAAACCACTCATATCATCATTCTGTCCCGCCATCGTGCGCCTCATTCAGGTGAAGTTCCCCGGTCTGGTTGACAACATCATCCCTATCAAGGCTCCGCTTGACATCACGGCAATGTATATAAGACGCAAACTCGTGAAAGACGGCTGGCCGGAAGACCAAATCGGAGTGTTCTACGTAACACCTTGCGCCGCGAAGATAGCAGCAGTGAAAAGCCCTGTAGGCGAAGAGAAATCCAGCGTCGACGGCGTCATCAACATGGACTCGCTATATAACCGCGTCTACAAGAAAATCAAGGAACAAGGCCACGACTACAAAGAGGTGAAACTGCCGGTCGCACAGCTCACATCCGACAGCATCCTAACCTCACTGACCAACGGCGAACGCCGACTCTCAGTATCCGAGCACTCCCTCTCCATTGACGGAATGGAAAACTGCATCGAATTCCTCGAAAAAGTCGAGAATGAAGAAATTGAAGACGTCGACTTCCTCGAGCTTCGCGCCTGCGACCAAAGCTGTCCCGGCGGCATCCTCACCTACAACAACCGTTTCCTCACCTGCGAACGTTTGTTCAACCGCGCGAGATATGTAGCTGGCAAGGAACGTCGCGGCGAACTGACACGTGCCAACGAGGTGGAAGACGAACACGACTATCTGCTCGACAACATCGCAGTCGGTCCGGTGGAAGCACGTTCCATCAGCCTCGACCCCGACATCTCGAAAGCTCTCGAGAAGATGAATAAAATAAAAGAGTTGGAACGCCTGCTGCCTCAAATCGACTGCGGCATCTGCGGCGCACCGTCATGTGACGCCCTCGCCGAAGACATTGTGTGCAACGGCTGCAAACTCTCAGATTGCATATTCGTCCAACGTAATATGGAAGCACGCAAAGATATGAAGGTGGAAGAATCGCTAAAGATCATGGAAGACATCTGGGGCGACGAGAAAATAAACAACTTTGTGAAAAACAAATAAATCATTTTAAAAATATAACATTATGACAATCAACGAATTACAACCAAAAGAAGTATTTGAAAACTTCTACAGCTTAACTCGCATCCCGCGTCCTTCAAAGAAGGAGGCTCAGGTGATTGCTTTTATGAAAAAATTCGGTGAAGACCTCGGTCTTGAGACCATCGTCGACGCTGCTGGCAACGTCATCATCCGCAAGCCGGCAACACCAGGTTACGAAAACCGCAAAGGCATCATCCTTCAGGCACACCTCGACATGGTGCCGCAGAAAAACGCCGACACCGCTCATGATTTCGAGAAAGACCCGATTGAGACTTACGTCGACAACGGCTGGGTACGCGCAAAAGGCACCACTCTCGGCGCTGACAACGGCGTGGGAGCAGCCGCGGCAATGGGTGTGCTCGCATCAAAAGACCTCGAGCACGGTCCTATCGAAGGCCTCTTCACAATCGACGAGGAGACCGGCATGACAGGCGCAAACAAACTCGAACCGGGATTCCTTAAAGGCGACATCCTCCTCAACATGGACTCAGAGACCGAAGGCGAACTCTACGTGGGCTGCGCAGGCGGAATCGACACCAACGGATACTGGACTCCTAAAATGGAGAAAACACCAGCCGACATGGCAGCATTCCAACTGGTAGTAAAGGGATTAAAAGGCGGTCACTCGGGCATGGACATCAACCTCGGAAGAGGCAACGCCAACAAAATCATGAACACCTTATTAATCATGGTGTCACAGAAATTCAACGTGCGTCTTGCCACCATCAACGGCGGCAGCCTCCGCAACGCCATCCCAAGAGAGTCGTTCGCCACAGTGGTAGTCCCAACCGACAAAGTGGAGAAAATGCAGAAATTCGTCAGCGAATACGAGACTGCAGTGAAAGAACAGTTCTCAGAAGCTGAACCAGACCTCGCAATAGCAATGGCAGAAACTGAGATGCCTGCAGAAGTCATCGACAACAAGACCTTCAAGAACATGCTCGAAGCCATCGCAAAATATCCTAACGGCGTCATCGGAATGTCAAAAGACTTCGAAGGCACTGTCGAGACATCATCGAACCTCGCTCTCGTGAAATCGGAAGACGGTAAGATCATCACATGCTCACTGCAACGCGGCCTCGTCGATGAACTCAAAGACAAACTCGCTGAAGACGTCCGTGCCGTCCTCGAAGCTCACGGCGCAAAGGCAGAGTCAAGCGGCTCATACCACGGCTGGAAACCGAACATCGACAGCCCGATCCTCGCCACAATGAAGAAGGTATACAACGATAAATTCGGCAAAGAACCTAAAGTCATGGTCATCCACGCAGGTCTCGAATGCGGTATCCTCGGCGCAAAATATCCTAACTGGGATATGATTTCGTTCGGCCCGACACTCGTTCACCCACACTCACCTGACGAGGCTCTGCTCATCGAATCAGTAGCTCCATTCTGGGAATTCTTAGTAGAAACATTGAAAAATGTACCTGAAAAATAATTTTTCAAAAAAATGTTGTACGTATCAAAATTATGTGTAATTTTGCAGTCCGAAAAATTAGGAAAAAAGAAAAAATAAATACATAAGACAATGAAACGTACATTTCAACCATCGAACAGAAGACGCAAGAACAAACACGGTTTCAGAGAAAGAATGGCAACTGCCAACGGTCGCAAGGTATTGAAAGCACGCCGCGCAAAAGGCAGAAAAAAGCTCACAGTATCTGACGAGTATTGATTCGGCGAAGCCGTACCTAATAATTAATTATTTAAGGTTAAAAAAGAGACAATGTACATTGTCTCTTTTTTTTATTCACAAAAGTCACTCACACACAAGACGGACTGCCGAGCCACAGCTTTTGTAATCAATTCGCAGCGGATTTATCTCAGTGTCACTTAAAAACACAGCGCAAGCATCTGAATTAGTACTTCTTGAGCTTGTCCACAAGAACAGATACAGATTGGGTCCCGTACATACTTTCTTATACCGCCTGCCGCAATTAGGGAGAAACAAAGCCCCATTCTCTTCCATCTGCTGCCATTGTTCCAAAGTATAGACATTTGTTGTATAATTATTGCCGTAACCTGCCGTAAAACATTCAGGATACGGCTCAGACCATTCGTCAGGAAGCAGAATGAATCCTGTAATCGACTTTCGAGGTATATTTATCGTAGCTTCAGCAAACTTCTCCTCATCTTGAGCTCTGGTTATCAAATAATACCACTCCGGCTGCGTCAGGACACGCCATTGCTTATACGCTCCTCCGCCATTAGCGATTTTATTGTATCCCCAATCAGCAGTTCCATCTCCGTCATACAGATTCAACGCCCCATTTCCATAAGCACAGTAACTCGATTTCGTCGTGCTCGTGCTATATGGCATATAACACACCGCCCCATGATTAAACCCGCTCGTACTCCAGCCAAATAGCGTCATTACCGTACGGTACTCGTAATCGGCGCCTACGCCTTCCGAATCTCTTTCTTCAACACTATATTGATAATCGAGGAATCTCCACTCTTCAGTAACCGTATTGTAAGAAAGATTGGCCTTGGAAAAACGGACTTTCTTACCCTGCTCATTCACTGTAAAAAAGGCATTCAGTGCACCTTCCACAGTCTCCGCTTCATTCATAACAACAGAAACTCCGTCAGCATAAACCTCATTGGCAGTTATTTTCGGCACAGCGCCTCGCGTACCGCTATATATTCCGGCAACAGCGGAACCGGCCTCACCTTCGCCCAGCTCCTCTTGCGGCAGAAGCACAGCCCATCTACAGCCTCTCCCCGGAGAAAGATGTATCTTTCCTCCATCAGCCTCACTAAAGCTAAAAGAGTCGTCACTGAAATCTACATCAATCTGATTCTTGCAACCCGAGATGCATGTAGCGGCAAATTCCGAGTCAGTGTCGACATCAAACATCACCAAAGCACATTTGTTATGCAGTCTTGCGGTATACGACGAGTTGTCGTCCGAATACAATTCATTAGAACATCCGGCGGATATCACCGGAAGCGTTGTAATCTGGTCGGATATCGACACCGAACATGCTGAGCTACTACCCTCTACCAACAGCCCGACATCCTTATTGCCAAGATGATAGAAATGGAGATAATCGTCAGAACTCGCTCCAATTATGGTTCCGCTAAAGACATCGTCTTCATACACGAGTGTTCCGACATAAACGCCGTTGTTAGCCACAATAATCTCATCTCCGTCAACAAAATCGACCGTTCCCGTCTCCGGATTGACATCAGTTTTAGCCCCATCATCCAGATTCAGTGTAATATTCACCTTATTATTATAAGGTATTTTCTTATTCACTTCTTTCTTACATTGTGTCATCCCGAGCATCAAAGCTGACGCCACAAGCATTGTCGCACAATCTCGTGACCGCACTCCACGCCTTTTCACAGCTGCATATCCGAGTCCGGAAGCCAGCATTATAAGCAGTCCGCTACCTATTGGCGCATTAAAAGAATCATTGGTGACGCCGCCATACACCTCAACGTCTTCACCGTCTCGATTTTCGTAATCGTCAAAGAATCCCTTGAAAAAGCCGTCGGCTCCTCCACCTTGGGCGTTCACATACATCGGCAGAAACAAGCTGAATGCCAGAGCAGCAAACAGCACCCAGGCTCCATGTTTAAATTTTGATTTTTTCATTTTTAATTTTTTAAATGTTAAACAAATAGTAACTTAAAACCCAAAAGCCAAGAAATCTATTTGAAAACACATAAAAAAATAGTCTCAATAAATTTCTGTTTTTGGTGCTGCAAAAATACAACAAATTTTAATACCAACACCAAAAAATTAATAAAAAAAGGGCGGATAATCATCCGCCCCTACTTTTTAATCCATACTCCTTAATCAACTCTCTCAAGTTTGGTGTTTCCACCCCACTTGTTGATATTGAATGCCAAGCTGAAACGTAATGTGCCTTCGAGAGGGTTGGTTC
Source organism: Bacteroidales bacterium (assembly GCA_017649945.1). GTDB lineage: Bacteria > Bacteroidota > Bacteroidia > Bacteroidales > F082 > Limimorpha. The sequence continues at coordinate 31,287 of JAGCFU010000046.1, read as the reverse complement.
CTGAATTGGCCTTATTGTTGACTGGCACGAGGTATGACACATCGATGACAAGCACGTTGTAGCGCAAGCCTGCACCGAATGTGAGATAACGGCGGTTACCTTTCATCTTTGCCTCATGGAAGAAACCTGTACGAACAGCGAACACGTTGTTATAGATATATTCGGCACCTATACTGAGTGTAATTTCTTTCAACTCCTCGCTGAATCCGTCTGGAGCGTCGTAGAATGACTGGAGCATACCTTGCACGACCGACACATCCGGATCCTTACCTTTTATAATATTACCGGCTGTATCATAGATAGGCGGTGTAGGAACAAGCAGCTTGTTGAGGTCAATCGAGAATGCAAGTGAGTTAAACTCATCGATATTGACTTTCAATGTCGGACCCAAACGTAAGTTCGTCGGGATAAAATCCGATTTTGAGTTAGCGTTAGAATAGTTCATCTTGCTACCGATGTTGGTGATTGAAACTCCCCATGAGAAGTCTCCGTCAACGCTACCGAGATTAACCGGTCTCTGGTAGTAAACGCCGATATCTGCCGCCACTGACCATGCCGCTTTAGCATAATTTTGAACACCTTGCGTCAAGTCAGAACGTATATAACGCGCTGCCACTGCCGCTGACCAGTAGTCACCAAGTTTTCTTGAATAGCAGAGGTCGATTGCGAATTCATTCGGTCTGTATGTTCCGAGGTCTGTGTTGTCGTCACCTCTGAAGTTGATATCTCCCAAGTTGAAGTAACGCAATGTTCCAGCGACTGCCGACTTGCTGCTGACACGTTTCGAGACAGCGAGATAAGCGATATTCATATCCGGAACGAGCTTTCTCAACCATGGAGTATATGCCAGACCAACGCTCAAATCATCTTGAATAAATGCGTATTTGGCAGGATTCCAATGCATTGAATATACATCAGGTGATGTCGACACGCCCAGATCACCCATACCTGCTGAACGTGCATCCGGAGCAATCATCATAGAAGGAACTGCCGTAGAAATGACGTTGTAATCATTGTTTTGTGCTTTTGCAATGACGCCAGCCATCAAAAGAACCACTAAAATAACAAAAGTTTTCTTTACCATATTATTATAAATTACGCTGCAAAATTAAACATTTATTTCATTTAACGCACATGCATCTTATTTATTGTATAAAATTTTATTTATTGTCTGGATATCACCAATTTTGAATAGCCGGAATGTTTCTCCTTATTATTATTGGTCAACGTTACATTATAAATATATAATCCTGACGGAAGATTCGCACCGTTATCGCCTCTGCCATCCCAGTAAATCGGCTCTATACGTGTCGAAGTGCCGAATCTGCTGTCTCTTATCGTCTTGACAAGCTGTCCGCTCAAATTATATATGTTTATCACGATATCGATATTGCCTTTTTGGTTATGCTCAAAGCAGAATCTCGTGTAATTCGTCATAGGATTCGGGGAGTTATAAACATTCTCCACAACCGGATTATCGCTCTTGATGACAACAAAATCGAGAGAGACATTGGTTGAGTTGTTATAAATGTCCCACACCCTGAAGTTAAGATGATGTTCACCTTCATTCAAACCATAGATACGATACGCAAGTTTACCGTAATCGTTCGGGTTTTCAGGTGTCTCATAATATGAATTCAGCGTGTACGTCTTGTTTGTGGCCCCTGTTATAGTCATCGTAATATCGTGTCCAATTCCGATTCCTGTCGTATTGATACCATATTCATCTCGCATCAACGCATAGAACAACGGGTTCTCGTTAGTTATTCCGCCGCTTACAAACAATGTGTCATCAATGAATATGCGTGCCTCCGGACCTTGTTCGTCAGGCAAAGCTTGGTCGTTATAGCCTCCTACAATGATATTGTCATACATTCCGTTTGCATCTTGCTCATAATCAGTGGCATAGAAACTTATCAAACCTTTACCGAAGCTATAGTTGATATCTTTAGGAATCGTGAATGTGGTCGTAAATGTTCCGGCCTCAACAGTTGCGCTGCCATCGAATAACAGACTATTCCTAAGTTTGAAATCAATTATCGGAGAGCCCTCATCACCTTTGGTACGATACGTGTTCTCTTTATCGTAGACCGACACTCTAACCACTCCGTCGAAGTCTGTCATAATCTCACCGAAATTATCAGTTATCTCTCCTTGTAACTCAATAGTACTCAACGCCTTAAGAGTATCATTAAGACATATTGTATCATTATTCGGAGAAACAGGCTTCCCATTGATTTTGGTCAAAACAACATTGTTTTTCGGATAAGCCAGACGCAGTGCAGGGTCGCCGAAAAGCACGAACACCTTGGTTACGTTGGTTTTATCTTGCTTGGCATTAAAGAAAATCTCACCCATTGTAGGGTATTCTCCATTTTCCATCTGGAACATATTCCTATATGTTCTAATTAAAAGCTCCCTACTTCCGCTCGTCGTTCTTGCAGTGGTGATCATCGCGATTGCACCGCCCCTGCTGTTTGTAAACAATAACTCACCGGCAGAAGTCCTCGTGTGATCGTCATAGCGGCTGAATTCACATGTTGCGGTGACAAACAGAGGTAACATAGGTATATTCTCCCACGAATTGATATCCTCTATGGTCAAAATACGTTCCTCGCCAAGTCCTATCTCGCCACCGTGACCGTTATAATTCACTACGAGAGAGCCTTTTTCTATACGGTTGCTGATTGCTTCGTTTATTTCAGGGCAACGCTGTCCGCTTGCAGTAGCCACCTGATTGTATGCATCAAGATAAATCTTGTCGACAATAATATTTCCGCCCCATTTACGGATGTTATTCGCCAAATATTCCGAATTGGAGATAAAATCATTCGACTCATCGTCACATATCAATGTGATGACATTACGCCAGTTTGCCATCGCACTGGCATTTTTAGCTACATAAGCCTCGATTTTGTCGATGATTTCCGTAGCCTGTTCCTCTGTCTTCACCGGCATTCTTCCAATAGGCAAGTCTATCATCGAGGCGTTGGGACCGTTTTTAGGAGATTCCATCAAACCTTCGTTATCGTCAAGGCAGACATAGAAATCATCGGTAACGACAGACGACGTAATGTCACAGCCGTTAAACGACTCCCATGTCGGGATGAGACATTCATCGGTGTTATGGTAGTCATACGACGCGTCACCGAAAAGCAGCACATATTTAAGGCTATGCTCGTCACTGCTGTTTTGGTAAAGCATCCTGACAAAATTCCTTATACCTGCGATATCCTTAGCGCCACACGAGAACTCATTATATATATACTGCGGTTGAACGATCTCAATAACATAATCGTCAAGTTGAGCATGGATATCTTTCAGACGTTCAGCATGCGACTGGAATTTAGGATGCGTAATAATAAGGTAATCGATATCCCTCATGGCATGCAGGTTCTGATTCCCGACCACGCCGTCAAATGCAGGGGTCTTGAATCCGCTTCCCTTAAATGCGATGAATTCGTTATTCATATCACCATAAACCTTGAACGACAATGTCGACGCCGTCATTTTCGTTTTCATCCTCGTAGGATTGATCGGGTCGGTGACATTCCACACCATCTCCACATCCGATGCGTTTTGCAAATCATACTCATAAACCACACTGGCACTGCTGCATTCCGGATTACGGAACGCCATAACATCTCCGCTCATCTTGAGATAACGCCAGACATTCAAGGAGATATAATCCATCCATGCCACCGACGATGTCATCGCCCTGTTGTATGTCGCCGTTATGTTTATAGGGCTGCCTGTAACAGCAAATCGCGCCGAGCATAAAGTATCCCAATCCGCGAACATGTATGTGCCGTAATTCTTAAACGACTTTGAATACACTATCCTGTTATCGTACTTGAACGTCATCGTTGCAGAAGAAATATTCCTCGATGCCATCGAGACCTTCATCTTCGCCTCTTTTGAAGTATTGATATTATCAAATTTAAAATCGTAATTTCTCTGCAAGACAACATCAAACTTATCGAAAAACCAGGTACAACCCATATTGTTGATATTGATGTCGTCGACATCCTTCACCTGACAATCAATAAATTCGTCGACAGGAATCACAGAGGTTTCTTCCGGCTCTTCCGCCATTTGAATACGTCTGCCCTCTTCCGCACCGACAGTCAGAAACACATAAGTATAATTGGTATACGGATTCTTCACATGTCCATAATACTGCGTCTTTTTGATATATCTCCAAGTGACCGGCCCTCTGGCGTAGAACAAGACATAATCATTACGGTTAAATACGCCGTCATCCTCTCCTGACACATAAATCGGGATTTCATACAAATCATCAGGATAATATTTATTGTTGATTTTAGGCAAAACACCGCCGCCATTATGATAAATACGGAGATTTTTCGGATTGATATTCGCCACATCGACACCCATCGATTCCAAATCGGAATATGTAAGTTTATACATTCCCGTCTCAGAAATCGACAGTTTATACCAAGTCCCGCTGCTAAGAACCGAATTCTCAGCCCAAACTGTGACATTTGCCATGAAGAACATCACAGCAAGCAACACAAATAATTTTCCATATATTTTTAAAGACGTATTCATATCTAATTTGCAAAGATAAACAATATTTTCAAAACTACAACGAACAACGTGAAATAATATTGTAAAAAAACTTTTCAAAAAAAATTAAAAAAACCTTTTCAGACAACGGAAAAAAGTCGTATTATTGCAGTTTGAAAATTTTGAAGAAAATAAAATTCATTTTTTTATCGGCTCATGCAATAAATACAATGAATTTCAGTTATTGAAAAAGATAATAAAATACGAATGAAAATGCATAGAAGTATTAGATTTAGTGCTATTTTGGCAATTTTTTGTTGCGGTATCCTTATGATTTCATGTGGCAAGAAGTCCACAACCAAGTCGAGAACCACAGGATGGAATTACAATGATCCGAATTACGGAGGTTTTTATGTAGCCAAGGCAACCGAGCAACCAATCGGGCCGGGTCTTGTGGCGATAGAAGGGGGCACATTCACCATGGGTGCCACACAGGAAAACGTATACTCTGAATGGGACAACACCCCACGTCAGGTCACCGTTTCATCATTCTACATGGATCAGACAGAGGTAAGCAATCTTGATTATCTGGAGTATATATATTGGTTGGAGCGCATCTTCGGAAGCGATTATCCGGAGATGATCAACAAAGCTCTTCCTGACACATTAGTATGGCGTAACTCTCTGTCATACAATGAGCCTATGGTTGAGATATACTTCCGTCACCCGGCATACCGCGATTATCCTGTCGTCGGCGTGTCATGGCTTCAGGCTAACGACTACGCATTATGGCGTTCAGACCGCGTCAACGAGATGCTGCTCATCGAAGCCGGAGTTCTCGCATTCGATCCAAATCAGGACAAAGACAACCACTTCACCACCGACGCATATCTCGCAGGTGAATACACAGGAGTTATTGCCAACGGTTTCACAGACCTCAACCCAAGCAACCCGACAGGTCAGCGCAGCGTGAGAATGGAAGACGGCATACTCATTCCAAAATATCGTCTCCCCACGGAAGCTGAATGGGAATACGCCGCTTTAGGTCTCATCGGCAACACTTCAGAGGAAAGCATCAAGGAACGCAGAATATATCCTTGGGATTCCGACGGTCTCCGCTCTCAGGATAAGAACTACATGGGTAACTTCGTCGCCAACTTCAAGAGAGGTAACGGCGATTACATGGGGGTAGCCGGCAGTCTCAACGACGGCGCAGCATTCCCTGCTCCTGTAATGTCATATTGGCCAAACGACTACGGCCTCTACAACATGGCAGGCAACGTGTCAGAATGGGTGCTCGACGTCTATCGTCCGCTCTCATTTGAAGACTTCGCCGACCAGAACCCGTTCCGTGACCTCAATTACAAAGACGGTGACTATATGTCGACAATCCAGAACGACTGGAGCAACAAAGACAACGCTCAGCAGGACTTCACCAAACAGATGTACGACTATGGCAAGACCACTTTGATATCAGATCGTTCACGCGTGTATAAAGGTGGTTCATGGGCCGACGGTCCTTACTACCTCAGCCCTTCTGTACGTCGCTTTATGGAAGAAACACAAACTTCTTCAACGGTAGGCTTCAGATGTGCGATGAACAAACAATGAGTACTATAGAAAAGATTTACAAGCTGTATAAAACAGCATACACTGTCACTACCGACAGTCGTACCATCACACAAGGATGCGTTTTCGTTGCTCTCAAAGGCGAACACTTTGACGGCAACGATTTCGCTTTGAATGTGGCAGAAGAAGGCATAGCGGCATGCGTTATAGCAGACAGAAAAGACCTTCCGCAACACGAGAGATTATTCGTTGTGGAAGACAGCCTGAAAGCATTGCAGGAACTTGCCAACTATCACAGAAAGCAACTTGACACACCTATCATCGGCATCACCGGAACAAACGGCAAGACGACAACAAAAGAGCTTGTTTCAGCTGTGCTGGCGAAAAAATACAACATCCTCTTTACCCAAGGAAACTTCAATAACCAACTTGGTGTACCACTCACGTTGTTGAGAATAAAACCGGATACTGAGCTCGCAGTAATTGAGATGGGCGCAAGTCATCCGGGAGATATAAATGAACTTACCGGCATCGGCGAGCCTAATTATGGCATGATAACCAACATCGGACGTGCTCATCTGAGAGATTTTGGAGGATATGAAGGCGTTATCAAGACCAAAAATGAGATGTACCAATACATTGCGGCACACAAAGGTCTGCTTTTCGTGAATAAAGACAACGAGCTGCTGATGGATCTCTCCAAAAGTATTAATAAGGTGACTTACGGAACAAGCAACGATGCCGACATTCAAGGCAAGCTCCTTTCGGCTAATCCGTATCTCTCAGTGGAATGGAACGGCAAAAAGATCGACACTCAACTCGTTGGCGACTACAACTTCGAGAATGTTATGGCAGCAATATGCATCGGAACATATTTCAATGTCGCTGCAAACGATATCGTTGAGGCACTGTCAAGCTACCGCCCCACCAACAACCGCTCACAAGTCATTGAGACTGCACGCAACCGTGTAGTGATGGACGCTTACAACGCCAACCCGACCAGCATGAGTCACTCCATCAAGAACTTCAGAAACATCTGTAAGTCAGACAACCTGTTGATTCTCGGCGACATGCGCGAGCTCGGCAATGAGTCTGGGCAGGAACATAAAAATATTTTGGAGCTTCTCAAAGAACTCCGATTTGAGAATGTTTATCTTGTAGGTGAAGAGTTCCAACGCGTCGCAAAGAACTCAAAGTTCTCTACGTTTATTAATGTCGAAGAGCTCGCGCAGTATCTGCAGCAGCACCCTGTTTCAGGCAGAGACATCCTCGTTAAAGGTTCCAACAGCATACATCTCAACAAAATCATCGATTCGTTATAAATGATCGAAAAACACAACATAATCGGTCTCATGTCGGGCAGCTCGCTCGACGGCATCGACCTTGTAGACGTCGACTTCCGGCATGACGGTCAATGGCATTTTGAAATTGTAGCCAAAGACAATTACGATTACGATGATGATTGGCGGCAAATGTTAGCCGATGCGTTTTATTATGATAGCAATAAATTAAAAGATATTGATTATCAATATGGAAGATTCCTCGGTAAGGTGACGAAATCATTTATTGATAAACATGGCCTGAAGCCTGAAATCGTAGCATCCCACGGCCACACGATCTTCCATAAGCCACAGGAACATTACACTTTGCAAATCGGTGACGGTCAGGCACTTGCAAACGAATGCGGTGTCACTGTCATAAACGATTTCCGTACCGAAGATGTGCTAAAAGGCGGCCAGGGCGCACCATTGGTGCCAATAGGCGACAAACTATTGTTTCCCTCCTTCCCTATCTGTCTCAATATCGGCGGCATCGCCAATGTTTCATATGACGTCGACAGTCAACGTATAGCATACGATATCTGCATCGCAAATCAGGCATTGAATTATCTGGCAAACAAATTATCGATGCCATACGATAAAGACGGATTAATCGCTCGTTCCGGAACCATTGACAATCAATTATTAACAACATTGAACGCACATCCTTTCTATTCACAAAAATATCCCAAATCATTGGGACGTGAATTCTTCGAGGACAACATAAAACCGTTAATTGAAAACCGTGACGATATTGCCGAAATGATGTCTACATTCGTTGAGCACATATCCATTCAAATATCACAATCAATTGAAAATCAGCCAACAGACAAAATATTGGTAACAGGCGGCGGTGCAAAAAACAAATATCTCGTAGAACGCATCCAAGCACATACAAAACATCAGGTTTCCGTTCCTGCCGACGATATCATCGACTACAAAGAAGCCCTGGTTTTCGCGTTTCTCGGATTGCTCCGCAGCCGCAACGAAATCAATGTGTTGAAATCCGTCACGGGTGCTGCATCCGATTCTTCTTCAGGCAAGATATTCCAGCCAAACAAATAAAAAGAACGGCCCGCATGACGCGAACCGTTCTTACTATTAACACTATCATTAACTATTAGCACTGCATTCCACCGCAGCAGTTAATCACCTGACCGGTGACATAGCTGGAGAGGTCTGATGCAAGGAACAACGCCACGTTGGCGACGTCTTCCGGTGTACCGCCTCTTCTCAACGGGATCTTAGTTGCCCAGTCTTTTCTCACCTCTTCCGGAAGTGCACGTGTCATGTCGCTCTCGATGAAACCTGGAGCAATGCAGTTGGCACGGATGCCACGGCTGCCCATCTCCTTAGCGATTGACTTGGCGAGACCGATCAAACCAGCCTTTGATGCTGAGTAGTTAGCCTGACCTGCGTTGCCACTTACACCGACGACGCTTGCCATGTTGATGATGCTGCCACCCTTCTGACGTGCCATGATAGGCAACACGGCATGGATGTAGTTGAATGCCGACTTCAAGTTCACGGTGAGGACTGCATCCCACTGAGCCTCTGTCATACGAAGCATCAAGCCGTCTTTGGTGATACCTGCGTTGTTCACGAGGATGTCGATACGACCGAAGTCTTCAGCAACCTGAGCTACGGTCTTTTCAACGTCAGCGAAATCTGCTGCGTTTGAAACATAACCTTTCACTTTTGTGCCGAGTTCACTGAGTTCAGCGACGGTGGCCTTGATGTTGTCTTCATTAATATCGGTAATAGCGATATTGCAGCCTTCCATAGCGAAACGCTTTGCGATGGCCTTGCCGATACCACGTGCGGCACCGGTAATGATAGCTGTTCTATTCTTTAACATATTCGTAAGATTTTGCAATTTCTCCTTGACCTAATTTTATAATATTCTCGCAAGATTTTCTGAAATCAGCGCAACGAGTAGTGTCCTGAAGCATCAGATAACCCATGATGATGAAACCTACCGCTTCTACTAAACGTCTGTGGTGGGTCTCTTTATTGCCTGAAAGGTCAAAAATTTCTTTATATTTCTCTGTCATGGCACGAAGTTTGTCGCGCAATGGGAGAAGTTCTTCTGAATACTCGAAGTTGTCCAAGTCAGCGATGTACTTGAGATAAGCGCCGTTTCCGAGGAAACGTGCAGCTGCGACAACCTGAAGTTGTGATGTTCCTTCGTAGATGGTCAGAATGCGTGCGTCACGATACAAACGTTCGCATTTGTATTCCTTCATGAAGCCTGAACCGCCGTGAATCTGGATGTCGTCGTAAGCGATCTGGTTAGCCCACTCGCTGGCGAACATCTTCAAAACCGGTGTAAGCATGTCGGCAACTTTCTTGTTTGTCTCAACGTAACGGGCTGTCTCATAAAGCAATGAACGGGCTGCGTCAGTCTTGGCACGCATAAGATCGAGGATGTCCTGTACTGCCACAAACTCCTTGATTTTCTTGCCGAACTGTTCACGTTGGTCAGCGTATTCCTCAGCGTCGCGAACTGCTGCTTCAGCGAGTCCCACTGACTGAGCGCCAACGCCTAAACGCGCGCCGTTCATCAACGACATAACGTATTTGATAAGACCCATCTTGCGGTCGCCGATAAGTTTTGCAGGAGCGTTGTTGAACACCAACTCTGCTGTCGGTGAACCGTGGATACCCATCTTGTTCTCGATTCTTCTCACTGTCACGGCTTTTTCTTTTCTATCGTAGACGAAAAGTGAAAGACCACGACCGTCGGTGCTGCCTTCTTCCGAACGTGCGAGCACTAACTTGATGTCAGCGTCACCATTGGTGATGAAACGTTTCACGCCGTTGAGTCTCCAGCAGTTAGCCTTCTCATCGAAAGTAGCCTTGAGCTGCACTGACTGAAGGTCGGAACCTGCGTCAGGCTCGGTGAGGTCCATAGAGCAAGTGTCGCCTTTGTAGATACGTGGCAAGAACTCGTCTTTGATAGCGTCGTCAGCGAATTTAAGAATAGTCTCGGCGCAGTCCTGCAAACCCCAGATGTTAGCGAAGCCTGCGTCAGCGCGAGAAACCATCTCAGCTGCCATCACGTATGGAACGTATGAGAAGTTAAGTCCGTTGTATTTGCGCGGAAGAGCCATGCCGTAGAGACCTGCGTCACGCATAGCCTCGTGGTTCTGCTGTGTTCCCTTCGCGTAAACGATAGCGTTGTCAACGATTTTCGGACCTTCAATATCAACTGCCTCTGCATTCACGTCAAGAACGTCACCGCAAAGCTCACCGACGATGTCCAAAACCTTATCGTAATTGTCGATAGCGTCTTCAACGTTCTTCGGTGCCAACTCGTCGTTCTCAGCGTCCACGAAGTCGTTTTCTTTCATGCGGACGATCTCCTCCATCTTAGGATGGTTCAGATAGAAAGCGAGGCTTTTATTATCTTGATAAAAGTTCATTATTTCTTACTATTTGATTTACAATATTTTATCATCTTCGGCACAACATCTGCGGCATCACCTGTGATGACGTAGTCTGCGATAGAGTTGATCGGGGCGTGCGGGTCGGTGTTGATAGAGATTATCAACGCTGACTGTTCCATGCCCGAGCGGTGCTGGACAGCGCCGGAGATACCGCATGCGATGTACACCTTTGGACGCACTGTGACGCCTGTCTGGCCGACCTGACGTTCCGGCTCTGCGAATCCGGCGTCGACAGCGGCACGTGTGGCACCGACCTCGCCTCCGAGAAGGTTAGCAAGTTCATGCAACAGCTTGAAGTTCTCCTTAGAACCCATGCCGTAACCGCCTGAAACGATGATTGGAGCACCTTTGATGTCGATTTTCTTCTCCTCAAGCTTACGCTCGATGATGTTCACGATGAAATCCTCTGGCTTCAAGAACTCAGCGGCGTTGAGTTTCACGACAGATGTATTCTTCTGTTTCTCAAACACTTCCTGTTTCATAACGCCTTCACGCACTGTAGCCATCTGTGGACGGACGTCCGGGCAGATGATGGTTGCGATGATGTTACCGCCGAAAGCCGGACGGATCTGCATCAGGTTGCCGTTCTCGTCGATGTCGAGGGCTGTACAGTCTGCTGTGAGACCGCAACGGAGATATGACGCCACTCTCGGACCGAGGTCACGACCGACAGGAGTTGCTCCGAAAAGCACTGAATACGGTTTTTCACGCTCGATGAGTTTTGTCATCACACTGAAATGAGGCAGCGTCTGATAGAACGACAGACGCGAATCTTCAAGGCAGAACACTGTGTTCACACCATGTGTAAACAACTCATTCTCAAGACCTTTGAGATTGTTGCCAATGACAGCGGCCTCAACATTCACGTTGAGTCGGTCGGCCAGATGACGGGCCTTGGAACAGAGCTCCAAGCTCACATCGGCGATCTTGCCGTCGTCTTTTACTTCACAATAAACAATAATGTTATTCATTATTTTGCCTTGATTTCTTCAACAACTTTGATTGCATCGCCCACTGTGACGATCTTCTCTGTCATGGTATCCGGAATAGTGATCTCGAACTCACGCTCGATGTCCATGATAAGCTCAACGATATCCAATGAATCAGCACCTAATGTGGTGACAAATGCTGCGTCTTCTGTAACCTGTGAAGGATCGCAATTCAACTTGTTAACGATGATTTCAGTGATTTTTTCTTTTGTTGTCATAACTATAGTTGTTTAATTTTAATCTTAAATGAATTTTAAATCTTTAAATTTGAAATTTTAAATTAGAAAATGTGAGCTGCGGTGAGGTCTTCAACCAATCCTTTGATACCTTCGTCATCGCTACTTACTGCTATGCTTTCTTTCTTTGCGAGAACGACGTTCTCGATGTTTTTCACCTTTGTCGGAGAGCCTTTAAGACCTAATCTCTCAAAGTCAGGGTTGAGGTCGTCGGCTGTCAGCATAGGGATTTCAGTGTTTTTCTTCTTAATCACGAGATGTGCGTGGCGTGAGCGGCATTCATGTGCGTTGCCGTGTACTGTGACGAGAGCCGGGAGTTTTGTCTCGACGATCTCGATACCATGCTGGAGCACTCTCTTGAGACGGATCTTCTCAGGTGTCGCGATGATAATCTCATCGGCGTAAGTGATCTGTGGCACGTCAAGTTTCTCTGCTGTCTGCGGTCCCACCTGTGCGGTGTCGCCATCGATAGCCTGACGTCCTGTAAAGACGATGTCATAATGACCCAACTTCTTGATTGCCATCGACAAAGCGTATGATGTAGCCAAGGTGTCGGAGCCTGCAAAACGTTTGTCGCTGACCACGAAACCATCGTCTGCACCACGGTACAATGCCTCACGGATAATCTCGTTGGCGCGTGGAGGTCCCATCGTGATGACAGTGACCTTGACATCGATGTTGTTTTCTGCTTTAATTCTATCACGGCACATCAGAGCCATCTCGAGAGCCTTCATGTCATCAGGGTTGAAGATGGCAGGAAGAGCCGCACGGTTGATAGTGCCGTCGGCATTCATAGCGTCCTTACCAACGTTCTTGGTATCAGGCACCTGTTTTGCCAACACAACGATTTGAAAATCTTTCTTCTGCATTATATTCAAATTTTATTTTTCTGTTCTTGGAACGAGAGCAAACGACAGGCTTCCGCTGACGCACTGTTTTCCTCTGACGCTTAATTTAGCATCGCAGAAATAGATATTGGCGCGGTGTGCTGTCAAGACAGCGTCCACTTCCACGGTGTCACCCGGAAGAACCTGGTTCTTGAAACGCACGTTGTTGATGCCTGTGTAGAAAGTCAGTTTGCCCGGAAGGTCTTCCTTCATAAGGAGAGCGCACGACTGGGCCATAATCTCGCAGAGGATGACGCCCGGCACCACAGGGTTGCCCGGGAAGTGTCCCTGGAGGAAGAACTCATCACCCTTGACGTGATATTTCGAGTGAGCGACATGCTGCTCATCAATATCAATCTCGTCAACGAGCAACATAGGCTCGCGGTGAGGCAAGTAGTTTTTTAATTCTTCTTTTGTCATAGCTATATAGTTTTCAATGTTTTATTTAATCGGTCTCAAAGCCACGGCGCCATTATGTCCGCCGAAGCCAAGTGACTGTGATACTGCTATTGTAAGGTCAGCTTTGACAGCCTTATTCGGTGTGTAGTTGAGGTCACATACCGGGTCAGCCTCGTTAAGGTTGATTGTCGGAGGCACCATACCTTTCTGCAATGCCAATGCTGAAGCGATGATTTCGATAGCTCCTGCTGCACCGAGAAGGTGTCCTGTCATTGATTTTGTTGAGCTAATCAGGGCTCTGCGTGCCTCGTCCTCACCCATAGCCTTCTTGATAGCCATGGTCTCTGACGAGTCGTTCAACGCTGTGCCGGTGCCGTGTGCATTAATGTAAAGGAGGTCTTTCTTTTCCTGATAACCGGCCTCATCCAATGCTATCTTGATAGCTTTAGCTGCGTATGTGCCTTCCGGATGTGGTGCTGTGACGTGATGTCCGTCGCAAGTGTTGCCGTAGCCGCATACCTCAGCGTATATCTTAGCTCCGCGTTGTTTAGCATGTTCGTATTCTTCCAAAAGAACGATACCTGCGCCTTCTGCGATGACGAATCCTGCACGGCGGGCGTCGAATGGCAATGATGCTGCATTCGGGTCTTCTGACTTTGTCAACGCCTTGCAGTTAGCGAAGCCAGCGATTGAGAGACGGTTGATAGGAGCTTCTGTACCGCCTGCGATGATGCCGTCAGCGTAGCCGTCTTTGATAGCGCGATAAGCCTCGCCGATAGCATGAGTGCTCGTTGCGCATGCTGTCACTACTGGCAGACACACTCCGTGGGCGTTGAAACGGATAGCCACATTACCTGCCGCCATGTTTGCTATCATGGTAGGTATCATCAGAGGAGAGACCCAGCGTGGACCTTCTGCCTCGAGTTTATGCATCTCACGCATCATGGTGTCGAAGCCGCCGATGCCTGAGCCGATATACACGCCGAGACGGTCAGCATCCCAGCCATCCTCATTGCCTTTCATAGCCTGGCATGCAGCTGCCATGGCGTATACAGCGAAAAGGTCGTTACGGCGCACGAAAGGAGTATCCAATCCGTCCTTAGCAGGATCAAAATCCTTGATTTCTGCTGCAACCTTCACAGGGAGGTCGTCGGTGTTAAACTTAGTAATCATGCCGATGCCGCATTTTCCAGTCATGATGCTGTCGAGGAATGTTTCGACATCGTTTCCAACAGGAGATACAACTCCCATTCCTGTAATTACAACTCTTCTTTTATTTGTTTCCATAGTTTTCAATTTTACCATTTCATAATCATTGCACCTGATACGAGGCCGGCGCCGAAGGCGCTGAAAGCGAGCATGTCGCCTTCCTTGAGGCCGCCAGCGCGTTTCACTTCGTCAAGAAGGATAGGTAGGCTGGCCGACGATGTGTTACCGTATTTCTCGATGTTGGTCGGGAACTTCTCGGTAGGCTGTCTCAGCATCTGTTCAATGTATTTAATAATTCTCAAGTTAGCCTGATGGATGAAATAAGTGTTAATCTCATCAGCACTGACGTTAGCATCTTTAAGCACTGCCTTCAAGTCGCTGACGCATGTTGATGTGGCGAATTTGAACACATCCTGACCATGCATCACGAGAGGGAGATTGGTGCTGCCTTTCTCATCGTAAGGGCACCACTGGAGATCGTGCATCTCATAGAGACGGTCCCAGCCTTCCGAACCGGTGAGACGTGTGGCGATGATGTTGTCACCCGGTGTGAGCACTGCCGCTCCCGCTCCCGCTCCGAACAGCACGGCACATGTACGGTCATGCCAGTCGAGCATATGGGCAGGGGCCTCGGCGCATACCACGAGGACGTTTTTCACTTTACCTATTTTATAATATGCTTCCGCGATGTCGCAGGCATAAATGAAACCCACGCACGCCCCATTGAGGTCAACACATGGACAATGTGCTCCGATCTTATCTTTCACGATGCAGCTCAAAGCAGGTGTCACATATTCATTCACGACGTTGGCGCAAATGATGAAGTTGATGTCCTTAACATCCATCTTAGCGTCAGCCAAAGCCTTCAACGACGCATCGACAGCGAGGTCTAACACATATTCCTTAGAAAGGACACGGCGCTCCTTGATACCGGTACGCGTTGTAATCCATTCGTCAGATGTGTCAAGAATCTCAGCAAGCATCTGGTTTGTAACAACTTTTGACGGAAGAGAACTTCCTGTTCCTGAAATCTTCATTTAAAAAGTCTTTTAATTATTACTAATATTCGTTTTCAATGATGCAAAAATACCCTCAATAATGCACCTGATGAATTTTTGTGACGAAATTCAGCCCATTTGTGACGAAATTTTGAATTTTGTGACGAAATTCGACTATTTGTGACGAAATCAGGGGCTTTTGTGACGAATTTCAATTTTTTGTGACGAAATTGTGAAATTTTGTGACGAAAATATCTTCATATTGATATTATTTGTATCTTTGCAGTCTAAAATTTCGGCTATGACAAGAAAAAAATTGCCACATTACCTGATAGAAAAGAACAACTTGGTGGTGCAGGTAACCATCTCGGCGCTCTTCGCTATCGCGTTTTTGGCCATATATTACCCGTTTTCAAACACCACATGGTTCTCAGTGGAAGATGAAAGCAAGTTCATATACACCTCATTCTTCATCATCTTCTCCACTATATTCCTGATTTTCAGCAGGGTGATGATGTATTACACTTCAAAAAGACTGATACGGTTCACCTTCCCCAAATATATATTATGGAATGTTGCGGAGATTGTGCTCATCGGACTTTTCCATGCATATATCTCATTGAGAATCATGCAGATACAAGGTTACACACAAGCATTAATCATTGGAAAAAGTATCTTGATTTCACTGATAGCCTTAGGATTCCCGTTCATTGTCACTGACTTAAGTTTCGCTCTCATTGATACACGCCGAATCCTGAATATCGCCAAACGAGTGATAAAATCTAACATTGCGAACAATAACACGAAAAACACCACCAGCGCACCTCTCGTCACCGAAAATCCTGACATCATCAACTTCAACGACTACACCGGAGCTCAGAAATTCGCTGTAAAACTTGAGAATATATACTACATCAAGGCGGAAGGCAACTACGTCGAGGTGTTCTATAATAATAAAGAAGGTATCAGTTCTTTTGTGCTCCGCAACAAAATTCAGGCCATTGAAGACGCTTTCAAAGGCACACCTCTCATGCGATGCCACAGGACATACATAGTTAACACCAACAATATCAAGGTGTTACGCACTGAATCCGACTATTACTACATCGATTTCGACAAGAAAGAACTTGAATCGGTGCCGATTTCTAAAACTTATAGTGAAAAAATTGTAAAAAGATTCGCAGAAATATAATATATTTGTCGTTTAATTGTTTATTTTTGTAAATGACAAATACAAGTATATGAATTTAACGAATTTTTTATTGCAAATCCCTGTGGCAGAACAAGTTACAGAAGCCACAGAAATCAGAATGTCTTTATGGGACATGGCCGTTCACGGCGGATGGATCATGTTGATTTTAGCGATTTTCTCCATTATCGCGTTTTACATCTTTATTGAGCGATTCATAAACATCAATCGGGCAGCGAAAAAAGACGATATGTTTATGGAAACTATACGCAATTACATGAAAGACGGCAAGCTCAATGATGCCAAGGTGTTGTGCCAGCGCACCTCCACCCCACTTTCACGAATGATTGAGAAAGGCATCTCGCGCATCGGCAAGCCTTTGAATGACATTCAGACAGCCATTGAAAACGTCGGAAACCTGGAAGTCAGCAACCTTGAGAAAGGTGTGGCGCTCCTCGCCATGATTTCCGGAGCCGGCCCGATGTTGGGCTTCCTCGGCACCGTCATCGGAATGATTCGTGCATTCTACGACATGTCGATGGCAGGCAACAATATCGATATAGAGCTTCTCTCTACAGGTATCTATCAGGCCATGGTGACAACCGTCGGCGGCCTCATCGTGGGTATCATCGCCTTTATTTTCTACAACATCCTTGTTTCACAGATTGACAAGGTTGTGAATCTTCTCGAATCGAAGAGTATTGAATTCATGGATGTTTTGAACGAACCTGCAAAGTAATATGGCACTGAAACGCAGAAACCAGAGAAGAGTGGAGTTCAACTCGTCGTCGATGTCCGACCTCGTGTTCCTTTTGCTTATATTCTTCATGCTGACGTCGACATTAGTGGCGCCGAATGCGATAAAACTGTTACTTCCGCAGAGCAGCAGCCGCACCATGGCAAAGCAGACCGTCACAGTATACATCAACGACAAGATGGATTATTTCGTCGGGGAACGCAAAGTCGCCGACACTCAGTTACAACCGGAAATATTACTTGCACTCGGCAACACCATAGACGGCACTGTGGTAGTACGTTCCGACAAGACGGTACCTGTGCAGTATATCGTCAACGTGATTGACGCTGTGAACAATATCAACAACGAGACACATCAGAACCACAAGGTTTTACTTGCAACATCAGCGAAGAAATGACACGGCAGAACAGAAATAGGGCCATTGCGATAGGTGCTACCGTGGCGGTTCACGCTGTTGTAGTAGTGATTTTGTTCATTTTGGCACTCACTACGCCATTGCCGTTGCCAGGAGAAGCAGGAGTTGAGGTTAACCTCGGAATGTACAACCAAGGCATGGGCACGCAACAGCAGCCAAAGCCAACAAAGGTGGCAGAGGCTCCGAAACCGAAGCAGGAACAGCCCAAAGAAGAGACAGTGACCCAAAATACTGAAGAAGCACCAGCTTTGGAGGAGCCGAAACCTAAGAAAAAAGAACAGAAAGTCAACGAGAGAGCCTTGTTCAAGCCAGTGAAGACACCTGAACAGCCCTCATCAGAAGGCAACACTGAAACACCCGGTGATCAAGGTAACCCGAATGGTACCAGGGACGCCCAGAGTTACACGGGACAAGGCGGCAGCGGCGGCGGGCCATCATATGACCTTGGAGGCAGAGGACATAAAAGCCTCTCAAGACCAAGTTCCGACTTCAATGAAGAAGGCACCATCGTAGTTGACATCTGGGTTGACCGCGACGGACGTGTGCAAAGGACACAGATAGGCAAAGGCACTAACATCGCAAATGCCAAAATGCGTGAGACCGCTTTAAACGCAGCAAGAAACTCAGTATTCGCATCAGATAAAAACGCCGCCGAACTACAAAAAGGCACGATAACATATAAATTTGTCTTAAAATGAACTACGCAGAGACCACAAATTGGATGTTCAACAAGTTCCCGATGTACCAGAAGATAGGTGCGTCGGCATATAAGCCAGACCTTGGCAACATCAAAGAATTGCTTGATTTTCTTGGCAATCCGCAAAACAGCTTCAAGACAGTGCATGTGGCCGGAACCAACGGCAAAGGAACAGTGTCGCACACGTTGGCATCCATTTTCCAGGAATGCGGATACAAAACAGGCTTGTACACATCCCCTCACCTGCTCGATTTCCGCGAGAGAATACGCATCAACGGTAAGATGATACCTGAACAGAACGTCATCGACTTCATCGGCGACAATAAAGAGAAGTTCGAGGAGATGCAACTATCGTTCTTCGAGATGGCGACAGGCATGGCATTCGATTATTTCGCGAAAGAGAAAGTCGACATCGCCATCATCGAGGTGGGACTCGGCGGACGTTTGGACTCAACCAATGTGATAAATCCGGAACTAAGCATAATCACTAACATTTCATTGGATCACGTGAATATGCTCGGTAACACATTAGCAGAAATTGCGGTTGAAAAAGCAGGCATCATCAAGCCAAACACTCCAGTGGTTATTGGCGAGACACAACCGGAGACTAAAGACGTTTTCATCAAGAAAGCTCAGGAATGCAAAGCTCCGATTTTCTTCGCCGACCAGATTGTAGATTGCGACAAAATACACATCGAATCTCTTGATTATCAAAAGTTTGACATCTGGAAAGACAATGAGTTATACATTGAGGCAGTGGAGTTCCCACTTCTCGGATATTATCAGAAGAAAAACCTTGCCACAGTGATTTGCGCCGTCGAACAACTCAAAGCAAAGTTCAATATCGAAAAGAAAGACGTCATCAACGGCCTTGAGTTTGTAGTGAAAAACACCAATCTGATGGGCAGATGGCAAATCTTGAGCCGTCAACCGTTGGTGATAGCCGACACAGGACACAACGTTGGCGGAATAAAAGAGATTGTGATGCAGCTTAGTGACATGACGTTCAGGAAGTTACACTTCGTTTTAGGTTGTGTGAACGACAAAGATATAGACGGTATTTTGCATCTGCTGCCACATTATGCCGACTACTATTTCTGCAAGGCCGACATACCACGCGGATTAGATGCCAACATCTTGGCTGACAAAGCTTTAGAGGCCGGATTACGCGGAAAAGTATATGAATCGGTGCAGCAGGCATACAATTCAGCGCTCAACAATGCCCATTTCGACGATGTAGTTTTCATTGGCGGAAGCAATTTCACGGTAGCGGAAGTTATTTAAAAGTTTGGAGTTAGAAGTTAGAAGTTAGAAGTTAGGAGTTAAATGAAGAGAGTTGTTAAATTAATAATGTTTTTACTCGTGGTTTCGATAATTGCGAGTTGCGGCGTCAGGAAATATGTCCCTGAAGGCAAGGCATTATTGGTTGACAACAAAATCGTTTACGACTCGGCGCGTAGTAACCTGATAAGATCTGAGTATGCAAATTATCTGGTGCAAAAACCTAACAAAACTCTTCTCGGATGGATGCCTCGTGTATGGCTTTATTACAAAACACAGAAGACCGACAGAAAATTCTACAAATGGGTAAATAAGAATCTTGCCGTCGAACCAGTATACTATAACGTAACATTTACCAACGAATCGACACGACAGATTGAAAATTATCTGAACAACACCGGATTTTTCAAATCAAGCGTCACAGCTACCAAAAAAGAAAAACGGAAAAGGGCTAAAGTCGTGTATTCGATACATCGGACAAAACCTTACACAATAAGAAATATCGACTATAAAATATACGACAGTGCGATATATTCTGAAATCAAGAAAATTGAGGATGATTTTGTCGTCAAGACTGATGACAATTACAACATTTACACGATGGACAAGGAGCGTGATCAGATAACGTATCACCTTAGGAGCAACGGATATTATTTCTTTACCAAGGAGTATATTTTCTATGAAGTCGACACCAACCTGATGCAGAGAAAAGCCGACATCAAACTGCGTATCGACGGCAACAAGCACGAGAAATATTACATCAACAAGGTTTTCATCTATCCTAATTACAACGTAAAGACTGCTAAAGTAACAATAAATGATACGGTACCGTTCACATTCTCGTTAAGGAAACGTGATCCAGAGTATCGTTTTGACTTCATCTACGGCAAGAATCCCAAAGTGAATCTCAAGACTTTCAATCAGGTCATCCAGATACATCAAGGAGAAGAGTTCAGCATTAAGAAAGTCAGCCAGACGTACAGGGCATTGGGAAGTTTGAAGCTATACAATCTCAGCAACATCAGTTTCGACACGGTGCCAAGCGGAAATGACACATTAAAGCTTCTGAATTGCACTATAAAACTGCAGAAAGGCAAGTTACATTATTATAACATCCAGCTTGAAGGCACTAACTCGGGCGGCGACCTTGGTGCTTTAGGAAGTATTTCTTATAGAAACAACAATATTTTCAGAGGTTCGGAGGTGTTGAGGGTCACGTTGAAAGGCGGTTTCCAGGCGCAACGAGTCTCAAACGCCGTGACTGACGAAGGTTTGTTTAACACTAAGGAATTCGGCATCGACGCGAGCATCATGTTCCCCCGATTCCTAAGTCCCATCGCATTGCACAGATTTGTCAGCGAATATCAACCGAGAACTTTGCTGTCGGCAGGCTATAACGCACAGATCCGTCCGCTTTACACACGATATATCCTGACGGCATCATTCGGTTATAACTGGAAATCGACCAACACAATCGAGCACTACCTCACCCCTATCAACCTCAACACAGTCAAGGTCTTGCCGACAGATTTGTTTGAATTAATGCTTGACTATGAGACAAACCAGCGAATCAAAGACCAATATACCGACCACTTGATTCTCGGTTTGAATTATTCTTTCATATTCACCAACCAGAACGTAACCAAAACAAAAGACTTTGTTTATTTCAAAGCAGATATCGAGACGTCAGGAAACGCATTGTCGTTATTCAAGACAACACCGGTCATCACAACATCTGATAAGTTTCATGAAGTCATGGGCATCCGTTACGCACAGTATTTCAGATATCAGTTGGATTTGAGATATTACCATTATTTCATGAGTGAAAATGTGTTGGCATTGCGATTCATGTTCGGGCAAGGTATTGCTTACGGCAATTCCAAAGACATGCCTTTTGAAAAGAGTTTCTATGCCGGCGGCACAAACGGTATGCGCGGATGGCAGTTCAGAACGTTGGGCCCTGGTGAGTTCAAGAACAATGACGGTTATGACATGGAGCATATCGGAGATTTGCAGATAGAGTCGAATATAGAATTTAGGTTCCCTCTTTATGGCATTTTGAAAGGCGCCATCTTCTCTGACATCGGAAATATCTGGACTTTGACCAACAATGAGTCGTTTGAGGGAGGACAGTTTAAATTTGACAAATTCTATAAGCAGCTTGCAATGGACGCTGGCTTCGGTATCCGTTTCGATTTCTCCTTCTTCCTGATACGTCTTGATTTAGCTGCTCCATTGATTGACCCTGTGTTTGAAGAAGCAAATAGATGGCGCGGCAATGATTTGCAGTGGAAAAATGTGGTTTGGAACTTTGGTATAGGATATCCTTTCTAATATGACACGGCAGGAATTGTATCAGCTTTTGGTAAAATCCTTCGGATTTATGCCTACAGAGGGTCAAAACACCGTGTTGTTTCATCTCGCTGCTTTCCTTCTCTCTGAAAAGGCCAATCCAACATATTTGCTACAAGGTTATGCCGGTACAGGAAAAACCACGCTTGTCACCACATTGGTGAAGACGCTTCCGCAACTTGGCATGCGTTACCTGCTGATGGCTCCGACGGGCAGGGCCGCGAAGGTACTGAGCGGCTATACTGGGAAGACAGCGTCAACGATACACAGAAAAATATACCGTTTCCAGCAGTTTTCCGACGGCGCCTTTCGCATGACAAGAGCCGAAAACAAAGCAAAAAACACCCTCTTCATCGTCGACGAATGCTCTATGATTCCTGACGACTTCACCAATGGACGCTCGCTGCTCGACGATTTGATAAATTATGTGTTCAGCGGCGAAAATTGCCGTCTGTTGTTAATCGGTGACAACGCTCAGCTGCCTCCTGTAGGATTGGAAGTCAGTCCGGCAAACGACATCAACGTATTGAAAAACAGTTTCAACCTGACAGTGGCATCGTATGAGCTGACTGAGGTGATGCGACAAGAAGAGGAGTCGGGAATTTTATATAATGCAACAGGATTGAGAAATATTGTGGGGACGGACCGCATACGTCCACTGTTCAGTGTCAACGGCTTTCCTGACGTGCAC
This sequence comes from Bacteroidales bacterium, assembly GCA_017649945.1. Taxonomy (GTDB): domain Bacteria; phylum Bacteroidota; class Bacteroidia; order Bacteroidales; family F082; genus Limimorpha. The sequence continues at coordinate 8,320 of JAGCFU010000046.1, read as the reverse complement.
CGCATTGAACCTCAGGAGTTTGAGGAGTTATTGATGCAACATTTCAACGGACAGTCAAATAACGAGGCTGTAATAATCTGTCGCAGCAATAATCGTGCCAACATGTATAATCAGGCGATAAGAGCACAAATTTTACAGGAAGACGGCGAGATTTCGACCGGCGACAAACTCATGGTGGTGAAAAACAACTATTTCTGGACTGACGAAGACCAGAGAATCAGTTTCATCGCCAACGGTGATATGATAGAGTTGATGCGCATTAACAATATCGAGGAAATGTACGGTTTCCACTTTGCCGATGTGGAGATACAACTCACTGATTATCAAGACGAGACAAATCTATCGGTAAAGATTTTGCTTGAGACTTTGACAAGCGACTCCCCTGCCCTCACGTCTGAGGAATCTGACAGACTATACAAGGCTGTGGAAGAAGACTACATGGATATTCCTAACAAACGCGACAGATACAAGGCAATGCGTCAAAATCCATATTTCAATGCATTGCAAGTGAAGTTCGGGTATGCCCTCACATGCCACAAGACACAAGGCGGACAGTGGCCGACAGTGTTTATCGACGCGCCTTACATTAAAGAAAACGAATCACTGCAGGTCAGCGACTTACGCTGGTTTTACACTGCAGTGACTCGTGCTCAAAAACAATTGTACTTCGTGAATTTCGAAGACGATTATTTCGTGAATTTGTGATTCTTTCCAGGGAAGTAGGCCATATCGCCAAGTTCCTCTTCAATTCGCATCAACTGGTTGTATTTGCAGATACGGTCGGTACGTGATGCCGAACCGGTCTTGATTTCGCCTGTGTTCAATGCGACCGCGAGGTCAGCGATGGTGGTGTCTTCAGTCTCGCCTGAGCGGTGACTCATGACGGCTGTATACTGGTTGCGATAAGCCAGGTTGACAGCGGCGATAGTCTCTGTAAGAGAACCTATCTGATTGACTTTCACCAAGATAGAGTTAGCAACATTCTTTTCGATACCCATCTTGAGACGTTCCACGTTGGTCACGAAGAGGTCGTCGCCGACGAGCTGAATCTTGCCGCCCATAGTGTCAGTCATGAGTTTCCAGCCATCCCAATCGTCTTCGGCCATACCGTCTTCGATGGAGATGATAGGATATTTCTTAACCCAGTTGTTCCAAAACTCGACCATTTCTTTGGCATTGAGTTTCTCACCTGTTGATTTGTGCAGATGATAAACTTTCTCTTCAGGAAGATAATATTCTGAAGAAGCAGCGTCGAGAGCGATGAATACGTCCTCGCCCGGACGGTAACCAGCCTTCTCGATAGCCTTGAGAATCACCTCGATACCTTCGTCATTTGACTTGAGGTTTGGTGCGAAACCGCCTTCGTCGCCGACGTTTGTCGAATAACCGGCAGCTTTAAGCACGTTTTTGAGGTTATGGAAGATTTCAGAGCCCATCTGGATAGCCTGATGGAATGACTTTGCGCCCACTGGCATAATCATAAACTCCTGAAAATCAACGCTGTTATCAGCATGTGAACCACCATTGAGGATGTTCATCATAGGGATTGGCAATGTGTTTGCGCTGACGCCGCCGATGTAACGATACAAAGGCTGGTCGGTGTAGATAGCACCTGCTTTTGCGCAAGCTAACGACACGCCGAGGATGGCATTGGCGCCGAAGTTGCCTTTATTTTTTGTTCCGTCGAGTTCAATCATCTTGGCATCGATGGCATTCTGGTCGGTGACCTCATAGCCTTCGATAGCTTTTGCAAGTTCGTTGTTAACGTGGTCAACAGCTTTATACACGCTCTTGCCCATGAATTTTGTCTTGTCACCGTCGCGAAGTTCCACAGCCTCGTGAACGCCTGTCGAGGCACCTGATGGCACTGCTGCTCTACCGAGGATGCCGTCTTCGGTGATAACATCGACTTCTACTGTAGGATTGCCGCGTGAATCCAAAATCTGGCGGGCATGAATCTTTTCTATTCTACTCATTTTTCTTAAATTTTAAAACCTAATTAATCAAGCTACAAAGATACAAAAAAGTTTTAAGTTGCAGTTAGAAGTTACAAATTTTTTATTCGTGAACAAGTCTTACTGAGAAGCCTTTATATTTGTCGTTTTTGTCGTAGATATACGGGCGATAAGTGGTAAAATAAATATTACAGGCGTGTTCCGGATCACCGAGGTCGCACTGTGACCAGTAATGACCTCCCACGTTAACATCATAAAAACCGAGTGAGCCGCTTTTTACGATACGTTGACCGCCTGCCGGTAAAAACACCGCTCCTGCCAACTCCATCTTTTCCCAATCTTCCACTGAGTAGATGTTATCAGTATAAGCGCCACCGTTGTTGTCTGTGGTGTAGTTTATGCTCGCTTTTTTGGGAAGTTCCACGTCTCCCGGATGATTATACACATCAGGGAACAATATTAAGCCGTTTATTCTGTCGCCTTCAGGGGTGTCGATTCTTGCTCTTGCATAACGTGCGTTATACACTCCGTTAAGTTTCGACGCGTTACGTGTAAACATAACATATTCCCATTCGATACATTTAGGAGCGTGCCAGTCGAAGCCCTCATCGTTCGGGAAGTTCTTACCCCAGTCGACGTAATCGAAATAGTCTGCATTTCTGGTCGACACATTATTAGGATTATCTCCCGTGCCCCATCCGAAGCGATCGCGGTTGATATTGACGCCGTCACCAGTTTGTTCGGCTGTATTTGGCAACATATCGTATTGATTATCAGCGAATTTCCAACAAGCTTTTTCAGTACCCTTAGCAGCAATATACTGCACGTTGCCTTTTGCAAAGATGACACGTTTTGAGCCATTCATTGAGAACTTCCCATCACCTTCGGCTGCTGTTTCAATAGAAATATCATAGCCGTATGCGATATAGTCATTATTATAAATAGCATCCATAGCCGGACGGCTGCCGAAGTAACGGTAATCTGCTGAAAACACCGTTCCAATGGCGCCTTCATCTATCGCCTCATCGTTTGGAAGAAGTATAGCCCAACGTTCACCTGAGCCCGGTTTCAGTTTAATAACACCGTTCTTTGCCTGGCTGTATTTGCATGTGCATGTAGAGAAATCTATCTCCACTTTGTTATTTAATCCGCTAATGCAGGTAGCCTCATCTTCAGATATTGTGCTGACATTAAACTTCACCAAAGCACATCTATTCCTCAAGAACACTGAATAGATGTTGGTTTCTGCAGAGAACTCCTCATTTGACAAGCCGCATGAAATGACTGGTAGTTTGTCGGTTTGGTCGTCGATAACCACCGAGCATGATGTCGATTCTCCAACTTTAAGATAATCAGGTCTTTTATTTCCAAAGAAATAGAAGAAAAGAGGTTCGCCTTCGACTGCTCCTTCAATAGAGCCGGAGAATCTCTCACCGTTATGTTCAAGGGTTCCTACAAATTTTCCGTCGCTTACAGCGTAAATAACGTCATATCTTCCAAATCTTACGGCACCTGTCGTTGTGTTCACATCAATTCTTGAGCCATTATTTACATCAAGTGTAATATATACGGCATCGTTTACTATATGTAAATCTTTTTTCTTACATTGCGTTAAAGTCATCAAAAATGACAACGCCACCAAGATAATGCTTATTTTTTTCATAATCAGTTGTTCTTCTTTTTAAGTAACACGTAGCTGGCGCCCGCGATTGTCATGATTAAGAGTCCGCTACCCACTGGTGATTCATGTTGTGGGCTACCTAAGCCCATGCCTAATCCATAGTTTTGACCGAACGTTTGATTTGCAACATCATCGTAGGAGTTTGTGCGTTCTGCGTAATCACCGCTGTAGGATGAGAAGAATCCATCCGTGTTGGTTTGTCCGATTGATTTACCTGGCAACAGCAGCACTGCTACTATTGCCATGACTTTAACAAAGGCTTTTGCTTTTTCCGAAAACTTTTTCATTTTAATTTAATCAAATAATTACAAATCGTTTTTACGATTAAACAATTAAAAAAAAGTAAATAAAAATGAATAAATAAAAAGGTGATATATAGTGTTAAAAAGTAGGTTTTAGAACTCGTTTATGGAAAAAATACCGTCTAAAACGGCCGCAAAAGTACTATAATTTTTTAATGTTAAAATTATTTTTTTCAAAAATACACGGAGAATAAAACGATTTACATTTAAAGTAAAATTTTGTACACCCAAAATAAAATTTTATACACGGAGAATAAAAAAATAGAGACGTTTCAAGAAACGTCTCTATTGATTATCTATTATTGATAGACTTATTATTCAGCCTTTGCTTCTTCTGCTGCTGGTGCTGCAGGAGCTTCTGCTTTCTTCTTGCCGCCACGACGTGTTGTCTTGGTTGCTTTAGCAGCTTTCTTGCCGTTGGTGTAGATATCGTTGTAGTCAACGAGTTCCATCATACACATGTCGGCGCTGTCACCTGCGCGGAGGCCGAGCTTAATGATTCTTGTGTAGCCACCTGGACGGTTAGCGACTTTCTGGCTCACTTCGCGGAAGAGTTCTGTCACAGCGTATTTATTCTGCAACTGTGCGAAAACGATACGACGTGAATTTGTTGAGTCGTCTTTGGAACGGGTGATCATCGGTTCTACGTAGATACGCAAAGCCTTTGCCTTAGCTGTCGTGGTAATGATGCGTTTCTCAAGGATCAATGATGATGCCATGTTAGCGAGCATCGAATTACGGTGAGCGGCTTTTCTTCCTAAATGATTTATTTTCTTATTGTGTCTCATCTCTATTATTCCTTATCTAATTTATATTTACTGATATTCATTCCAAATTCGAGTCCCTTGCTTCTGACCAATTCTTCGAGTTCTGTGAGTGACTTCTTACCGAAGTTGCGGAACTTGAGAAGGTCGGCTTTGTTAAGGGCGACGAGTTCACCGATTGTTTCGACTTCGGCTGCTTTGAGGCAGTTCAGAGCGCGAACTGAAAGATCCATGTCGACGAGTTTGGTCTTCAGAAGTTGACGGATGTGCAGTGAGCCTTCGTCAAAGTCTTCTGACACTGTCTTCTGTTCGTCCATCAGGGTGATGCGTTCGTCTGAGAACAGCATGAGGTGATAGATGAGGATCTTAGCAGCTTCCGTCATTGCATCTTTCGGATTGATTGAGCCATCTGTTTCGATGTCAAGGATGAGCTTCTCGTAGTCGGTCTTCTGCTCGACACGGTAGTTATCAACCTTAAAGCTGACGTTTCTGATAGGTGTATGGATTGAATCGATGGCGATGGTGTTGACCGGTGCGTTGAGAACTTTGTTCTCGTCGGCGTTGACATAACCTCTACCTTTGTTGATGGTCATGTCGATAGTCAACTTCACCGATGGGTCCATGTGGCAGATCACGAGTTCCGGGTTCAGCACTTGGAACACTGAGAGGAACTTGTTGATGTCGCCGGCGACAAATTCTTCTTGTCCACCGATGACGACGGTGACTTTTTCGAATGTCTCACCCGGGATCTGTTGTTTGAAACGAACTTGCTTGAACTTCAGCACGATGTCGGTGAGGTCTTCGATGACGCCAGGGATTGGAGCCATTTCATGTTCCACGCCTTCAATGCGGATTGAAGTGATGGCGAAACCTTCGAGCGATGAGAGGAGAACTCTTCTCAAGGCATTACCGATGGTCATGCCGTAGCCAGGTTCGAGTGGGCGAAATTCGAAGACACCGTGTTTGTCTGTCGATTCTACCATGACGACCTTATCAGGTCTTTGAAATGCTAATATTGCCATAATATCAGTTTATATTCGATTATTTAGAATACAACTCAACGATAAGCTGTTCATTGATGGTTTCAGGAATATCCTCGCGGTTAGGATAGCTCATGAACTTTCCTGTGAGGGTATTTGAATCCCATTCTAACCATGGGAAGCTGTTTGAATGGCCTGCCACTGAATTTGTAATAACTTCCAAGCTCTTTGATTTCTCGCGCACTGCTACGATGTCGCCTGGTTTCAGCATTGCTGAAGGGATGTTCATCACCTTGCCGTTCACTGTGATGTGACGGTGGCTGACTAACTGGCGGGCAGCGTCACGTGTAGGAGCGATACCGAGACGGTACACTGTGTTGTCGACACGTGATTCGATGAGCTGGAGGAGGATTTCACCGGTGATACCCTTCTTCTTCGAAGCTTTCTCGAAGGTGTTGCGGAACTGGCGCTCGAGGATACCATAGGTGTATTTTGCCTTTTGTTTTTCCTGCAACTGGACACCGTATTCAGAAACTTTTTTACGTTTCTTTGCAGCTCCATGTTGTCCCGGAGGGAAATTTCTCTTTTCGTAATACTTGTCTGAGCCGTAGATTGGTTCACCAAACTTACGGGCGATCTTTGTCTTAGGACCTGTATATCTTGCCATAACTTTTACTTTTTAAATGTTAAACAATTACACTCTTCTGCGTTTTGGCGGACGGCAACCGTTGTGCGGTATTGGAGTGACGTCGATGATTTCTGTCACCTCTACGCCTGATGAGTGGATAGCGCGGATAGCTGATTCACGGCCTGCGCCTGGTCCCTTGACGAAAACTTTAACTTTACGTAATCCCAAGTCATATGCTGTCTTTGAGCATTCTTCTGCTGCCATCTGAGCTGCGTAAGGAGTGTTCTTTTTTGAACCCTTGAAGCCCATCTTTCCGGCTGATGCCCAAGAAATGACCTGTCCTTCATTGTTTGCTAATGAAATGATGATGTTATTGAAAGAAGCTTTGATAAAAGCCTTACCGGTAGCTTCGATCTTCACAACACGTTTCTTAACAGATTTTGTGTTTTTTGCCATTTAATTTACTTTTTTTTAATGGTATTAATTATGATCCAACCACGTTTTAGCTATTAGCCGTTAGCCATTAGCTATTAGATAAAACAACTCTAATGGCTAATTGCTAATCACTAATGGCTATTTAGTAGCTTTCTTCTTATTTGCAACGGTCTTCTTACGACCTTTACGTGTACGAGCGTTGTTCTTTGTGCTCTGACCACGGAGTGGTAATCCGAGACGGTGACGGATTCCTCTGTAGCAACCGATATCCATCAAACGTTTGATGTTGATTTGGATCTCGCTGCGGAGTTCACCTTCTGTCTTGTAGTTGTCGGCGATGATGTTACGGATAGCGTTCTGTTCATCATCGGTCCAGTCCTGGACTTTCTTATCAGCTGGGACGTTAGCCTGTGCAAGGATAGCTTTAGCAGCTGAACGGCCGATACCGTAAATGTAGGTTAAAGATATTTGACCTTGTTTGTTGTTCGGGATATCTACACCAGCAATTCTAGCCATAGTTTATCTGTTTTTTATTTTAATTAACCCTGACGTTGTTTTTCTTTAGGGTTCTTTTTGTTAATTACATACAATTTACCTTTACGACGCACTATTTTGCAATCGTCTGATCTCTTCTTGATTGATGCTCTTACTTTCATTTTATATACTTTTTTTATTCTTTTCGAAGCATTCTTTTTTAGCGCGCAAAATTACGCTTTTTTGTGTTACGATTTACAAAAATAACACAATTTTTTATTTATACCTGAAAGTTATACGACCTTTTGTCAAATCGTAAGGCGACATCTCGAGTCTTACCTTGTCTCCAGGGAGAATTTTGATGTAATGCATGCGCATTTTTCCGGAGATGTGTGCTATGATTTGCAGACCGTTCTCCAATTCAACCCGGAACATTGCATTACCGAGTGATTCTGTTACTGTACCGTCTTGTTCTATCGACAACTGTTTTGCCATATAATTTCTTTTTATTGGTTATTTTCTACTGCTTCTGCCCATTCAAAACTTGATAATATTTCGGCTTTGCCGTGGCGTACTGCGATATCGTGTTCGAAGTGAGCGGCTGGTTTTCTGTCACGTGTGGTGATAGTCCAACCGTCACGTTCCTGCACGATTTCTTTTTTTCCGAGTGTTATCATCGGTTCGATGGCGAGTACCATGCCTTCGTCCAGTTTGGTGCCTGTTCCGCGCTTTCCGTAGTTTGGCACTTGCGGGTCTTCATGCATTTTACGTCCCACACCATGTCCGACGAGCTCGCGAACGACGCCGTAACCGAATTGCTCAACGTGGCTTTGCACTGCGTATCCGATATCGCCGATGCGGTTGCCTGCCACTGCTGCCTCGATGCCTTTGTAGAGTGATTCCTTCGTGCGTTTGAGAAGGAGCTTCACCTCTTCCGACACCTCGCCGCAGCAGAATGTGTAGGCTGAGTCACCGACGTAACCGTTCAGCACTGTGCCGCAGTCGATTGAGACGATGTCACCGTCGCGGAGCTCGTAGTTACCCGGGATGCCGTGTACCACTTGTTCGTTGACAGAGATGCATAGACTTCCGGGAAATCCG
>JAGCFU010000045.1 GCA_017649945.1 Bacteroidales bacterium | reverse complement strand
TTCCAGACATCTGAAATGCTATCGGCACGCTGTCCGTAACGGTAGATATTTTCAAGCGTGTTGTACAGCCCGACTTTGTCATAAAGATAATCGAACCCAGCCTCAACGTAACTTTGATACAAATCAGGCTGGTAGATCTCCGCTATCATAATGATATTGAACGACTTACGAACTTCGGCAATCGCCCATCGCCAGAACTCTACAGGTACCATCTCCGCCATGTCGACACGAAAACCGTCGACGCCTTTTGAACACCAGAACCGGATGATTTTAAGCATTTTATGCCATGTGTCATGATTCCCGTAATTCAATTTCACGGTATCGTACCAGTCATTCAACGATGGCGTTGGCGAGAAAACATCATTACCTGTAGCTTTTGCCGGAAACTCGTAATAATCAGCACCGTTTTCAGTAGGCGCAACGAATTTCTGATTCGGTAAGACATAAAAATTATCATCCGTAAAATCGCCTTTATATTCGCGTGCCAGGTGATTTGGAACGAAATCTATAATCACCTTAAGTCCGTGAGAATGAATACGTTCGACGGTTTTTTCAAACTCCTCCATCCTATTCGCCTCGTTATCAGCCAAGTCTGGGTCGATATCATAGTAATCGACGATGGCATAAGGCGAGCCAGCATTTCCCTTTGTCACAGCCGGATTTGTGTCGCGCCATCCAGAGTGGCGAATCACTCCTGTCAACCATATATAACTGACGCTCAATGACTTAATTCTTTCAATCTCATCATCATTGATGTCGTTGAAGGTGCCGCAACGTTTTGTTGGCGTCGCTCCGTAAACTAGTGGAAAAAGCTGATATATTATCATTTTTCAAGCAAATCAAGCATAAAAGCATATTCCATCGCCACTTCCTTGTAAGGCTCAAACCTACCAGACGCTCCACCGTGTCCGAAATTCATCTCCGTTTTCAGGTACAACGGGTTATTGTCGGTCTTGAGTTCGCGCAGTTTCGCCACCCATTTTGCCGGTTCCCAGTACTGCACCTGGCTGTCTTGAAGCCCTGTGGTAACAAGCATTGCAGGATAATCCTTCGCCTCCACATTATCGTATGGAGAGTATGACAGAATATAGTCGTAATACTCTTTCTCATTAGGATTGCCCCACTCGTCGTATTCGCCGGTCGTCAAAGGGATAGTGTCGTCCAACATTGTGGTGACAACATCCACGAAAGGCACTTGCGCGATGATGCCTCGGAACAGTTGAGGTGCCATGTTTGCAACGGCTCCAACGAGAAGTCCGCCAGCGCTTCCACCCATAGCAAACATCTTTTTACTATTTGTAAATCCTTGATTTACAAGATATTCAGCGCAAGCGATGAAATCCGTGAACGTGTTTTTCTTCTTCAGGAGTTTGCCGTCTTCGTACCACCAGCGTCCCATCTCCTCGCCTCCGCGGATATGAGCTATTGCCCACACAAAGCCTCTCTCGAGCATGCTGAGCCGTGCCGTCGAGAAATATGCGTCAACACTGTTGCCATATGAGCCGTAGCCGAACAAAAGCAAAGGATTATCGCAATTTTTCACCAATCCTTTTTTGTAAACAAGCGAAATTGGCACCATAACTCCATCTTTTGCCGGTGCATAAAGTCGTTCCGTGACATACTCCGAAGGCTCGAAACCGCCCACAATCTCCTGACGCTTCAACAATTCCGCAGTCTTAGCTCTCATATCGTATTGATACACAGAGGCTGGCGTCGTCATCGAGGTGTATACATATCTCAATAGATATGTCTCAAACTCAGGGTTCGCCGACGTCTCCACAGTGTATGCAGACTCACCGAAGTTGATATAATAATCCATCTTGCCGTCCCACGACATAACCCGCAGGTTTACAAGCCCTTTAGAACGTTCCTCAATGACTAAAAACTCCGAAAACAGGTCAAAATCCTCTATCAGGACATCTTCACAATGGGCGATAACCTCTTCCCAATGTTCCTTTTCGGTAGCATTCACCGGCGTCCGCATCAGTTTGTAGTTCTTTGCACCGTCGGCGTTGGTCAAAATATAGAAATAATCGCCATAATGACCTACACCGTAAAGCAGGTCATGCTGACGTTTGTGCACAATCTTCAACTCATCTTTCGGATGGTCGGCATCGATGAAACGTATCTCCGAAGTAAGTGTGCTTTCGAGTATTATAAGGATGTATCGCTCTGATTTAGTTTTACTTACGAAAGCGCAAAACGTAGCGTCGTCTTCTCTGTAGACCTCGACATCGTCTTTAGGGTCGGTGCCAATCTCATGACGCATAATGCGATACGGACGCAGCGACTCGTCTTTCACAGAATAGAAAATAGTCTTGTTGTCGTTGGCCCACACCATGTTTCCGGAGGTATTCTGTATGACTTCGGAAAACATCTTGCCTGTCGCGATTTCCTTAATGAAAATCTGGTACTGACGACGGCTCACAGTGTCGATGCTATAGGCTATCAACTTGTTATCGGGGCTGATGCTGTAGCCTCCCACGTCAAAGAAAGTGTAGCCTTTGGACATCTCGTAGCCGTCAAGAAGGATTTGTTCGGTGTCGGGAGGACACACGTGGTGTGTCCGTACAGGTGGTTGGTCGGTGCTACGACAGTACAGTGGGTATTCCATTCCTTCCTCGTAGCGCGTGTAATACCAATAACCGTGATGTTTCACAGGCACCGACATGTCTTCCTGTTTGATACGCCCCACAATCTCGTTAAACAGCTGATTCTGAAGCGCTTCGGTATGCTTCATCATCTCATCAGCATAGGCGTTCTCAGCTTTAAGATATTCGATAACCTCAGTATTTTCGCGTTCGTTGAGCCAGTAATAGTTGTCAACACGAGTATGACCGTGGATTGTCATCTCGTGCGGTATTTTTTTTAAAGAAGGTTTTGTCATGTTTAGAATGATAATGTCAAACCGAAGCTCGGCATAAGAGGCAGCTGATATATATTTTCGCTTGTAACCAAGTCGACATAGAAAATATTTTCTCTGTTATACACGTTTGTGACGCTGAAGTCAGCCTCAAGCATGACTCTCTCGCTGAACCAGAACCTGCGTTTCACATCCAAGTCAAGTCTATGATACATCGGCAGTTCACCTTTGTTCAAATCACCGTAGATAATTCCCAGGTCGCCACTTTCGCCCACGATCGGTGAACCCATGTTGTCAAACGAATAATGTTCATAGAATCCGCTGACTTGAGTGAACGGGAAGCCTGAACCCATATTCCAACGTCCGCTGAACTCCCATTGTTTGCGTGAGCCTGCCGTATACGACAAAATCACATTCACATTATGACGGCGGTCGTAGTGTGTGCGGTAGTTCACAAGTTCCTGGTTGGCGTCTTCATAGTTCTTATTGACGTATGCCAACGAATAAGCCGCCCAGAAATACCATCTCAGGAACTCATATTTCACAGAGAAATCGATACCGTATGCCTTACCGTTCTCAATCATGAAGTCTCTCCACTCCGTCTCAGGAGCGCCGGCAGGATGATTTGTCTCCGAATACAGCTGATTACGGTTCAGGTTGGTAAGCTGTTTGAAATCCTTGAAATATCCTTCGATGTTAAGTGTCACGTTATCGAACACGTCAAACTCCGTACCAAGCACATAATGATTGGCTTTCTGCAGTTTAGTGCTGACGTTTTTGCCGTTGAATTTCTTTGGGATATTCTCTTGTCCTGAGAGGAATCCGTAGAACATGTTAACCACGTCACGGTCGCTGTTTGCCGCGATGAGATTCTGCGAATACATACCTGCCGCAGCTTTCACGCGGAACCAATCGTTGACATTGTATTTCATTGCGATACGCGGCTCCGGCGATATCTCCGCCAACGACGCATACCACTGAACACGCATGCTCGGCTCAATAATCAGCTTCTCAAGTTGCCATTTATATTTGACGAAAGCTCCAAGCTCTGTGGTGTTTTCAGTCTGGTTAAGCTTGATTCCGTTAGATTTTGAGTAGTCAAATACGGTCTTGAATCCCAACAGCTCGACACCATATTTCAAAGTGTTTTTACCGAGGAAATACGAGAATGAGAAACCTGCGTTGAAGCCGTCGATGGAACTCGACCTTGGTGTGTTATTACCATCTTCGATAGATGCCTTATAGCTTGAATATGCGAAGTTACCTTCGATGAGAACTGACGATTTGCCAGGAATCATCACGAAGTTGGAGCCACCGCCGAATGCCTCCCAGTTGTAGTCGAGGCTAGTGGTGCGGCCTTTAGGTTTGTAATTGTTCACCTGGTCGTTGAAATTAAATCCGAAGAAGTTGATTTTACTGCCGTTTGCGGTATTCAACGACACTTTTCCATACACATCCTGGAAATTATAAGGCAGAATCTCATCATCCAAAATAGATGGGTAGATAGACTGGCTTGTCTGCTCGAGATATGAGTTTTTCGCCGACATGATGAATGATATAGACATGTCGTTATCCGACTTCGCTTTTTTGAGAGGTCCTTCAACCATCACTTTTGCGCCGAATGTCGAGCCGCCTATCTTACCGGAGATACGTTTTTTGTTACCGTCGCGTGTGGTGATATCCATCACTGACGACACTCTGCCGCCGTATTCAGCGCCGAAACCTCCTGTGTAAACCTCAGCATTTCTGATGATATCGGTATCGAAAACAGAGAAAAGTCCGATGCTGTGGAACGGGTTATACACTATCATTCCATCGAGGAGCACCTTGTTCTGAATCGGGGAGCCGCCTCTGATGTAGAGCTGTCCGCCCTGGTCGCCGGTGAAGACGACACCCGGGATAACCTGCAGATACTGTGCGAGGTCAGCCTGACCGCCCACCGACGGGATCTTGGTGATGGTTTTCGGCGTGATATTCACGACAGATGTCTTGGTCTCTGTCCTCGCCTCCACCTTGTCGGCTGTGATGTTCACCGCAGCAAGCTGTATCGAAGCCTCTTGGATGCTGTATTTCTTGTTTAAAATCTCACTGTTTTTCAATGTTACAGGCTCGGCAATAGTGTCATAACCCATCATAGTAACCATGAGAGTATATGTGCCGTCAGGGATTCTCGTGATGCTGAAATATCCGTTGATATCGGTGGTGCAACCCATAGCGGTGCCCTTCAGATAAACATTGGAATACATGACAGGCTCTCCATTGGACTTTTCGTAAACGAAACCTTTGATGGAGTTGTCATTCTGGGCAAACGACATCACGCTGATCATCATCATGACAACCAGCAAGCACATATTCTTTATTTTAGCCGTAACAAATTTCATATCAAAGCAGTTTATAAAACATAAAAACGTGCAAAGATAAAAAATTTTTTATTACGGCTAAAACAAAAATTAATAACTATTTAGATTCTTTTGCCTGTCTTATCAGACCTATTTCCTTTTCGGAAAAATGGTTAGGCAGCACGAGTTGCACTTTCAGAAGCAGTGCGCCGTTGCCTTCTTTGCCGTAATGAGGCATTCCGAGGCCTTTCAGCCGTAGCACGCTGCCATTCTGTGTCTGCGGTTTTATCGGCACGTTGACAGAGCCTTTCATGGTGTCTATCTCCACTTTTCCGCCGAGTATAGCTGTGTATACATCAACATTGACAGTCCTTGTAAGGTCATCGCCATCACGCTGATACACAGGGTCTTGCAGGATATTAATCTTCATCAGAAGGTCACCGTTCTCACCGCCGTTGACGCCTGGATTGCCTTTGCCTTTCACCCTCAGTGTCTGTCCGGATTTCACACCGGGTTTGATGCTTATTTTTATCGTCTCGTGACCGATATTGATGATTCTTTGCGAGCCTGAGTAGGCCTCACGCAACGTCAAATCTATCGACGCGTTGAGGTCTTGACCTTTCATCGTCCTTGTGCGCGAGCGACGTCCGCCGCCGAAATTGAAGTCGAAGCCTCCGCCGTTGCCACCGAAGAACGCATCGAAGAAGTCAGAGAAGCCGCTGCCACCGAAGCCCTGGAATCCTTCATATCCTTGGAATCCCTGACCACCGTAGCCCATGTTCTCATACTGTTTCCAGTTAGCGCCGAGTTCATCGTATTTCTTTCGTGAATCCTCATTGCCGAGCACCTGATAAGCCTCAGAAATCTCCTTAAACTTCTCCTCTGCCGCCTTGTCGCCCGGGTTCTTGTCCGGATGATATTTCACGGCCAGTTTACGGTACGCCTTCTTGATTGCATCCTGTGTGGCAGAACGTTCAACACCTAAAACCTTGTAATAATCTTTATATTCCATAATGTTTTACCTCCTATCGAAATAAAAACGCAGATTTAAAAATCGTCGTCGTCATCGTCGGAGAAGGATGATATGATTTCGGTTTTGTCGATATGTTTTTCGTCGCAAACCTTGCTCTGATATGCTATGAATCCAACTATTATCAACACTGTCGCCAGTATGGTTCTGACCCATCTGTTGACCGGCATGATGCATATACCGATAATTATCAGAATCAGAGGCCACAATCTACCTACCACATACCAATCAATCTCGATCTCAAAGAAAGTCACCAACAATGCGATAACGCCTACGATTATCAGGGTTATGCCTTTACCAAAGCCGTCGCCCTTTTTGTTTTCTTTATTGCTCATCGTTATTTCTTTTTTGTGAGTTAATAAGAATCACGACACCTGCTATAATAAGTGTTACAGGCCATAATTTCCAGATCCATGCCACGAAGGCGAAGTTGTCGATCAACGCTATCAGACCGATGAAAATCAGTATCAAGCTGGCGATCATCGCTCCGTTGACAATATGTTGTTTATTATCCTTTGGAGTGATGTCGATGGTATCACTCTCACGAGTGAATCCTTGATCAAAAAGTTTCTCTTCAGGCAACACTATCCAAAGGATGATGTACATCCAGAAGCCGAAACTTCCACAGATAGCTGACACCACAAAGAGCACACGCATCAGTGCGATGTCAATGTTGAAATACTCAGCCAGACCCGAGCAAACACCTGCAATCACGCGATTGCTGCACGAACGTTCAAGTTTTTTATTGTTTTCCATATTCAATTAATGTTACATTTATCGTCCATCAAATATCATACCAAATTGGTATCTTTCGCATGTATAACGAAAAATTGACGGTTTTGCTGCATGGCAACAATAAAAAAAATTAGCAACTGACAAAATGTCGGATTATTCCTTTCCGAAACGTCTGTAGTAGGCAGCTCTCTCTTCCGGAGCGACATCTTTGAGCATCATTTCGAGCTCCTCCTTCGGATAGTCGGTAAACTTAAGGAGCAACAGTCCGTCGAGAGTGTCGTTGAAGTCAGGGTCGACGTTGAAACACAGGAACTTGGAGTTGATGTTAAGATATTTCTTAAACAGCGTCGGCATGCGATAGTCGCTGTTGCTGAGTTTCCTGATATAACGGTCGAATTTGTCGACTGAATCCATGTTTTTCTCCATTAATATCTTGATGTCGCACTTTCCGAAGTTCGGCACGAATGGAGTTTTAGGATTAAACAGTTTTGACATTTCCTCATTGGTGTGCTTTGTTGTCACATAATATACCATGAGGCTCTGGTAAAACTTCGGATACCAGCTGCTTATACTCACCGGACCGATGAAATACTGCATTTGAGGATATCTCATGATAGTCTCCATGAGGCCTTTGAGAAGCAGCATGAGAGGAAGTATATCTTTCTGATAATCAACGGACACGAACGAGCGTCCGAGTTCTATCGTTTCTTTGAGATAAGGTTCAAATTTAGGGTCGATATTAAACAGCGAGTCGACGTAGAAACCGCGTGCGCCGTAGTTTTCGTATATCTCATCACCTATGCCGATGCGGTAACCTCCGGCGATTGTCTGTTCCTTGGTATCCCACAGGATCAGGTGTTTATAATAGGTGTCGTATGTGTCGGTATCGATGCTCTTTCCTGTTCCTTCGCCTATAGCGCGGAAGGCCTCTTCACGGCGGCGTCCTATCTCATGAATCACATGAGGTATTTTATCGTAATCGGCGAGATAGCACTCGAAGTCGGCCGTTTTGAACAGCAGTGATTTCTCGCGTATCGCACTCAACTCGCGTGCCAGGTCGGAAGGACGGAACGGCGGGTCGATAGGGTCGGACACCTTTGTACGGAAATGTGCGAGTTCGCTTGAGATGTTGGCCTGAAGCGCATAGCTCCGCTCTCTCAGGTAGGCTGCCAATGCTTCCGGTGTCTCATAACGTTCGACCTCTGACGGGGGGATAGGCTTACCCATCTTCATGATGATCTTCCTGTTACGTTTGTTAAGAAGCTCTCTCACGAGGCGGACGGTTGCGAGCAGTGAATAAATCTTAGCCCAGAAGTAGAACCTTCTTGAGTTATTGCCGTTGAAATAAACAGGGATGACCGGCACTTTTGTCTTCTGTATGATTTTCGCTATCGAAGGCGACCATTTGATATCTTCGGGATAGCTATGGCCATGATAGCGTGACACTTCTCCTGCCGGGAACACTCCAAGTCCGTGACCTTCAGACAGTTGCATCATTGAAGCTTTCACTCCGCCGACGCTTCCGCCGCCCCATTCAGGATTCTTTTCAAACGGGTTGACGGAGAAAAACACATCTTTAAGGTTAGGGATATATGACAGTATGAAATTTGCCATGATTTTGAAGTCAGGGCGCAGTTTCGAGATAGCGTCATAGAGGATGATGCCCTCTATTGCACCGAAAGGATGGTTACACACTATCATGAACGGGCCTTCCTTCGGGATGCTGCTCAATTCATTCTCGTTGATATCGTATGTGATGTTATAACGGCGCAACATATCCTCAGTAAACTCTCTGTTCTTCAAGTCGGCAGAAGGAGAATACAAACGGTTTATTTTCCTGAAGCCCAAGAAATTAAGCATGAAAGCCAACAGTGGTTTTGTCAGCGGACTCCATTTAAAATACCTTACGAGATCGTCACTTGTTATAAGTTTTTTCATCACTTAGATTTGAAACAGCAAAGATATAACATTTTTCAATACAACGGACGATTTAATTTTTTATTTTAATTATACTGAAAAACGCATTGTCATGTGAAAATTATTTCATAAATTTGCCGAATATAATTTTTAGGAATCAACAATAATTAAATACGTTATAACATGAAGAAAATCTTATTACTTGGTGATGAGGCCATTGCGCAGGGCTTTATTGATGCCGGAGGCAGTGCCATCAACAGTTATCCGGGCACTCCTTCTACACAGATTACGGAGTATGTCATTAACTCTAAACAGGCCAAGGAACTCGGCATCAGGGCCAACTGGTGTGCCAATGAGAAGACGGCTCTTGAGGCTTCCCTCGGTGTGGCTTATGCCGGAAAACGAGCCATGACATGTATGAAGCATGTCGGACTTAACGTATGTGGCGACCCGTTTATGAATGCCGCCATCATTGGAACCAAGGGCGTACTGATAGTTGTTGCCGACGATCCGAGCATGTTCTCGTCGCAGGACGAGCAAGACAGCCGTTTCTATGGTCACTGGGCCATGATACCGATGTTGGAGCCTTCGAACCAGCAAGAGGCTTACGACATGGTACATTATGGGTTTGAGTTGAGCGAGCAGCTTGGCACTCCAGTGCTTTACCGTATTCCGACACGTTTGGCACACAGCCGCGCCGGTGTTGAGCTTAAGCCAGTCCGCAAGCAGAACGAGCTAACGGAACCAGCCGACGCAAAGTCGTTCGTGCTCCTTCCTGCCAACGCCAAACGTCTTTACAGACAGCTGATAGACAAGCAGCCGACATTCACAAAAATGTCTGAGGAATCAGGATACAACAAATTCATCGATGGCACCGACAAGAGCATAGGCATCATCACAACAGGTATAGCATACAATTATCTCATGGAGAACTTCCCTGACGGGAAATGTCCATATCCAGTGGTGAAGATAACACAATATCCGCTGCCATTCAACATGATTAACCGTCTTTATGACGAATGCGATGAGATTCTCGTTCTCGAAGACGGACAGCCTTTCGTAGAGGAGCATATAAAAGGCTTCCTCGGCAAGGGAAAGAAAGTGAGAGGCCGTCTTGACGAGACCATCCGCCGTGACGGAGAGCTCAACGCCGAGAAGGTGGCAAAAGCTTTGGGAATGAAGAGTGAGACAACATTAACAGTGCCGGAAGTGGTCACAAACCGTCCTCCAGCGCTCTGTCAGGGCTGTCCTCACGTCGACAGCTACAACGCCTTGAATGAGGTGATGGCAAAGCATAAGAGTGGCAAGGTGTTCGGTGACATCGGCTGCTACACTTTAGGTTTCAACATGGGAGCCATCAACACCACAGTGTGTATGGGAGCATCCATCACCATGGCCAAGGGCGCGAGCGAAGTGGGTATCTTCCCGAGCGTGGCAGTCATCGGTGACGGCACCTTCGGCCACAGCGGCCTGACAGGTCTCATGGACTGCGTCAACGAGAAGGCTAACGTCGTCGTTATGATTCTTGACAACGACATCACGGCTATGACAGGCGGCCAGCCTTCGTCGGCACACAACAAGATACGCCGCATCTGCGAAGGCCTCGGAGTGGAGCCAGAGCATATCCGCGACATCGTGCCATTGCCTAAAAACCATGACGAGAACGTGAGAATCATAGAAGAAGAAGTAAATTACAACGGTGTTTCTGTGATCATCCCTCACCGCACCTGCATCGTGGAATTAAAGAAACATTTGAAAAAATAAATGTTTGAATTGTGAATTTTAAATTTTGAATTTTAAATCCAGAAAAATATGAAAAAAGATATCGTTTTGTGTGGTGTTGGTGGTGACGGCATTGTGTCAGTTGCCAAAATCATCTCAGATGCTGCCCTCAACATGGGCATGAACCTGAAGCAATCGGAAATCCACGGCATGTCGCAGCGCGGCGGCTCGGTGTTCTCGCACCTGCGTTTGTCAGACGAGCCAATCTTTGCCGACGTCATACCTGAAGGCAAGGCTGACATTATATTGTCAAGCGAGCCGATGGAGGCTCTGCGCTATCTGCCATGGCTTAGCAAAGAAGGCTGGGTGATAACCAACTCCGACCCGTTCATCAATATAAACAATTACCCTGACATTGAGAAGGTGTATGCCGAGTTGAAGAAACTCAAACATGTGGTGGCGTTCGATGCCAGCGAGATAGCCAAACAACTCAAGGCACGCTCCAACATGGTGCTTCTCGGAGCTACCATCCCATATCTCGGCATTGAGTTAGCCAAGGTGGAAGAGGCCATAACACATATCTTCGGCAAGAAAGGCCAGGATGTGGTTGACCTTAACATCCAGGCGGTGAAGGCGGGATACGAGCAAGCAAAAAAATAATCCTTAATGGACAAGGCATGCCTTGTCCCAACAGGATAAAATACAACATGTAGGGAGAAGGCATGCCTTCTCCCTTTTAAAAATTCCAATAAAAAATTATGAAAAAAATCACACCGTTTTTGATTTTGTTGTTGTTTCTGGTTTCATGCGGAGGCGGAAACGAAAATGCAAGCAAAAAGACATCGAAAAAATGTTCCGAGCCGACGTTTTTGTACGGCATCTGCATCGATTCATTGGATGTAGTGGAAGGCAAAGTGCAGAAAAACGAGTTCTTAGCGAACATTTTGCAACGTGAAGGTGTTAGTTACAACACCGTCAATTACATCGACAGGAACAAACGAGATGTTTTTGACGTGAGGAAGATAAAAGTCGGGAACAAATACGTGTTTCTGAAGACACGCGACAGCATCCCGACAGCCAAATACTGGATTTATGAAATCGACAGGACCAATTACGCTGTTTTCCAACTAACAGATTCATTATCAGCATGGAAAGGTGAGAAAGAAGTAATCACCAAGGTGGAGCATGTGGGAGTTGAGATAAAATCGAGTCTGTGGAATGCCATGGCGGAAGCAGGCTGTGACGCAAGTCTTATCCTTGAGTTATCGGACATTTACGCCTGGACCATCGACTTCTTCGGGATTCAGCAAGGCGACTCGTGCAAGGTCATTTTTGAGGAGAAATACATCTGCGGCGACACTGTTCCGTTTGGTATCGGCAATGTGTTGGCGGCATATTTCAAAAACAACGGCGATGGCAAATATGCTTTCAGTTATGAGCAAAACGGCAGGAAAGAATATTTCGACGAGAACGGCGATAATTTGCGCAAGGCGTTCTTGAAAGCACCGTTAAACTACAGGCGTATAAGCTCCAAATTTTCAGAAGCAAGGATGCATCCTGTGCATAAGATAGTACGTCCACATCACGGGGTGGATTATGCAGCTCCTAGCGGAACACCGGTGCAATCTATCGGTGATGGCACCGTGATTGATAAGGGATGGGACAAGAAAGGTGGCGGAAACTATCTGAAAATCAAGCACAACAGCACATACACAACGACTTACATGCATTTGAAAGGCTTTGCAAAAGGTATCTCCAAAGGCTGCAAGGTGAAACAAGGCCAGACGATAGGCTACGTCGGCATGACAGGCACCGCAACAGGACCGCATCTCGACTTCCGCCTACAGAAAAACGGCACTTACATCGACCCGCTGAAGTTCAAGTCACCGAGCGCGGAACCGGTGAAGAAGGAAAACCTTGAAGCATATAAGAAAGATATCGAGGTGCTGATGGGGATTTTAAAAGAACATTAGGATGTTTTTATTTTAAAAACAAGCAAAATCAGTCTGGATATGCTGCGCATACCGCAAGGCCTGATTTTTTGCTTATTTTTAAAATTTAATCCTCGTAGGATTATTTCCCCTTTTTCAGTTCGTCGAGGTAGCTGGCGGTGATGACACCTGAAGGCAATGCGATGATTGCGACACCGAAAAGCGAAGATATCATACTGACAATCCTGCCGACATTAGAGACCGGATAAATATCTCCGTATCCGACGGTAGTCAAAGTGGTAGTAGCCCAATAAAGTGCATCGAAAAAGGATTCGAAAACAACGACGCCGTCGACAGACTGGTTGTTCAGTTCGACATTAAACATTATCAACGCAGTGGCAAAGATGTAAAATACCGCGATGCCAAGCACAGTGAGCAGAACCACGCGTTCCTTCTTCAGTACGAACAGCAATGTCTCAATGCGGCTCGAATAACGGAGGAAACGGAACAATCGCAGCAGTTTCAGCAACCTTACGACACGAAGAACCTTCAACGCTTTGTTGAAAATACCAACCGAAGGCAATATCGACAACAAATCAACAATAGCGATGAATGTGAACGGATACGTAAGAAACGCCATAAGTCTGCTTTTGTTAGGCTTTCGGAAATCGGCGGTACACCAGCGGAAAATATAATCGAGAATAAATATCGACACAGAAATTCTGTCGAACCACAGCATCAAGGATGTTTGATATGAAAAAGCAAGCGGGATAATGCTGATAAGTATCATCAGCAGCATAACATAATCATAAATTTTACTGATGACTGAATGAGTGCTGTCTCTTTCGATGATTAAAAACAGTTTTTTTCTATTCATATTACATTATATCAGATTCTTCGACTAAATTATTCAATAAGGCGTAAACGGTGAGGCCTGACACGGATTTGATGCCGGTTTTGCGGATGATGTTCTTGCGATGCGTGATGACGGTGTGCACCGAGATGAACAGTTTATCCGAAATTTCCTTGTTTGTGAGGCCTTTCACGAGAGCGATGAGAACGTCTGTCTCACGGTTCGACAGCTCAACGTTTTCAGGTTTGTCTTGAGATATCTTACTGTCATTCAACAAGTTAAATATTTTTGAGACGACTTTCTGTTTACTATCGTTTATTTCGATGACATCTTGGAACTGTTTGAGGATGCTTGCGTCGACGTAGGAAGTCACAAGAGCGACAGGAATCACGTTGGAGAAGTCGCGGCATATTTTCAGAAACTGCTCGTTGGTGTCGTAAGCAATCAGTAACGGATTGATTATCAATATGTCAGGGTTATAGGTGGCAAGCTTCTCCTCCATCCTATCGATTCTGTCGAGTTGTGATACGATGGAAATCTGCTTGCAGTCGTCGAAATACGAAGCGAGGCCGGCACTGACAATCGGCGACGGCTCCACAATGATTACTTTGTTATCAGATTTCATCGTTTAAGCTTCTAAAGATTCGACAAAAGGAATGAGAACACGTTCCTCAATGAGTGCGTGGCTCATCAAATCGGCAGATAACTCATTGATATCCAAGGCTATTTCGATACGCTCTTTCGGAAAGACATCAGCAGGGAGATATTTCACAAGGATATTCATCAAATCGGAGAGCTTATCCTCGATATTGGTATGGTTCTCGTGAAACACTTTTATCTTGTAATCAGTCTTAACATCCTGATTTGCAAGCTGTTCCATATATGGAAACACGTTCTTTTCTTCGTAGATGAAATGGTCGACGACTTCATTTTTATATTCTTGGAAGAAACGGCGTAGCATGTTGCCGTACTTTGGGATACAGGCGTTTATGATATGGTCGAGATGTTCCTCGATATGCGGCAGGCGTTCGTGCAGATAATATTTATGCGACTCTAAAAGATAGTTTATCAGCGCTTTGAGGTCAACGGAGGCGATATCTTCCAGTGACGGTGTGTAGTCGTTGTTGCAGTAGACGTTGCATATCATTAGGAAGAACGGTGTCGAGACGTTGTTCATGGCGCACACCTCCGCGATGCTGTGATCGCCGAATCCGAGGTTCATGCCGAAGCGCGGAAACATCAGCAGGAGCTTGGAGTTGCCGAGGACGAGGTCGGCCATTTTCATATTTTCGGAGAAAATCTTCTGCATAATTGGGTATTTTTTGCAAAATTATAAAAATCTCACGCAGAAATAGCAGAAAAAACAGAAATTATCCAAAATAACCATTATTAGGTATTAAAATTTTTCAAAATCACCGATTATGGGGAGATGCCACGTCATTTTTTAGGTATATTTTTGCAATCAGAATGAATGACAAAGAAACAGGCCATATTTTTAGTTTAGAAAAGGAAAAACGCCCCTCCCGGGGCGTTTTTGCTAATGTTTTCTTTGAAAGCGTTCTGTGCAATCAATAAGATTACCGTCGACTACCTTGTAGAACCGCTGGTTTGTCTCCGGTGACTTAAGTCCGCCTTTTTCACCTTCGTACGGACCTAATTTTATATAATCGAAGTCGTTGATATTCACCGGCTTGTCGTATCTACCGGAATACCATGCGACCTTAAGTTTCAAAGTGTTTTTGATGTAATGTGCCAAAGACTCCACCTTGTTTTTCGAAGCGTCACCACCCATGATGCATACACAGGTGATGTCGCCACGATAAATTTCAACAAGTCTATTCAGTTCATCTTCAGTGAGTTCCGTGCCGATATTTTCCCACAGATGCGGGCTGTGACATTCCGGACAGCGGTTGGGGCAATTTGTAAGGTTTATTGCCAGACTCACCTCGTCGGGAACCTCCTGAAAGACGACGTCGTAGTTGTAGTACTTCAGCATTTCCCGCTACCTTAGAATTTTGCATAGTAACGTTTGCCTGCTTCCACCTGGCGTGCCGCCGAGAAGTTGCTGACGCGTTTCATGTAACCGATGACACGTGTGAGATAGTCGAGGTGTTCGCTGCCGCACTTAGGACATTTCTTGAGATAACGTTTGTCGATATGTCCGCAGTCGTTGCACACAGTGTTAGGGATGTTGAATGTGAAGTAGTTACAGCCTTCTTTTGAAGCCACCTTAAGCAACTGGCGATACTGCTCCTGTGTGAGATGTTCCTCAAGGTTGCAGTGCAATGCCGAGCCGCCTGTGAGGTGCTTGATGTAACGTTCACCGTGCAGTTTGAACTTGTCTAGAACGTTAGTATTCTGATTTTCAACAACATAGAAGTAGCTATTATAGCAGTCACGAGGAACTTTGTAGCCGTCTTCCTTGTCCCACTTGGCATGTTTAACGCCCACGTTTTCGGCAGGAATCATCTCGCAGTTGAACATCAGGCCCGGTTTCTTGTACTGTTTGTTGTACTTCTCGATGAGGCTGAGGATTTCTTCCACAAAGTGCTGATACTCAGGGTTATCGCTAATCTCGATACCTTTAAACTCGGCTGCCTCGACGATGCCGTTGACACCTATTGTGAGGTATTGGCGGTCAATGGCGATGTAGCCGGCGTCGAAAAGTGGAAGCATACCCTTTTCGCGGAGATAACGGAGGTTGGTGTCGTAAGCCATCTGTACCTTATGCATGAGGTCGATGACTTCTTCGACGAAGCTCAGGAACGGCAGACGGTTCTGCTCTTCGTACTGGATGCAGCGGTTCATGTTGATGGTGAGCACGCTCTTGGAGCCTGTCGACACGCCGCCAGCGCCGAGGGTGTAGCTGAACTCGTTGTCCTGAATCTCGTTACGGAGACGGCAGCAGGAGCTTAATGAGTCGGCGTTGTCGCTGACATAGGTGAAGAACGAATGGCCTTCAGCGTACATCTCAGCGGTGAAGTCGGCATATTCCTTGTCGGCGATATCGCCATTTTCCGAAAGGAGAGCCATTGTCTCTACAGGGAATGTCAAGACGGTCTTGAGACGTTCGGCGTTGAACCATTTCATGAAACGTTTCTGGAGCCAGTTGAGAGAGTCCCAGTCAGGCTGACTGCCGTCAGGGAAGTAGAAGTTTCCGAAGAGGCTCTTGAAATAGAATTTGTCGTAGTAGGAGATGTTCCAGAACACCGACTGGTAGTTACGTGCGCCGGTAGGCTGGTTGATGGAGTACACTATCTGTTCGAAGCAGTCGGTGATGACCTTGTCGAGGGTGCGTTTGCGTGTCGACAGGTCAACCACTTCGTTAGCGCGAGTGTAGTAGTCTTTTCCATATTCCATTCCGATGAAGTAGTTGAGATACATCAGGAATTCCGGGGTTGCGCAGGCGCCGCTCAGCATGCTCGACACCATGAACACCATGTTGATGAAGCCGCCGCAGAACGACTTGAGGTTGGTAGGGCGTGTGGCGTTGCCTCCGATAGACTTGGTGCCTTCGAGAAGCCATGGATACATAGTGATAGAGGCGCAGTAGTTGGCGATGCTCGTCTCATCATTCTTATAGATGAAGTGATGATTGAGCAGCTCGATATACTTGTCGGCCACTTCCTTGCCGTACATGTCTTTGATTTTATCGCAGAGCATGCGGCGGTTAAGACGTATGAAGTTCGATTTCGGCAGCTCGCCGATGAGTGTTGCAATATTCTTCTTCTCGACGTTGGCGTTGGCGTCGTACTTGCTTCCTGTAGCCGCATTCTGTGCGTTGCAATAGTTGATGAGGAAGTCGAGTTTGTCTTTTACTTCACGATCTTCGTAATGACGCTGGCGGTAAAGGATGTATGATTTTGCGACGTTGTAATAACGTTCGGCCATAAGAGCGTTTTCCACCTGATTCTGAATCTCTTCAACAGAAATTCCGTCGTGGATGCTGACACGGCTCATGATGTTGGTGAGAACCTCCTGCGGAGCGAAGCTACCGACGCTGAGGAAGGCTTTCTGAATTGCATTTTTAATTTTATCGACTGAGAAAGGCTCGCGCTTACCATTTCTCTTGATAATAAAGACCTGGTTGAACTCCATGCTACTAGTTTTTGTATATTGTTAATGCTCGTTTTGTTAGTAAATATTGACAGACTCAAAAACGTCAATTTTTGAATTATCTCTTTGCAAAATTATACAAAACTTTTCGCTTGGAAATGCAAAAATTTATAATTTTTTCAACAAAAATATCAACATTTTACAACATCAACAGCCACAAGGCTTTGGCGATTTTCGAGTGCTTTTTTCACCTTTGTGAAGCCACTTTCGACGACAAAACGGCCGTCTTTTTTGTTGATAATTAATTTCTCACCGCTGTCGTCTGGCTCATCACCTTTTAATATTAATGACTTCGGTGAAAGCCATATTTTTGTGTATTCTTTTCCTTCCTCAAAAGCCTTGAAGCTATTGAAAACCAACTCGTTAACTTCATTACGACTTGCGTGACTGGTGTCGACAATGAGGTCATAGTTGCTGTAGTCGTCGAGGTTACAGTGGTAGAAATTCTGGTAGCGCAGGATTTCGCTTTGGCGTCTTTCCACAATCTCCTTGCGTGCTGTGGCCTTATCGGAATACGACTCGCTGACGCGCCCCACGTCGTTGAAGATACGTTCGGTTGCGGTGTCCACATCGACATAGAGATAAATCTTAAATGAAGAAGGCACAAAATGCCATGCCATGCGCGAGTCGAAGATGATTTTCTCGTCGGTGCGGCCAAGTTCCGCCATGGTGTCGTCGACATAATGGTCGTACTTCGGGTCATTCTCGATAAACTGGTTGAATTCCTTCGCCGACATGCCGTGTTTTGCGGCCAACTGACGGAACAGCAGTCCTGCTGACACTATTTTGAAAGGCATTTTGCCAATCAGATAATTGGCGACGGTGCTTTTGCCGCTACCAAGCTCGCCCGACAATGTGATGTGGTTCATTTTTCGTCTTTAAAAGGGTTTATTTTTTGTGTTTCAGTTTGAATTCTCTCGGTAAACTTCGCTATCACCTTCAACGGCGCTATGACAAGCACTATCGAGAGCTCGAGGATGTATGTCAGCCACGCCGGAGGATATGTAGTGTAAAACTGGCATCCGATGAGGAGCAAAGTAAGCACCATAAAAAGGAATTTGCCGACCCGTTTCTTGAAAAAGACAAGGAAAAGGCTTATGACAATCATCATGAGAAGCGCCCACTGGATCATAAACAGCACGAAATGATGTGTCGCAACAATTTCATCTAATGAGTCATCGACATAAGCCTTGTCGAAAACGGTGTTGTATTTCAGCACGATGTAAGTCATGAAGGCAAAATAAAGGATGTAATAGGTGATTGCGAAGGCACACACCAGCTTCATGCCAAGCGTGATTTCCTTACGCTCGACGAAAATACTCTCTTTTTTATCCTTCACTGCCTGTTCCATCATTCCATTTCTTTTTTGTAATAAGTGTAATAAATTGAGATGAACAAGGCTGTTGTGATAACGTCGCCCCATGGCGAAGCGAATGTCACCGGGCAGAACATCAGGACATAGACAATCAAAATCAGTATCTGAGCGATGGCATAGATATGGAAGCCTTTTTTAAGCCGTTTCCACATGTAGCGAACGCCGATAAACGATACCACATACAGCAATGCAGTTAGCAGGAAATAGCTTCTGTTGACTGAAAATATCGCTTCCATTGCGTTTTGGCCCTCTTCCGAAGCGGCGCCATATTTCTCCATAAGTTCGATATAACTCTCATCGTTAAAGATGTTTTTGAACATGTCGAAAAACAGGAATGTAAAAATTCCGACCAGGAACTGATACACCGCGTTGATGAACGAGAGCACGCAAACTATCACAAGTCCTAACGGGCGCAATGCCTTAGAATTTGTGAACTCGTCATAACCTTGATTTTGATTGTTGTCTTCCATGATTGTGAATTTTATTTCTCAAAAATCTTTTCGCCTAAATTGTAATTCTGCAAGAACTCGACTGACTTGGCTATTTCGGTGTACATCACCTTGTCGACCTTCACGAATTCGACTTTCTTACGGTATTCAGCCACGAAATTCTCAATGAATGCTGACGATTTGACAGGCTTGCGGAAGTCGAGGGCCTGTGCTGCGTTGAAGAGCTCGATGGCGAGGATGCGCTCAAGGTTGTTGGCGACGCGCAATGCCTTTGTTGCTGCGTTGGCACCCATGCTCACATGGTCTTCCTGACCCTGTGACGACTCGATGCTGTCGACAGATGCAGGCGTGCAGAGCTGCTTGTTCTGGCTCACGATGGCTGCTGCGGCATACTGAGGAATCATGAAGCCTGAGTTAAGACCCGGCTCAGCGACGAGGAACGACGGCAGACCGCGTTTTCCGGCGATGAGCTGATATGTTCTGCGCTCTGAGATGTTGCCGAGTTCTGCCATTGCAATGGCGAGGAAGTCGAGGCTCAATGCTAAAGGCTGTCCGTGGAAGTTACCAGCCGAGATAACCATGTCCTCATCAGGGAACACTGTAGGGTTGTCGGTGACGGCGTTGATTTCCTCACCGAGGATCTGCGACACGTAGGCGATGGCGTCTTTTGAAGCGCCGTGCACCTGCGGGATGCAACGGAATGAATAAGGGTCCTGGACGTGCTGTTTCTCGCGTGCAATCATCTCGCTGCCTTTCAGGAAGTTACGGAAACGCTCAGCGGTGACAATCTGTCCGCGGTGATGACGAATCTGATGAATCTGGTCGTAGAACGGCTCGATGCGGCCGTCGAAAGCGTCCAACGAGACTGCGCCAATCATATCGGCGAGGTACTGCAGACGGAATGCCTTGAGCAACACGTAGGTGCCGTATGAGCACATGAACTGTGTGCCGTTGAGCAGTGCCAGACCTTCCTTCGACTGAAGGGTGATAGGCTCCCAACCGAAAATCTTGCTGACTTCAGCAGCCGGACGAATCTCGCCTTTGTAATGCACCTCACCGAGGCCGAGCAATGGCAGCATGAGGTTGGCGAGAGGTGCGAGGTCGCCTGAAGCGCCGAGTGAGCCTTCGTCATAGACGACAGGCAGTACGTCGTTGTTGAAGAAGTCGATAAGTCGCTGAACTGTAACGAGTTGTACGCCCGAGTTGCCGTACGACATGTTTTGAATCTTCAGCAGGAGCATGATACGGATGATTTCTTCCGGAACAAGGTCGCCAGTGCCGCAAGCATGCGACATCACCAGGTTTTTCTGGAGAGTGCTGAGGTCTTCCTTCGAGATGTTGACGTTGCAAAGTGAGCCAAAGCCTGTTGTTACGCCGTAAATCGGGGTCTTCTGTGTCTCCATCTTCTTGTCGAGATAATCACGGCACTTCTGGATGCGCTGTTTTGCTTCGTCTGACAATGCGAGTTGATAATGCTCGCTGATAATTCTGTTGACTTCCTCAAATGTGAGGGTTTCTGTTGAGATATAATGTGTCTTCATTGTATGTTATTTTTTGATTATTTCCAATAAATTATCGGCTTTCACGCTTTCCTGACGGCCTTCTTTCATCCATTTCACGGTGAAAGTCTTTTCGTTGACCTCAGTCTCACCTGCCATCACCACCACTGGAATATTGCGCTGGTCGGCATATTTCATCTGCTTCTGAATCTTGCTTGCGTCGGGATAAATCTCGGCATTAATACCTTGACGGCGAAGCTGTTGCAGATATGGGAGGCAATATAATTCTTCATTTTTTCCAAAATTCAGGAAGATGACCTCGGTGTTCTCGGCGTTCTTCTCCGGGAAGAGGTTCAGCTCGTTCAAGACATCGTAGATACGGTCGGCGCCGAAGCTGATGCCCACGCCAGAGACGTTAGGCAGACCGAAGATTCCGGTGAGGTTGTCGTAACGGCCGCCACCCGAGATGCTACCCATCGCCACGTCTTTCGCCTTGACCTCGAAGATGGCTCCGGTGTAGTAGTTGAGGCCGCGAGCGAGGGTAAGGTCGAGTTCGTATTCGATGCGTAAGCCCATGACGTCCAGGTAGTTGAACAAGGTCTCGAGTTCTTCGATGCCTTTTGTGCCGATTTCGATGCCGCTCATCAGAGATTTTAGCTGTGCCATCTTCTCGCGTGCGCTGCCTTGCATGAAGAGGATAGGCTGCAGTTTTGCGATGGCTTCATTGTCGAGGCCTTTCTCGGCGAGTTCGGCGTTCACTGCGTCGATTCCAATCTTGTCGAGCTTGTCGATAGCCACAGTGATGTCGACGAGAGCGTCAGGTTTTCCGATATATTCGGCTATTCCGGCAAGGACTTTGCGGTTGTTAATCTTCAGCACCACGTTGATTTTCAGGTTATTGAACACCTCATCGACGATCTGCACCAACTCAGCCTCGTTGAGAAGAGAGTCGCTGCCGATGATGTCGACGTCGCACTGGTAGAACTCGCGGTAGCGTCCTTTCTGAGGGCGGTCGGCGCGCCATACCGGCTGCATCTGGTAGCGTTTGAACGGGAATGCGATCTGGTCGCGGTACTGCACCACGAAGCGCGCGAACGGCACTGTGAGGTCGTAGCGGAGACCTTTCTCGCATATCTTGCTTGAGAGATTCTGAGAGTCAAGCGGCTCGCCATTCTGCTCCACGCCCGACATGAAGTCACCGGAGTTGAGGATGCGGAACAGCAGTTTGTCGCCTTCGTCGCCGTATTTGCCCATCAGGGTGGAGAGGTTCTCCATTGACGGGGTCTCAATCGGCTGAAAACCAAAGCGTTTGAACACGGTCTTTATGGTGTCGAATATATAATTTCGGCGCATCATGACATCCGGAAGGAAGTCGCGAGTGCCCTTAGGAATTGACGGTTTCTGTGCCATTTTTTAAGAAATTTTACAAACTGCAAAGATACAAATTTTAGATAAAAGATAAGAGATAAAAGATAAAAGTTTTAAAAACGGGCTGCGTGAAAAGATTTTTTCATTATTTTTGCAAAACAAAAAAATATTTATGGAATACAGCATTATCATAGAAAAAAATCCCAAGACAGGGTGGTATTGCGGGCAATGCAAACAGCTTCCGGAAGCTTTAAGCCAAGGGAAAACCCTTGACGAGCTTATGGAAAATATGAAGGAAGCGATAGAACTTGCAATAGAATGCCGAGAAGAAGATTTGCGAGAGCAATACCGAAATCGAAAGGTGTTTCACCGTAAAATAACGATTCCAGCATGAAAAAAACCAAATTTATTAAATACCTTAACGAACATCAATGTTACGCCACTGGACGACAAAAAGGCAGCCATGCACAGTTCAGAAATGTTGAAACGATGAAATCGACTATTGTTCCAATGCATAATGAAATTGATGACATGCTATGCAGAAAGATTTGCAAGCAATTGGGGATTCCTGTGATTGGAAGTAATTGAGAAAAAATCTTAAACTTTTAGGGTTTTAGGTATTGATAAGCATTTATTTTATTTCAAAATTTCATCAATCACCGCATAAATCTCCTCTTCCTTTTCATAAGGATGAATCTGGAAATACGGATTGCCGGTGAGCATGGCGGAGAGGTGGGTTTTGGTCTTGTTGTAGAAGATGTGACAGGGAATTCCGAAGCGTTCGGCGTAGGCCAGCTCGTAGCCGACACCGAGAGACGGGCAGGTGCACTCACCGATGAGGAGGTCGCTCTCACGAAGCCAAGCGGTGTCTTGGTTGTAAATCTTCGAATCGCGCTCAAAACCTTGCTCTTCGAGGCATAAGTTACTGCCGCCGACATGCTCGGTAAGCACGATATCAGTGCGCTGTATGTAAGAAATGATGCGGTTGTAAAGGTCGGCATCGACGCGACCGCCACGGATTGAACCTGCGAAGTAGATTTTCTTTTTCATCTTTATATCTTTTTGCATAAAATCACCACCTTCTTCTCCCCTATCAAAGTCGTGCCGAAAACGTAGTTTTTATCGCTTTCCTTGAGATTGAGATTCTTTCGCAACTCGTTGGCGCTCAACGGGAAATTACGTGTAGCGACAGATGCCTCGGTGATGTCGTTTAATAATTCTTTTTTAACTTTTTTGTTGAACGGCGCAAAACCGACGACCTCGAAAACGCGGCCCGGAAAATCGGGAATCAGGTTGTCGGAGGTGTATAAATGACTATTTACGTGCAATTTATCGATGACAAAACGCTGCGAGATCAGTTTGAATGCGCCGGATTTCATTAGGGAGGCGTTAGGTTCGTAGAGGTAGCGTTTTATTTTTGGCGCATAATCAGAGTTCGCGGAGCTTTCAGAATGCTCAGAGAACTCGAATAATTGTGCCGATTTTAAATCATTTCCAACAAAATTC
>JAGCFU010000044.1 GCA_017649945.1 Bacteroidales bacterium | reverse complement strand
TAAGGAATTCACGAAGGTCATCAAAATGAAGAAATCAGAGAAGACTGGTGCTTACTATTTTGAAGAGACCATCGTCCCGATTGACCAGGCACAAGAATTCATCGCAAAGAACTAATATAGTTTTTTGAATTGATTTAGAATAGCTTTCCCGTTTCGGCGGGAGAGCTTTTTGAGGTTTAAAAAATATTGAAATGGGATTATTTTCGTTTTTTAAAAGAGATAAGGAAGCTAAGGAAGACCTGAACAAAGGTTTAGAGAAAACCCGTACCAGCGTGTTCGACCGCATCTCGAAGGCTATCATCGGAAAGTCGACGGTGGATGACGAGGTCTTGGATAACCTTGAGGAGATTCTTGTGACGTCAGACGTCGGAGTCGATACAACTTTGAAGATTATCGACCGCATCCAGAAACGTGTGGCACGCGATAAGTATGTGGGAACCAGCGAGTTGAACGCTATTTTGAAAGAAGAGATCGCTTCTTTGTTGCAGGAAAACAACTCCGGCGACGGCAGCAGCTTCGACCTTCCGGAAGATAAGAAACCATACGTCATCATGGTAGTGGGCGTGAACGGAGTGGGAAAGACCACCACTATCGGAAAACTCGCATACAACTTCAAGATGGCAGGCAAGAAGGTGATGCTCGGCGCTTCCGACACTTTCCGCGCGGCCGCTGTCGACCAACTCAAGATCTGGGCCGACCGTGTCGATGTCCCGATTGTATCGCAAGGCATGGGCGCTGACCCGGCATCAGTGGCGTTCGACACAGTGAAATCAGCAGTGGCACAAGGCACCGACGTGGTCTTGATTGACACTGCAGGCCGTCTGCACAACAAAGTCGGCTTGATGAACGAGCTCTCGAAGATTAAGAAAGTGTGCCAGAAAGTCATCCCGGACGCACCTCACGAGGTGCTGCTCGTTTTGGACGCTTCAACAGGACAGAATGCTATCGAACAGGCTCGCCAGTTTATCGCTGCGACAGAGGTTAACGCATTGGCACTCACCAAGTTGGATGGCACAGCCAAAGGCGGCGTGGTGATAGGCATCTCCGACCAGTTCAAGATCCCGGTGAAATACATCGGAGTGGGAGAGAAGATGGAGAATCTGCAGATTTTCGACAGAAAAGAATTCGTTGACTCATTATTTAAATAAAAGGACAAGGCATGCCTTGTCCCAACGGGGTATTAAAAGAATCACAAAACATAATATTTTATGTCCCGTAAGGCAAATGCATGCATTTGCATATGAAGAAACAAATACTAAACATAGTAACTTTAGGTTGTTCAAAAAATAAAGTCGATTCGGAGCATCTTGCGGCTTTGCTGAACAACACATATAAAATCGTCCACGATTCGGAGGAGAAATCTGACGTGGTGATTATCAACACTTGCGGCTTTATTGGCGACGCGAAAGAAGAGTCGATTGACACGATTTTGGAATATGCCGAGCAGCGTAAAGCCAACAAAATCAAGAAGTTATATGTGATGGGTTGCCTCTCTGAGCGTTACAAGAAAGAACTCAGCAAGGAGATTCATGAGGTTGACGCTTTCTTTGGAGTGGAGCCGGTGCAACATGTGGCAGCCGACATCCTGAAATCCGATTATCATGCTGAATATTGCTGCGAGCGAGTGCTTTCGACGCCATCGCATTACGCATACCTGAAGATTTCCGAGGGCTGCAACCGCCATTGCGCTTTCTGTGCAATCCCTCTGATTCGCGGCGACCATAAGTCGGTGCCGATGGAAGACCTCGTGAAAGAGGCTGAAAATTTGGCAAAGAAAGGCGTTAAAGAGCTGATACTCATCGCTCAAGACCTCACATATTACGGTTACGACATTGACGGTAAGTCGCATATCGTTGAGTTGGTGCAGAAGCTGACTGAAATCGACGGCATAGAGTGGATTCGTTTGCATTATGGCTATCCGCTTGGATTCCCAGTGGAGTTGCTCGAGTTGATGCGCGACAACGCAAAGATTTGTCATTACATTGATTTGCCTTTGCAGCATGTCAGCACGCCTATCTTGAAGGCTATGCGCCGTGGTGTTGACCATGAGCAGACTGTTGAGTTTGTCAAGAAAGTGCGTTCATACGTTCCTGATATTGCTTTCAGAAGCACATTTATCGTAGGTTTCCCTGGCGAGACGGAGGAACAGTTTAATGAGTTGATTGATTTCATCAAGGAGATGCGATTTGAGCGCGCCGGCGTGTTTGCTTACTCGGCTGAAGAGGGGACACCTGCCTATGAACTCGAAGACGATGTTCCGGAAGAAGTCAAGAAGGCGCGCGTTGATAAGTTTATGGATGTTCAGCAGGATATCTCGTTGGAAATCAACTCAAAACGACTTGGCAGAACAGAAAAAGTGCTCATCGACCGTACTGAAGGCGGCTATTACGTAGGTCGCACCCAATATGACTCGCCAGAAGTCGATGACGAGGTGCTTATCTCAATGAAAGACAATAAGTTAGAAATCGGCACATTCGTTAATGTGAGGATCAACCAAGCCGATTATTTCGATTGCTACGGAGAAGTTATTAGCCATTAGTTGATAGCCATTAGCTTGGGATAGAAAACTACTAATGGCTAATGGCTAATAGCTAATGGCTTACATACTACCAGCCGCTGCCTCCGGCGCTGACTGTGGTGTACATTGAGCTGAGCGTTGCTGTGGTGCTTTGACCGCCGCTGTATGTCACGTTTCCGGTGTAGTATCCGTTCCATTCGGTGCCTCCGCTGATGGTTCCGTTATATTTTATCGTATATGTCTGTCCTGTCTGGAGCTGCGGGTCGGTGAAGAGCATCACCATGCTGTTGCCTCCTCCTGGTCCGCCGCCACCGCCGCTGGTGAATGTAGGGCATTGGTAGGTGCAAACAACTGTACCATCTGACTTGAGAATCTGGATGGCGTATCCCGGCTGTGTGTTGATTTTCATGCTCGGCTGAGTGCAGACGCTTGTCGTAGGGCTGCTGGTGCCTCCGCCTGTGCCGATGGCTGTGCCTCCGGTTATTTTAAACTGGTTGTTGTCGCAGTCGAAGCCCTCTTCAGGTGAACGTGAGCCGTTGGAGATGAAGAATCCTCCGTTGATCTGCATCGTTCCGTTACAGTCGGTGCCGTCGTTGGCGTCGCTGTGAACGTAATATGTTCCGCCGTTGAGGATGAGCTGGCTCGATGCGTTGACGGCGTCGTCTTTCTTTGAATAAGCCTCGATGTTACCGCCGTTGATGGTCAATATGGCTTTGCTCTCTATGCATTCGCCGCCTTCGTTCTGTGTCTGTGTGCAGTTGACGGTGATGTTTCCGCTGTTGATTGTCAGATTGCTGTCAGCTTTGATAGCCTTCGGGTTGGCGTATTCGCCTTCGCCACCAGGCCACCATCCGCCGCCGCTGCCGGCTTCCACGGTGATGCGCTCACCACTTGTAGTGACATTGAGGATAAGGTCGTCGTTGCTGGCGTTTTCAAGACCGATTTTCATGGTGCCGCCAGAGTTGATGCCTTTGCCGCCTGCCCCAGTGCTTCTCAGAAGGAGGTTTCCACCCAGAATCTCCATATTGCCGTCACATTTCAAGCATGACGAGGTGTAGGAATCTTTGGTAGTTCCTGTTACGGTGTAAGCAGCTCCAGCTCCTTGTGTGAGGATGTCGAAAACGCCGCCTGTGATGGTGATGTCTCCATCAGCGCTGATTGACTTTCCGCCTTGGTTGCTTGTCGGCAAAGTGATGTTGAATGAGCCATCATTGATGTTGATGCCGTTATCGCATTTTATTGCAGTGCAATATGACGGTACATTCTGATTATTAACGACTTCCAACACTGTGCTGCCTGCCGCCACGAGAGTGAACTCGCCGCCGTTGATTGTCATGTTGTCATCGCATTTGATGCATTTTGAGATGTCGCCATTCATGGTGATATCGAACGATCCTCCGTTGATGACCAAGGTGCTGTCGGCTGAGAGACCGTTGACATCGTCTACGTCGCTGGTAATCACAAAGTTACCTGAGTTGATAGTGCAAATTCCTTTTACTTTTATAGGATGTTTGACAAAGCTGGTGACGTTCAAAGTGCCGTTGCCTTGCACCAATAAGTCGCTGTTGCTCATGAGAGCGGCTTTCTTGTCGCTGCCTATGCCGTCGCTGAGCGAATTCGTCGTGCCGTCGGCGAATTCCAGGATGATGCCTGTGTCACAGGTCAAATCCATTGCCTTTCCTGTAGGATTCGTGAGGCTGACGCCGTTCAGCCGGATGGTTGGCGTTGTCGTGCTCTCAATAGCGAAACGTCCTGGATTGGCTGTGCCAGAAAGAATAAATGTTATGTTTTCCGAACTCAACGATGTTACGGAGACTTTGGCTTCGCTGACAGTTATGTTAACTTCAGAAGTAGGGTATGGGTTGGTGACTTCTGCTGTGGTCCCATTGTAATTGATGTACACGATGTCGCCCGTGCTTGCCGGAATAAACGGGAAGGTCAGACTGTCGACCTCGGTGAAGTCGAACGAATATAAGTTGTTGGTTGTCCGCACTTTAAGCTTGCCATTCTCGTTGATGTACATGCTGTCGATTGACGAGACAGGAGCGTCTAAAACGATGCCTTTGTTTTCCTGGCCATGAATGCGCACGTGGTATTCGCCATCTTGTGCCTTGACTGATAATCCAATGAATATCAATGATATAACTAACAGAAATCTCTTCATGGCATTACATTTTTATGAATTTGGAAAACTCGTTGCCTACACCTATTATATATAGGCCAGCGCGTAAATCGCTGACGTTGATGGCAGCATCTTCTGAAACGATGTCTCTTTTTACCACCGCTCCGTTTATCGAATAAATTATAACTTCTTGATTATCAGAAATGTTATTTATTCTCAAGACATCTTTTGCAGGATTCGGATAAATTGCAAATTGCTGATTGTCGGTCTCATTGACACTCTGTATTTCTGAAAAATAGGTTTTTCTCAAACTTGACAGGTTGTAAGAGACGGTTTCTCCGTTGCTGTCGAGGAAAAGCTGGGTGTCGGAATAGTAAATCTTAGAATCGGTACTCATAACGTAACTCGCTGTGGTTCCGTCGGTTTTCACGATATTGAACGCAACATTTTGAGCGAGTGCCGGGTACATCATTCCCACCATAATTACAATGGTGATCAAAAATTTTCTCATAGTTAAACAGTTTAAATGTTATAAAGCCTGCAAAAATAACGAAAAATATCTTAAAATGTTATAAAAAAGAAAAAGTGACGAAAAAATCATCACTTTTATGCTTTTGCCGTCATTTCGAGCGAAATGTAACGAAGTGGAGTGAAGTCGAGAAATCTCCTACAATTGTTAAGATGAATTTTTTGCGGGAGATTTCTCCATTCCGCTTCGCTTCAGTCG
Source organism: Bacteroidales bacterium (assembly GCA_017649945.1). Taxonomy (GTDB): domain Bacteria; phylum Bacteroidota; class Bacteroidia; order Bacteroidales; family F082; genus Limimorpha. The sequence continues at coordinate 3,640 of JAGCFU010000044.1, read as the reverse complement.
AAATGACGAGTCGGGAGTTAACTATTTCTTCGGTGCTTCCAAGAGGATATCGCACAGCAGATCCCAGAACATCTGTACTGTCTTGATTTCGATTCTCTCGTCAGGGGAGTGCACGCCGCGGAGTGTCGGGCCAAATGAAATCATGTCCATGCCAGCGATCTTGTCGCCGATGAGGCCGCATTCGAGACCTGCGTGGATAGCCTTCACTTTCGGGTCTTTGCCGAAGCGTTTCTTATAGACTTTCTCAGCGATGGCGCAGATTGCCGAGTTCGGGTTAGGTGTCCAGCCCGGGTAGCCGTCGGTGTGTTTCACCTCTGCGTTGGCGAGGTTGAAGCAAGCCTCGACCATTGCCGCTGCGTATTCCTTAGCCGACTCGATGGAGCTGCGCTGTGAGGTCTGGATGAAGAAATAACCTTCTTTTTTCTTCACAGATGCGAGGTTTGTCGATGTCTCTACGAAGTTCGGGACGGTCTGTGACCACTCGATGACGCCGTGAGGGCAGGTGAGGAGGCCGTTCAGGAGGTCGAACTGTGTCATCTCGTCGATGACGACGTCGGCTGTAGTCTCCGATTTCTTGGCTTTCACAGCGATGCCTGGCTCGGTGACTTGATATTCGTTCTTGAAGCTCTTCTCGAACTTCTTCACCATGGCCTCGAATTTCTTTGCGCAGTCTTTCGGGATGAAGACGACAGCTGTTGCCTCGCGTGCGATGGCGTTTCTCAGATTACCGCCTTGGATGTCGTAGATACGGAGGTCGTAATCGTTGGTTGCCTGCCATAAGATTCTGGTTAACAGCTTGTTAGCGTTGGCGAGGTTTTTGTTGATATCGTCGCCTGAGTGACCGCCTTTGAGTCCGCTGACCTTCACATCGTAAGGGATGTAGCCTTCAGGGGCGTTCTCGAGTTTGTAGAAAATCTTGACGATGGTGTCCATGCCGCCTGCGCATCCGATGAAGATCTCGCCTTCGTCTTCTGAGTCGAGGTTGAGGAGGATACGGCCTGTGAAGTCTTTCGGGTCGAGTTTCTCGGCGCCGGTGAGACCAGTCTCTTCGTCCACCGTGAAGATGCATTCGAGCGGACCGTGTTTCACGTCTTTGTCAGTGATTACTGCCAATGCAGCAGCCACTCCGATGCCGTCGTCAGCGCCGAGGGTGGTGCCGTTAGCATGCAGCCATTCGCCTTTCAACACAGCCTCAATAGGGTCTTTGTCGAAGTCGTGGACCTTGTCGCCGTTCTTCTCGCACACCATGTCCATGTGAGCCTGTAGGATGACGGTCTGACGGTTCTCCATGCCCTTGGTTGCCGGCACGCTCATGATGATGTTGCCGCAAGGTTCTTTCTTGTATTCCACTTTATGGTCTTTTGCCCATTTCTCGAGGTAAGCGACCATTTTTTCTTCTCTCTTTGAAGGACGTGGCACGCCCATGATGCCTTGGAATTCTTTCCAAACGCCTTCCGGTTTAAGTTTTAATACTACTTCGTTCATGTTACTTGTATTTTTATTGTTACATTATCTTAAAAACGTCATTTCGAGCGTAACGAAGTGAAGTCGAGAAATCTCCTGCAATTATGCCATGTTTTTTTGAATGAGATTTCTCCGTTCCGCTTCGCTTCAGTCGAAATGACGGTGTGGGTGTTAACTTTTCATGAGTTCTATCGTTTTTATTGGGTCTTCCGACTTAAACACCGCGTTTCCTGCGACGAGGACATCGGCACCGGCAGCGAAGAGTTTCGGAGCGTTTTCGGTGTTGACGCCGCCATCGACTTCAATTAAGGTCTTTAATCCTTGATTTTCAATCATTTGACGCAGTTTCTCGATCTTTGCGTATGTGCGCTCGATGAATTTCTGACCTCCGAATCCCGGATTGACAGACATTAATAATACAAGGTCTAAATCTCCTAGAATATCTTCGAGGAGCGTCACCGAGGTGTGTGGATTGAGCACCACGCCGGCTTTCACGCCGAGTGATTTCAGCATCTGCACGCTGCGATGGATATGAGTGCTTGCCTCGTAGTGGAATGTGATGATGTCGGCTCCCGCGTCGCGGAACTTCTCGAAATAGCGGTCTGGTTCGACAATCATGAGATGCACGTCGAGAGGCTTAAGTGCTTCTTTCTTAATGGCTTGCACCAGCGGGATGCCGTAAGAGATATTCGGCACGAACACCCCGTCCATGATGTCGCAATGGAACCAATCCGCCTGACTTTTATTCACCATATCGATATCCCTCGAAAGATGAAGGAAATCAGCTGAAAGCAACGATGGAGCGATTAATTTGTTCATTTTTAGAATGATTTTTATGATTTGCAAAGATAGGAAATAATTTTTGAAATTGAGAATTTTTTTTGTCATTTCGACCGCAGCGTGGCGGAGTGAATAAATCTTATAAAACGTTTTAAGCCATTTTTTTAAATTATTTTATTCCGAAAATTATGAAAATCGGAATAATATGTGTATATTTGCAGCGTGAAATTATAAAAATCGGAATGATATGACTTATATTAAGGTCTCTGAAGCAGCTGAAAAATGGGGTATTTCTGCGAGAAGGGTGCGGCTTTTGTGCGAACAGGGGCGAATAGCTGGTGTTGAGCGCAAAGGCAATCTTTACATGATTCCGGATGATGCCGTTCAGCCTGTAGATGCACGCACTTACGTAAAAAGTACGGTGAGGAAAAGCTATAGTCCGCTTCTCGAGCAGATTGATGCTTTAAAAAAACAGTTGGATTCTTGCCGTCCGCTTACTCCGGCTGAGGTTGAGGCTATCAGGGAGGTTTTTCTTGTTGAGCACACCTACAATAGCAATGCCATTGAGGGGAATACTCTCACTTTGCAGGAGACGGCGCTTGTTTTGCAAGGTATCACCATTGACAGAAAACCTCTGAAGGACCATCTTGAAGCGGTGGGGTATAAGGAGGCTTTTCAATATGTTGAAGAGCTCGCAAAACAAGACAAGCAGCTTACAGATTTTGAGATTAAAAGCATACATGGTTTGGTTTTGGCCGACCGTCCGGAGGACAAAGGGACATTCCGTCGTGTAAATGTCCGCATTGCCGGGGCTTTGACCGAGCCGGTTCAGCCGTATCTGATTGAGCCGAAGATTGAGGAATTGCTCGAAGATTATAAGAACTGGGCTCAGACGATGCATGTTGTTGAGAGGGTGGCTCTTTTTCACCTTCGTTTTGAAAGCATTCACCCATTCATCGATGGCAACGGTCGTACCGGCCGACTTCTCATGAACCTGCAGCTTATCAAAGAAGGTCTGCCGGCCGTTAACATAAAATATTCCGACCGCCGCAGTTATTACGATGCTTTTGACGAATATGCGCGCATGGGTTCGGCTGATGCGATGACAAAGCTGATAGGCGAGGCATTGGTGGCGAGGTTGAGGGAGATGGGGGAGATAATAAAAAATCAATAACATGAAGATACGGATGTTAGAAATAAATATTTTAAGATAAAGCGTATCAAATATTTTTGTATATTTGCAGTCTAACAGTAAAACTAACATTATTCAAGAAGTAGAGATAAAAGAGCATTAGTAAACATATAAAATAAAAAGCGTTTTTGCTTTTCTTCAGGAAGACTGAAATCGGGAAATTTCAAGACATTACCATGCAAGAAAGCAGAAATGCTCACGGTG
>JAGCFU010000003.1 GCA_017649945.1 Bacteroidales bacterium | reverse complement strand
TTGACTGGTTGGACGACGACCAGATTTACGACGGCGCTGTTATTAATTAAATAGATGTATATATCAATTAGAACACTAATTACTAACTTTAAAATTCATATATTATGAAACAATTATCTTTACTATTTATGGCTATGGTAGTCGCATTTGCGCTACAAGCCCAGTGGACCGACAACCCGGCTCAAAACACATTGATAGCTATCGGTGACACCACACAACAAGCCACAGTCGGCGGACCTAGCACCATAACCGATGCGGTGACCAACGACACATACATCCAATGGGGCTCTGTATACAACGGTACTGGCAACGGCTATGCTCCTACACTACAGCGTCTCACCTCTGATGGCACACCACAATGGGGCGAAAACGGCATCCGCTTCAATCAATTCGATTTTCAGACTTCGTCGGCCGGCGTCGCTTTTGCCATCACCACCGACCATGACGTGGTGAGCTGCTTCTCCACTGCTGACACCGTAACAGTAGCCTTGAGACTCCATCCAGACGGCACATACGCCTGGGGCGAACAAGGCGTCACCCTTTTCGATGGCAATGGCGGCTATCGCGCCGAAGTAATCGCTGGCAAAGACGGCGGTGTATGGGCTTTAGGCTCTGACAACGAAAATCTTTATCTGCAATATGTCAATGCCGACGGCACGTTGAATCCACTCATCACCCTCGAACCGGACAATGATACCACCCAATACATGTACGGACAACTCGTTCTCCGCAATGACAACAGTGTTTTCCTTACCTACGAAAACGTATGGGTCCAACCGAGTTCATATTCAAAATGGGGAAACAAGGAGATTCATCTCACTGGCTACGCTGTTGATGGCACGCAAACCATATCCGATATCGTGTTGATGCAAAAGGTGGATTGCGTAATCCCATACTGCCACTCCGTGGAACCCGACGATTTGGGTGGAGGATACGCGTACCTTTCGGTTGCAGGTGACACCACTGGAAATTCGTTCAAAATCTTTGCATTCCACTACGATGCCAATGGCATCAGCACCATCAGCAACCCATACGGAGTCATCGTACATCCCGATGACCCCAATCACAACTATTCATTACCCAACGTCTCCATCGAGCCCGTCACACATGACCTGCTCGTCGCCTACGTACAATCAACTTCATTTGCATATTACCCCAAATTATATATCAACCGCATTACTGCCACAGGTGAACGCGTTTGGGACGATGGTATATTAGTTTTTGACGCTGAAAGCCAACACCATGGAATCTCCAAGCCTGGCATTTCTGCTTTTGAAGACGGCAACGGGTTCGCTGTGTCCTATTTCTTCAGAAACTATGATGGTGATAACGACAGATATACCATTGAGGCGGTTGGCTATGACATGAACTGTAATGTGTTGTGGAACCAACAGCTATGTTCCAACGATTATGCCAAGACTACTCCTAAAACAATCTCTGGCTTCAACCAAGGACAAAACATCATAGCATGGGCCGACTTACACAAGAATATTATCTACGCCCAGAACTTCGGCGTCGACGGCTCAATGGGCCAGGGATTGGATGTAGAAGAAATATACGAAGATGAAGAAATCGTCACTATAGTAAAAGTCTTCAACGTCAACGGTCAGGTCATGCAGTGTAATGATTTGAACCAGCTCAACACAGGTGTTTATATCATCCAGGGGGAGACAGAGAGCGGAAAGATGGTGAATAAGAAAATTGTCGTTGTGAAAGAATAAAAACAATTGGCAAATCTTATTTTATTATATTATGAAAAAATTATATCTATTCGTAATAGCTTTAGTGGCATTGCTTTCAGCGAAGGCGCAATGGGTTGACGACCCTACAACGAACACTGTCCTTGCCAGCTGCCCACAAAATGCAGGCGAAGTTGTTATCATACCTAAGATTTCTTCTGACGGATTCTACATCCAGTGTCTTTATGGAGCCAGCAACGGCTGGGCACCTACCATCCAGCTCGTCAATACTGAAGGAGAGAAACAATGGGGCAATGCAGGTATCCATATCACCACACCAAACCTTACTGATTGGTCGCCGGGCTACGCTATGGAAGCCCTCGTCGATGGCGTTGCGAGCATGTTCCGTACAGCCGACACCACTCATTGGGTGGTGAAAATCAACGAAGACGGCACTTTCCCATGGGGCGAACACGGTATTATGCTTTTCGACGGCGAAGGAGGCGATCGCTCCGAACTGCTGTCAACGTATAATTACAACCAAGACACAGGCCTGTGGGCTTTGGGCACCGACATGCATAGCTTATTCCTGCAATATATTAACGCCGACGGCACGTTGAGAACCATGGCAACCATCAGTGACCCTGTGCAAAAATGTACCAAAGGCAAGCTGGTTCCCGCCGATAACGGCGTTTTCGTGGTATATACTAAAAGAACGCTTGCTGAACGCGACCTTTACAATAAGAGAATTTATGTCGCCGGATACAACAAAGACGGCGAGCAGGTAGTTCCAGAGACCTTGTTGTTTGGAGAGGTGACCGCCGACGGAAGTCTTATCGTTAATGCAATTCCCGACAACAATGGTGGTGCATATGCGTATCAGGAATACGACGGTTCAACTTATGTGACACATTTCGATGCGACAGGCTCTCCTACCATCGCCGACACATGCGGTGTTTCTGTACACAGCATTGATTACAATAACGCCTACACTATGCCATGCGCCTCTGTAGATAGAAACACCAATGACATCATTATCGCCTATGCTCAAGAGGATAACGAATTCCAAAGACTGGGCAGAATCTATGTCAACCGTATCACTGAGACTGGCGAAGTGTTATTGGGCGACGGCATTCTGGTGGCTGACAGCATAGGGCAAGCAGATTATTACTTATTCGGTGTTGATGTTGACAGTTCCACAGGCACATATGTCGTGATGTACGGCACCAACCAAAACACCATCGAGGCTGCGGGCTTCGACAGTGACAACAACCTGGTATGGAACACCACAATAACTTCTACCAGCTATAACAAAACCTACGGCAAAAAAAATTCAGGATTCTGTGATGGACAAGACATCGTAGCATGGGTCAACTCTGAAGACGGAGGGCTTTACGGCCAAAACATCGGCTGGAACGGCACAATGGGTCAGAATGCTGACGTCGAAGAGATTTACGAAGATGAAGAAATCATCACTATAGTAAAAGTCTTCAACGTCAACGGTCAGGTCATGCAGTGCAATGACTTGAACGAGCTCAACACCGGTGTCTACATCATCCAGGGAGAGACAGAGAACGGAAAGATTGTGAACAAGAAAGTCGTTTTAACGAAAGAATAGACAAAAAAGGCAATTGATATTATTGTAAGATAAAAAGTAGAGATGATATGATGTCATCTCTACTTTTTTATTATCTTTGCACCGGTTTTTTAATATAAAACTGTTTGACTATGAAGAGATTGCTATATACATTACTGATTTCTATTGCTGTGCTGACGGTGAGCTGCACTCAGAATAATAAGTTGTATCATGAACCTCATCGTTCGGATACGCTCTATACTGCTAAGGCAGCTATGGAAATTTATGCCTACAATCCTGAACGTGCACTGCTCATAATCGACTCGGCTGAAATAGTAGGAAACTTGAAAAGTGACCATGCATCATTCTTGCGCGCACGTGTTTTCACTCTGACATATGAAAGAGAACGTCTGGACTCTGCACGATATATTTGCATGAACCTCTTGGAAAGCAATTATACGAAAAACCCCGAAAACCATAAGGCAGTGCTCGATGTGTTAGTAACAATATCACGAATGAAGCATGACAACGAGCAATTACTGCAATGGGCGACTAAAAAAGCCGATTTTTGCCGCGAACAAGGCGACGAAGTGGAGGTTTTGCGTACAGAAGCGGAGATAGGCGTAACCCTCACGCATTTAGGCCGTCAGGACGAAGGTTTGCAAAAACTTGATTATGTGATAAGTCAACTTGATGGTATACGGAAGTTTAACGAAATGGATGCCTGTATCATCGCAATGCGCCGCAAAGTGAACGTACTTGTTGAATTGGGACAATACGAGGAAATAATCCCTTTAGCCCAAAAAATAATAGAAAAAACAAACGACTACGAACAGCATCCATCCGAGTTTCACGACGACACTTCCCGCGAGCCTGAGCTTGCCGACGTACCTGATTACTGCGACTTCTACCGTGTAAAGTGCTACGCTTATTTAGCTCAAGTTTATGCCAGTACCGGCGACATTATCAACGCCAGACATTATCTCACGCTTTTCGAACAAAGCAGATACGGCAAGACACTTGAAGGACAAATGATGATTACCCCGATAATGTGCACGTTGGGCGACTACGACAAAATGCTGGCCATCTACGATGACACTGAACAACGTATGGGCACCGATACCATCAACGAAATATACTCCTCAATTCTTCACGACCGTGCTGTCGCTGCCAAGGCTCGCGGCAATTACACCCAAGCTTTTGACTACATGAGCCGTTACGCTTCATTGAGACAGTTGCTCAACGATCAGCTTCAACAGAGTGAGGCTCACGAATACGCTGCACGTTACCGTGCTCAGGAACAACAAATTGAAATAGAACGGCAAACTATGCAAAACCGCATGCAAAACATAATCATTTTGGCTATGTTTATCGCTCTGTTGGTCAGCGTTTTCTTTTATAATTACACAGTTTACCAAAAACATAAGTTGGCCGCACGAAACACCGCGCTGGTTAGACTTATTGACGAAAGAGCTGGATTAAATTCACTGCAAAACGACAGCCGTGTCTCCGAAGCTTGCAAGATGCTAAGCGAGAAACCGGAAATGTCAGTATCAGCTGTAGCCAAAGCGGTAGGACTCCCGGTACAGAGTCTGCAAAAACTGTTCCGCGAACAATACGGAATGGGTCTTACAGAATACAGAATGTCACACAAAAAGTAACTCTTTTTTAAAGAAAAATAATGGAAAAGAGAATAGGTACAGTCATTATCGGCATAGAAAACCGTGAATCGGCACCAAGTGTCAACGCTATCATATCGAAACATTCCGACATCGTAATAGGTCGTTTGGGACTGCCTCGAAACGAAGGAATGAGCCTCATCAACCTCGTTGTTGAAGGCACTACCGATGAGATAGGCTCGCTCACAGGACAGCTTGGCAAACTCGAAGGCATCGAAGTGAAGTCGGCCGTGCTGAAAATTAGCCATTAGCCGTTAGCTATTAGCCGTTAGGAGAATTAAATTTAAAATCAATTTTATGAAACTGTTTAAATCATTGGTAAATCTATTATTTCCGCGTGTTTGCGCGGCCTGCGGTAACATTCTGCTGGAAGGTGAAGACAGTGTTTGCACCACCTGTCGCTTCCTGTTGCCAAAAACAGGCTACGAAAACAATCCCGACAACCCATTGGCTCAGATGTTCTACGGCCAGATGCCGTTCAATGCGGTGATGGCGGAGTTTTTCTTCAGCAAAACAGGTAAGGTACAACATCTAATTCATGGATTGAAATATCACCATTGTCGTGAAAACGGCATATTTTTAGGTCAGGAAATTGGCAAAAGCCTCCTAAAAGCCCCTGATTATCAAGGAATAGATTTTATCATACCAATTCCATTGCATCCGAAGAAAGAGAAATTACGTGGCTACAACCAAAGTCTTGTTATCGCAGAAGGAATCCATGAAATCATGAACGTCCCCATCGCCGAAAAAAGCCTCGTGAGGAGCGTCTTCACCAACACGCAGACAAAAAAATCACGCGAGGAACGCTATCAGAATGTGAAAGACATTTTTGAACTGAAAAAACCCGAACAACTACAGGGAAAACACGTACTTTTAGTCGATGACGTGCTTACCACCGGCGCCACTCTCATGTCAGCAGGAAAAGCATTGTTGCATGCCGAAGGAATAAAAATCAGCGTCGCGACGGTTGCATGCGCCAGCAACTAAAATTTTTACTATTTTTGCGACGTGAAAATCGTGTTGCTTGTGATAGGAAAAACCGACGAGGCATATCTCGAGACTGGTATCTCTAAGTATATCAGTCGGTTGGAGCATTATGCACAGTTCGAGATGAAGGTTATCCCCGACATCAAGAACCGAAAAACCTTGTCGGAGGCGCAGCAGAAAAAACTCGAAGGCGAACTGCTTCTGGCGCAGTTCATGACTGGCGACGAAATCGTGCTTCTCGATGAAAACGGAAAGACTTTCTCATCGCGTGGTTTCTCGCAATGGCTTGAGCGTCAGATGAATACAGGATGCAAACGTCTCGTTTTCGTCATCGGCGGACCTTACGGATTCTCGCAAGAGGTATACGACCGCGCCAATGCTAAAATCAGCCTCTCTGAGATGACGTTCTCGCATCAGATGGTACGGCTCGTCTTCACCGAACAGCTCTATCGAGCCTTCACGATTTTAAAAGGAGAACAATATCATCACGATTAAATATGAAAAAAGTCATTCTTACATTAACAACTATCCTCTGCCTCAGCGCAATCGTCCGTGCTGACGAAGGCATGTGGATTCCTGCTTTGCTTCAGCGTAATGAAGCCGAAATGCAGGCTATGGGCATGAAAATCACTGCCGACGACATCTATTCCATTAACCACAGCTCCATGAAAGACGCCGTTGTGCTATTCGGAGGCGGCTGCACAGGCGAAATTGTCAGCGAGCAAGGTCTGCTGCTCACAAACCATCACTGCGGCTTCGACTGGATTCAGAAACATTCAACTGTCGAACACGACTACCTCACCGACGGCTTCTGGGCTATGACAATGGAAGAGGAACTCTCATGCCCTGGTCTTACCGCTGTCATGTTGAAAAACATGGTTGACGTCACAGAGAAAATCCTGTTTAACATCACCGATGAGACTACCGACGAGGAACGCGCAAGACTCGTGAAAGAGAACATAAACAAACTCGTTACAGCCGAACAGGATAGAAGCGAATACATGGTTTCGGTAGAGTCGTTCTACCAAGGTAACCAGTATTTTCTGATGTATAACGAGGTGTTTGACGACGTCCGTATGGTAGGCGCTCCACCTTCAAATATCGGCAAGTTCGGCGGCGACACCGACAACTGGGTATGGCCTCGTCACACAGGCGACTTCTCAATCTTCAGAATCTATAAAGATAACAAGCCTTACAAGCCTGATTATCATTTCACCATCTCTCTGAAAGGCGTCGAAAAAGGCGATTTCACCTTCGTGTTCGGATACCCGGCCCGCACCAACGAATATCTGCCTTCAGTGGCTGTAAATCAAGAGGCTAACGTGGTTTATCCTGTAGTGGTCGACCTCCGTACACAGATTCTCGACATCTACAACAAATATCAGGAAAAAGACGCTAAAGTGAGAATCCAGTATGCTTCAAAACATGCCGGTTTGGGCAATGGCTGGAAAAAATGGATGGGCGTCATCGAAGGCATCCGCAATTTCAAAGGAATCGAGAAAAAACAGGCTTTCGAGGAGTCGTTCTACGAGTGGTGCCAGAAGGAACGCCGCCGCATGATTTATTCACGTGTTCTCCGTGAATTCGACGCTGTTTACGCTGAATATGAGAAATATCGTATGGCTACAACTTACCTCACAGAAGCCGGCCTCTCAATCGAACTCATCGATTTTGCTTCTAATTTTACAAAGCTCGCTGATATGACAAAAGACACTCCGCAAGAGGAAATCGATGAACTTATCAATAATTTAAGACAAGCAACTGCAGTCTTTTTCAAGGATTATTATCAGCCTATCGATGAAGAAGTGGCTGTCACTATGCTTACGGCTTACCGTGCCGCTCAGCCTGAGGATTTCCGTCCTGAGATTTTAAATGAGATTGATAAGAATTTCAAGGGAAATGTAAAATCTTACGTCGATTATCTCTTTGGAAAATCAATTTTAACATCGGAAGAAAAAGTTGTTGCAATGCTCGACAATTTCAAGCCTTCAAAGGCAAAGAAACTTGCGAAAGACCCAGCCGTTGTTGCTTTTAACAGCATGATGGACTTCTATATTGAGAAAGTTTTGCCAAAATCGAAAGAATACAACAACCGCATCAACAACATGCGCCGCGTCTATATGGAAGGCCAGATGAAGATGATTCCTGAGGTTTATCCTGAAAGAAATCTCTACCCTGACGCCAACTTCACCCTCCGCGTGACTTATGGCAAAGTTGGCGGTTTCAAGCCTAAAGACGCTGTCACATATCGTCATTTCACCACTCTCGACGGTATCATGCAGAAAGAAAACCCAGACATCTACGATTACGTCGTAACCGACAGATTGCGTGAACTTTACGAGGCTAAAGAATTCGGTCGCTATGCCGACAAAGACGGCTCGATGCACGTGGCTTTCATCGCCGGCAACCACACAACAGGCGGCAACAGCGGAAGCCCTATCCTCAATGCTGAAGGCAAGCTGCTCGGACTAAACTTCGACCGCACCTGGGAAGGCACTATGAGCGACCTCGTCTACGACCCGTCGATTTGCAAGAACATCAGCGTCGACATCCGTTACGTGCTGTTCCTCATCGACAAATACGCAGGCTGCACACGCCTCATCGACGAGATGACAATAGACGAGTAAAATGGCTGACAATAAAAAGTTTACGGAGCGCATGCTTTCATGTGTGCGCTCTGCCACTCCAAGCGCACTGAAAACCATCTGGTGGCTTGTCAAAATCATGGTTGGCGTCTCTTTTGCAATCATGCTTTTGCAGTATTTCGGAGTCATCGAATGGATTTCGCAACTGCTCACACCTGTGTTTTCGAGCTTCGGACTACCCGGTGAGGCAGCACTTGCTTATGTTTCCGGTTATTTTGTCAACTGCTACACCGCAATGGCCGTCATGAGCACTTTAGGCCTCGACATGCGCGAAGCTACAATATTGGCCGTGATGGTGCTCTGCTCGCACAATATGATTGTGGAAACGACAGTTCAAGCCAAAACAGGCTCTTCAGCATTAAGAATAGTGGTTATAAGGACATTATCCGCCTTCATTTTGGCTTTTGTCTTAAACAAGATAATGCCTGGTGAGTTTGTCGCGCATGAAACGCATCTGGTAACGGCAGAGAACGTCACTTTCGTGGAGATGCTCAAAAATTGGGCAATTCGCACCCTCCGCACCGTCGCCCTGATGATAGTCCTCGTCTATGCTTTGACGCTTTTGCAGCGAATACTCAATGAGTTCGGCATCATAAAATACATCGCCAACTTCCTTAAACCTGTGATGGTGTTCTTCGGATTGCCGCCTCGCACGGCGTTCTTGTGGCTTGTAGCCAACACTCTCGGCCTCGCCTACGGTGCCGCCGTAATGATTGACGAAGCTGAGCACGGAACCACTACAAAAGAGGAAAACGACATATTAAACCATCACATCGGCGTCTCCCACAGCAATCTCGAGGACTTGCTACTCTTTACAGCCATCGGCGGCAACTTCCTGTGGATGCTGTTATCACGATGGGCGATGTCGTTGCTTTTAGTTTGGGAACGGAAAATAGAAATGAAATTAAGGAAACAATAAATTATTTTTTTATTAAATTTCTGTATAGATTCAAAAATTTTGTATTTTTGCAGTCCGAAAAAATCGGGTTCGGGATGTAGCGCAGCCCGGTAGCGCGCTTCGTTCGGGACGAAGAGGCCGCAAGTTCGAATCTTGTCATCCCGACTGGTAGAGACGTCACATTATGGCGTCTCTACATTTTTTTACCACCGCGAACAATCGCATTTCTTGTCCTTTTTCTGATAATTGCTCGGCTCGTACGCCCTCGAACACGATGCGAAAATAATTGATAACACACTGATTATCAAAAACATTTTTAATATTATGTTGCTTATTTTCATATTTATGAAGTTAATGCGCCTCAAGCCAGTTAATTCCTGTGTTTAACTCAACAACAACCGGAATATTCAGCGGCAGCGCGTTTGTCATCTTATCGTTAACCAGTTCCTTTAATGTATCAAGTTCATCTATCACCGCATCAAAAACCAATTCGTCGTGCACCTGCAAAATCATTTTCGACTGTAACTGCTTATCATTCATTGCTTTATAAATGTTCGACATAGCAATTTTTATCATATCGGCACTGCTTCCTTGAATTGGTGCGTTCACTGCATTTCGCTCAGCGAAGTTCCTCACCACGCTGTTAGACGCGTTTATGTCGCGCAGATAACGACGCCTTCCGAGCATGGTTTCCACATACCCATGCTGACGCGCAAACTCGATATTGTTTTTTATATATTGTTGAATACCAACGTATTCCTTAAAATAATTTTCAATTATCGAAGCTGCTTCCGAACGTGAAATACCCAATCTTTCAGCCAAACCGAATGCTGACATTCCGTAAATTATGCCGAAGTTCACTGCTTTCGCATGACGACGCATGTCTTTTGTCACTTCCTCAATCGGCACCTTGTAAACGCGAGACGCCGTAGCCGCATGGATGTCCAAGCCTTCACGGAAAGCCTCGCTCATTGCCTGGTCACCACTCAGATGCGTGATGATTCGAAGCTCGATTTGCGAGTAATCAGCAGCCAAAAGAATATGGTTTTTGTCACGAGGCACAAAAGCCTTGCGAATCTCGCGGCCTTTATCTGTTCGCACAGGAATATTCTGCAGATTCGGGTTCGTGGAACTCAAACGTCCAGTCGCCGTAACTGCCTGATTATAAGAAGTATGCACCAATCCGTCTTCTTTGCTAATCAAAGCCGGAAGCGCATCAACGTATGTCGATTTAAGCTTCGTAAGTCCACGATAATCAAGGATTTGCTGAATTATCGGATGCACGTTGATAATCTTCTGAAGCACCTCTTCGCCAGTCGGATACTGACCTGTTTTTGTCTTTTTTGCCGGCGCTTTAATTTTCATTTTGTCAAACAAAACCTCGCCAAGCTGCTTTGGAGAAGCAATGTTAAACTCAGTTCCAGCCGCCTCAAATATTTGATTTTCAATGCCTTTTATCTCTAAAGCCTGTTGTTCACTAATCTGTTTAAGGTTTTCACTGTCGATTTTCACGCCGTTAGCCTCCATTGTTGCAAGAACCGGCACTAAAGGCATCTCTATCTCGTTAAACAGCTTATCTAATTGATTTTCAACTAAAATAGGCTTGAATTTCTCATAAAGTTGATAAGCGATATCGGCATTTTCCACAGAATTTTTCGTGACGGTATAATTCAGATACACATCCGCCAGATAATCCATGGTATGCCTCTGCTCCGGCTCAATGAGATAATGCGCGATCATCGTGTCGAAAAGCTTGTTTTTCAACTCGATACCATGTCGACGCAAAATGGAAATGACAGATTTCAGATTATGCCCGATGATAGTTTTTGAAGGATTTTCAAAAATTGGCAAAAAACGTTGCATTAATTCGTCATTACACATAACGTAAAACACTTCATGACTCTTCACCGCAAACGAAAATCCTGTTTTTTCAACATCAATAGCGAAAACATCTGTTTTTTCAAGCAATTTCAGCAAGTCATCAAGCTCATTTTCAGTTGAAACAGATTTATAAGAGTGCTGAACTGAAGACGCGGAATCCTTTGAAGAGAACAACGAGTACTCAGAGCTCTCTAAGTTTTCAGATAGTTCCGAAAACAAATCCAGTTCCTTCGGAGCTACTTTAACAGTATCCATCTTATCAGCGAAGCTCTTATCCTCCTTATCCTCCTTATCCTTCTTATCCTCCTTCTCCATCTTATCCTTATAATCCGCCACTATTCTCTTTGCCATCGTTCTAAACTCCAGTTCCTCAAAAATCTTCAACAATTCTGGCAAATTCGGCTGTTTCACTCTCAATTCCTCAGCGTCAAACTCCACTGGCGCATTAGTGTTGATAGTCGCGAGCATCTTCGACATCCTACCTTGTTCCGCAAAATTGATGACGTTTTCCTTCATCTTGCCTTTCAAATCGTCGGTGTGCTCCAGTAATCCTTCGAGTGAGCCGTATTCTTGCACAAACTTCGACGCCGTTTTTTCGCCAACACCAGGAATTCCCGGGATGTTATCGCTTGCGTCGCCCCAAAGTCCAAGAATATCTATAAGTTGCGTCGGAGTGTTGATTCCATATTTCTCACAAACCTCTTTCGGACCCATCACAGTGGCAGGATCGTTGAACTTTGCGGGTTTATAGATGAAAATATTGTCGCTCACCAGCTGCCCGAAGTCTTTGTCGGGCGTCATCATATAGGTGAGAAATCCTGCTTTTTCAGCTTTTTTCGACAAAGTGCCAATCACATCGTCGGCTTCATAGCCTTCAGCGGCGTAAATCGGGATGTTGAAACCTTTGATAATGTCAATGATATAAGGTATCGACGCTCTCAAATCTGGCGGCATCTCCTCGCGGTTTGCCTTGTAATCGCAGAAGTTTTCAGTGCGCAGGGTAGGGGCGCCCAAATCGAATGCTATTCCTATATGCGACGGCTTCTCGTTCTTCAAAACCTCATACAGCGTATTCAAAAATCCGATAATAGCCGACGTATTCAATCCCTTCGATGTCATCCTTGGATTCTTGTTCAATGCAAAAAACGCCCTGTAAATCAACGCATAAGCATCCAAAAAGAAGACTTTTTCTGTATTTTTAGTGATCATATCAAGCAATATTAATAATGTGTAAAATTAGGAAAAATTTTTGAATTAACAACTCTAATTTGTATAATTTTAGTATTTTTGCAAATGAATAAAATTCAAAAACCAATGCCAATACGAACAAACATTTTTAAAAATTAAAAATATGGACAGTACATTAAAAAATTTAGCAAAGGCTGGTATTTCAAAGGAAAATTCAACATTCGAGGAACTTTCAAATTCTATTGTAAACATTCATCAACAAACTCAAACCTCAGCACTAAAAGCTGTAAACCAGATGTTTACTTTGCGCAACTGGCTCATTGGCTGCTATATCGTTGAATATGAGCAAAACGGTAAGGATAGGGCTGTTTATGGCGACAAACTTTTAAAAAAATTAGAGGAAAGGGTTCAAACAAAAGGATTAAATTTAACATTGTTTAAACTTGCTCGTAACTTTTATTTCTTATATCCACAAATTGGCACTATTTTTAATATTTCAAATTTAAACAACGATAGTTCTCATTTGATATTCAATGATTTAGAAAAAGGTGCGACGCCGTCGCACCAATTCATGACACCAGCAAATACATTATTAACCAAATTATCTTTCTCTCATATTAGAGAAATCATGACACAAGATGATTCTATTGCCAGATTCTTTTACGAAACAGAATGTATCAAAGGAACCTGGTCAGTAAAAGAACTCCGCCGACAAATCGCAACAAATCTTTATTTCAGAAGCGGTATGAGTAAAAACCCACAAAAACTTATCGAATCAATAAAACCAGAAACTTTTACTCCTGCATTGGCAATACGACAACCATTTACTTTGGAATTTCTTGGTCTTAACGCCAAAGAATCTATCGATGAAAAAGATTTGGAAAATGCTCTTATTAAGCATCTTCAAGATTTTATTTTGGAGCTTGGAAAAGGTTTCTGTTTCGAAGAACGTCATAAACGAATCTTAATCGATGATGAGTATTATTTTGCTGATTTGGTGTTTTATAACCGTATTTTACACTGCAATGTGATTTTTGAGCTTAAAAACGATTCATTTAAACATGAATATTTGGGGCAACTTAACGCATATGTCTCATATTACAAGGAAAACGAAATGCAAGATGGTGACAATCCGCCGATTGGTATTTTGCTTTGCACACAAAAAGGCAAGAAAATGGTTGAATATGCAATCGCAGGTATGGACAACAAACTTTTTGTTTCAACTTATATGTTACAACTGCCAGATAAAACAACATTGGAAAAATTCTTATTGGATGAAATGAGAAACAAATAATCATAATGTTTTGTCAACTATTACTTTACACTTCAGACAACTAAAAAGTATAAAAAATCGCTCAATAAAGATGATATTGATTTTCAATAAGTTAAACAAATAATCTATACCTTTGTCCTCAAATAGTTTGCAAACATTTAACCCGAAGCGCCATATGGGGTATAACATGGCAGATGTTAGAACATGAAAAAGAATAACGAAACCCAAAGCAGAAGAGAATTCTTCAAGGAAGCTGCAAAAAAAGCATTGCCCATCATTGGGGTTGTGGCTGTAATGAGTAACCCCGTGATTGCTAATGCTGTTGAAACTAATATTACAAACTGTAATTCTTGTAGCAACACATGTAAAGGTTCTTGTGACAAAACATGTAAAAATACATGTATTGGTACATGTTCCGGCGGATGCCAAAAAACCTGCACAAATACATGTATAGGTGGATGTGGCTATGCTTGCAAAGATAATTGTCAATATCAATCAAAAACAAAATAGTTTATGAATAATAAAGGTTTACAGTCTCGTCGAGAGTTTTTTAAACAAACAACAAAGAAAACTCTTCCTATTCTTGGCATTGCTTTTTTCGCCCAGATACCATTTTTAACATCTTGTTCAAAAGATTCAAGTTGCAGTAATTGTAATTCAACTTGCGTTTCTGGATGTACTGATGAATGTACGTCTTCGTGTGGATATAGTTGCAG
>JAGCFU010000043.1 GCA_017649945.1 Bacteroidales bacterium | reverse complement strand
TGCCAAAGGGTATTTATTTCATCACGGTCAATAATGCATCTAAGATATTTGTTATCAAATAAACGTCATGAAAAGAATACTGCTCTCGCTGGTTCTCGTCTGGATATTCGGATGTGCTGAAGCCCAATCCGACCTTGAGGCACTTATGGCCGTACGTGGGGAATATTATTTCTCCATCGGGATTCAACAACCCGAAGAGGCCGCTCAGCTGACTCGCCTCTGCTCCATCGACAGGCTGGATGGCCAAAACCTTATTTGCTACGCAAACGCTGAGCAATATCAACGGCTTTTGGCAAAAGGTTATCATCCTACGCTGCTCACTCCTCCATCAATGGAACAGGATTATGCCATGTGGGACGGCACCAATCGCGAATCTTACGACTGGGACGCTTATCCGACCTACGATGCTTATCAGGAAATGATGCAGCATTATGCCAATGATTATCCCGAAAGATGCTCTTATTTGGAACTGGGCACTCTTGCAAGCGGACGCAAGCTAATGTTTTGCCGCATTAACAACGGCGAGCCAGACGGCAAACCGAAGTTTCTTTACACCTCCACCATGCACGGCGACGAGCTGACTGGCATGATGCTGATGCTTCGGCTTATCGATGAGTTTTGCACCAGCAACGACCCGCGAATTCTGAATCTGATAGAGAATCTCGACATCTTCATTTCACCTTGCACCAATCCAGATGGAACTTATTATGGTGGAAACAACACCGTGAGTGGCGCCAGACGCCGCAACGCCAACGATGTTGACCTGAACCGCAACTATCCGGATTTCGACAACGGTCCGCATCCCGATGGCTACGAATACCAGCCTGAAACTCTTTGGATGATGGAACTGGCTGAGCAATATCCTTTTACGATGGCTGCCAACTATCATGGCGGTGCCGAAGTGATGAACTATCCTTGGGACACTTACCAGCCGCTTCATCCCGACGATGCTTGGTGGCAGCTGGTGTGTCACGAATATGCCGACTTGACACATCAACACGACCCGGTATATATGAGCGACTACAACAACGGGATCGTCAACGGCTATGTGTGGTTCCCTATCTATGGCAGCAGACAAGACTACATGAACTATTACGCCCAGTGCCGTGAGGTGACAATCGAGTGTTCGTTCTCCCACACGCCCGACCCGTCGCAGATGCCGATGTACTGGACTTTTAACCACGAGAGTATGCTGTGTTACATGGAACAAAGCCTTTACGGAATTCACGGCACCGTCACCGACTCGATTACAGGCGAACCTTTGGAAGCGACAGTCTTCATTGAAGGTCACGACCATCACGGCTCGGAGGTCAGCAGCCACTTGCCCGCAGGCGACTACCATCGCCCCATCAAAGGCGGCACATACGATGTGACATTCTCTTGCGAGGGATATCTTCCAAAAACCTTCACGCTGACAGTGGCCGACCGCGAAACGTTAATTCATGATGTCCAACTGGTTACAAAAACCTATGGATTGGACGAAAACTATGTTTCTGGCGATTGTCAATATCCGGCCGAATATCGAATCATCGACGTAATGGGTCATATTTTGATGAAAGGCACGATTGAATCAGAATCGCAACAAATCGATTATTCCAACCTGCCCAATGGCATTTATTTCATCACCATCGGCAGTTCGACAACGAAATTTTTGAAAGAATAACAGTCAAGTTTTTGTAGAATATGCAAAAAATCAGACCTTGCGGTATGCGGAGCATATCCAGACTGATTTTTGCATATTCGGAAAAAACTATTCACATTTTGTTTTTCAGATAGAGTAAAAATTAGACCTTAGAAAGGACAGCTTTCGAGACTAATTTTACTCTATCTGAAAAAACTATTCCATTTTTTCAATAAAAAATACTATTTTTGCACCTTGAAAATTTTGCGAAAATGGAAAAGAATTTCAAACGTTATCTGATAACAACAGCGCTTCCTTACGCCAATGGCCCGGTGCACATCGGCCACCTCGCCGGCGTCTACGTCCCTGCCGACACTTACGTCCGCTACCTCCGCATGAAAGGCGAAGACGTACTATTCGTGGGCGGCTCCGACGAACACGGAGTGCCTGTCACCATCAAAGCTGAAAAAGAAGGTCTCACACCTCAGGATATCGTCGACCGCTACCACGAGATGATCAAAAAATCGTTCGAGGACTTCGGCATGAGCTACGACATATATTCGCGTACAACATCGAAGATTCATCATGCCACAGCGGCTGAGTTCTTCGAGAAACTGTATAAAGAAGGTAAGTTCATCGAGAAGGAGACCGAGCAGTTTTTCGACCCTGAGCGCAACAAATTCTTGAGCGACCGCTACATCATCGGAACATGCCCGAAATGCGGCAACGACCGCGCTTACGGCGACCAGTGCGAGAAATGCGGCAGCACTCTCAGCCCTGAAGAGCTCATCGACCCGCATTCAGCTATCAGCGGCGCCAAGCTGGTGAAAAAGATGACGAAACACTGGTACCTGCCTCTCGAACAATACGAGACATGGCTCCGTCAGTGGATTCTTGAAGGACATAAAGAGTGGAAAACCAACGTCTATGGTCAGGTGAAGAGCTGGCTCGACGGCGGACTGCAGCCTCGTGCCGTCACCCGCGACCTCGACTGGGGCGTGCCGGTGCCGGTGAAAGACGCTCAAGGCAAGGTGCTCTATGTGTGGTTCGACGCTCCTATCGGATATATCTCAAATACCAAGGAAATATGCGAGAAACGTGGTGACAACTGGGAGAAATGGTGGAAATCAGATGACACCAAGATGGTGCATTTCATCGGAAAAGACAACATTGTGTTCCATTGCATCATCTTCCCTTGCATGCTTAAAGCTTACGGCGACGGCTTCATAGTGCCTGAAAACGTGCCTGCCAACGAGTTCCTCAACCTCGAAAACGACAAGATTTCGACCTCGCGCAACTGGGCTGTTTGGTTGCATGAATATCTGCAGGAATTCCCTGGAAAACAAGATATCCTGCGCTATGTTTTAACTGCAAACGCTCCTGAAACAAAAGATAACAACTTCACTTGGAAAGACTATCAAGACAGAAACAATAACGAGCTTCTCGCTATCTTCGGAAACTTCGTCAACCGTATATTGGTATTGACGCACAAATATTACGAAGGTGCAGTGCCGGCATTGGAAAACCTCAACGACCGCGACAAGGAAGTCATCGCTGAGATGAACCAGTATCCTGAAAAGATTGGCAAACTCATCGAAAACTATAAGTTCCGCGAAGGCGTGAGCGAACTGATGAACCTCGCTCGTCTCGGCAACCGTTATCTCACCGAAAACGAGCCTTGGAAACAGTTCAAGACCGACCCTGAGCGCACCAAGACAGTGATGGCGCTTTCGTTACAGATGGTGGCAAAACTTGCTATCCTTAGCGAGCCGTTCCTGCCATTCAGCGCAAAGAAACTTCAAAAGATGATTGGTCTCGAGGTGACAAGTTGGAACCAGGCTGATGCCACGATTTTGCTCAGCGCAGGTCATGTCATCGGACAGCCGGAGTTGCTGTTCGAGAAGATTGAAGACAGCGTCGTGGAAGCACAAATCAAGAAGCTGGAAGACACCAAGAAACAGAACGAACTTAACGCCTGGAAACCAGCCGACGTCAAGCCAACAGTGAGTTTCGACGACTTCGGAAAGGTAGATATCCGAGTGGGTACCGTTTTGGAATGCACCAAGGTGCCGAAAGCTGACAAATTATTGCAGTTCCTCATTGAAGACGGTATGGAAAAACGTACCATCGTGAGCGGTATCGCCAAGTATTATCCTGACCCGCAGGTCCTCGTTGGCAAGCAGGTATGTTTCGTCGCCAACTTCGAGCCACGTAAGCTCAAAGGCGTTGAAAGTCAGGGCATGATACTCTCAGCGGAGGACAAAGACGGCCGTTTGGTCGTGGTCACTCCGAGCGAGATGGTGGCTCCTGGCTGCACAGTAGGCTAATCCTCTGACAATCAGCGATGTAACATCGGATAGAACGCATTTTCGATATGGTCTATCCGATGTTCGTTGTTTTTATCGACCACGATAGCCACGATGTCGAAGCGTACGTCAATATCGAGGTTGTTGCGCTCTACGTATGACTCCGCAGCCCAAATCAGAAAACGTTGCTTGTATTTGTCGACAGTCTCTTCAGGTTCAACAAGAAACGTCACTCGACGCGTCTTAACCTCCACAATCACAAGATCTTTGCCATCCATCGCGATGAGGTCAATCTCCTTGTGACCGCAAACCCAGTTCTGTTCCAAAATCTGATAACCCTTGGCAATCAGAAAATCTCGGGCAAGTTGCTCGCCAAACCTGCCTAATTCATTATGTTCGGCCATAAATTTTGTTATTAGTCGTTATTTTTTAGTCTTTTGTCGCTATTTCAACCACATTTCCGGGTTCGTATTGTTCTTATCATTCCAAACCTCGAAATGCAACGTGGTAATATTGTCATTCGCTCCAGTATGAATCAATCCGAGCTTCTCCCCTGTCTTCACCTTGTCGCCCGATTTCACAAAAACCTTGTCCAAATTCGCATAAAGTGTGAAATATAATCCGTGTCGCACCATCACAACATTAGTCGAGCCTGTGTTAAACACTGTCGAGACTTGTCCGTCGAACACGCATAAAGCGTTAGCTCCTTGCTCTGTCGATATGTCGATGCCATTGTTGAAAACCACCACTTTCGACTGTGTCGGATGAGGATTATTGCCATATTTCTTGGTCACTACGCCACTTGCTACCGGCCATGGCAGCTTGCCTTTGTTGCCTTCAAAATTCGCCGACAGCTTAGTGTCAACGGTAGCGTTTGCCCTGTTTTTAGCCACCTCTTCAGATATGATTTTCTTAATTCTGGCCTGCAAATCTTTCGTCTCCTTCTGCTTCTGCTCTATCTCTTTCTTAATGGTTTTCTCTTGTTTCTTAAGCTTTGCCACCTTGTCGTTCAAAACATTCTTGTCCTTATTCAAATCGTCACGTTCCTTTTTCTGGACAGCGTTAAGTTTCTCGATACGTTTCTTGTCGGCCTCATTTTTCTCGATGCGTTTCTTGATGTCTGTCTTCGTCACGTCAATCTCTTTCATCTTGTGTTTCAAAAGGTCGTTAAATTGCTGAATGTAACGCATCCTGCGAATTGCTTGGTTGAAGTCTTCCGACGAGAAAATAAACAGCAAGTTGTTGAGATTGTTTCTGTTACGATAGTGTATCACAAGCAAATCAGCGTATTCCTGACGGTTTTTGTCGAGTTCGTTCTGTAATCTTGCGACGTCATTTTTATATCCACGTGTCTCTTTGTTTAAAATCGCGAGTTGCTGCTCGTACGTCTTTATCAAATCGTCACGTTTCTTAATCTGAGCCTGCAAAAGCTCGACTTCTTTCAAGGTGGTTTCCTTGTTTTTCGATGTCTTTTTCAACAAACTCTGTGAAGTCTTGATATCGCTTTGCAGTTTGTTGACTTGTTTCTCTAACTCATTGACACTCTGGGCATTACATATCATATTGATGCTGAAAAACATCAAAATCAAAAGCATAAGATATGTAAACCTCTTGATCATTTGAATATTCGGTCGTATTTTTTAGGTATGTTGAAAAGAAAATCAAGATCTTTGCTTGTACTGATATTTGATAAAGTTATCACCGCTTTTAAAGTGAAATCGCCGTGAACGCTTATTATGATTTTTGTCGGGATGAATCGCTCGTTAACTTCTTCAAAATCAGCGTATTGAATGTCAATTTTTCTTTTGTTGTCGTTAAATTCCTTGATGTTGTATTTCGTTATTCTGAAAATCTGAGGGTCGATCCACAGGTCTTTCATCATGACTTTCCACTCTTCGTCACTTTGTCTGATAGATTTCCTTAACTTGTGGGTAATCAGCATGTTATACTGGTTGTCTTTGATTTCCACTCTATAATTGTCGCTTTCGCGAAGATTGATGTCGTTGCCTATAATCAGCGATTGAATAAACCCGACGGATGTTATCATCGGCGAGATGTCGCTGAAAATATTGATGTCTTCCGTGAGATATGTTTTTTCTGTACGGTTCAAAAAATATACCGAATCCTGTGAGATCTTAAGTCTGATTACTTCCAGACCCAACGGCAGCGAGACGCTAATCCAGATTATACTGTCTTTTTTCATTCTCAGCTGTCCTTTTGCGCCGAAACTCTTGTCGTTGGTCTCGATTTTCAAGTTCATTTTCGCTTGCAGATAGTCAAAACTGAACTCGTTTTTCTCCACTTCTTTGATGAGTCGTGTTGCCGTAAACTCGCGAAGACTTGCTCTTGTGATAGTTTTTTTCGTCTTACAGCTTGTGTTAATCAAAGAAATTGCCAATAAGCTGACAATCAACAATATATGAAATTTTTTATTCATAAATTTTCTCATCGTTTATTTTTTTGTCGAGATATTTTGACACTTCTCCACCTGCTTTCTTTGCCTTTTTCCAGTTTTTCACCGCATTTTTGATGTCGCCCATTTTATACAAAATGTCTCCAAGATGTTCATAATTGACTCCTTGTGGGTTCTTGTCGTACTTGAAAACCTTGTCCATATACTTTTTCGCTTCCTGGTAACGCTCGAGTTTGTACAGAATCCAGGCGTAAGTGTCTAAATATGTCGCATTCTTCGGCTCAGCTTTTATCGTCTTTCCTGACATCTGCAAAGCGCGTTCAAGGTCTTTATTGTCAAGCGACAAATAATAAGCGTAGTTGTTCAAGACGTATATGTTATCAGGTTTTGCGCGCAAAAGCCTGTCGTATGCCTCATACGCTTTCTCCTTGTTGTTCAGGAAATGGTAAGTGTCGCCGATATAAGTGTCGAAGTCCGCCGTAAGATCTTTGTTTGCTGATAGTTTTCGGCCTTTTTCGAGAATTTTTATGGTTTTTTCATAATCTTTTAAATTGAAATAACCGACACCGTTAAACAGATAAAATAGAGGCTGTTCCGGATAAAACGAAATGGCCTTATCTGTTGTTGCTATAAGACCTTGATAATCATGAAGTTCAATATGACACAAAGAAAGCTGGAAGAATGTGTTGAAGTCGGATTTGTCTAACTCAAGCACTTTGAAATAATAACCTTTTGCCTTTTCATAATCGGTGGCGTTATATTCGGCTGTTCCGACTATATAATAGCCAATAGGTTTGTCGGGATACATTTCAATGAATGCGTTTCCTACAACTCGTGTGTCTTCAAAAATGGGAACGTTTTTCTCCATTTCCTTGGTCAGCCATAAATTGTAAATCTGCGACTTTGTTTCGTAATCCAAATTTTTGTTTTTTATGGCTGCTATAAACTCTTCAAAAGCCTTATCAACCTCGCCCATGCTTTGGTAATAATCCATCAACGAGACGTTAATATATTGATTTTCAGGGTCTAATTCCTTGATTTTCAGATATTGTTGGTATGCGTCTTTATCACGGTTCACTTTGCGGTAAACTTCGGCAAGCATTGCTCTGTAGCGTGTGTTGTCGGGCATAAACTCAACGAGTTTCTCCATTTCTGCAATGGCTTTGTCTTTTTTGCCTTGCTCATCATAAATTTGCACTTTTTGAAGAAAAATGTATTCGTTTTGACCGAGTTGTTGCTCTACAATGTCTAATTTTTCAATCACTTTGTCGTAATCGCCGATGCGGAGAAGCACATCGATATAAGCCTCAAGATAATCGATATTGTCGGGTTCATCTTGCAAAAGCTTGTCATAGATGTCCATAAATGATTGATAGTCAGAGTTTTGCAAATGAAACTGCGCCAATCTGATTTGATACCATTTATTGTCGGGTTGCAATTTTGAAGCTTGTTCAATCATCGAGAAAGCCAGATGATTTTTGTTTGCCGCCTGATATAGAAACGACAGCTCATACATCGAGGCATCGTCTTCGTTGAAAAACTTCAGCGCTTGCTCGAAATTGTAGATGGCGACAGGATAATTTTCGTTGTACTTAGCCTCCAAACCTTTCGAGAAATACTCTGAATTCTTCGCCAAGTCCTGCACAACGATAGAATCATTCGGCGCCTCGCCGACAACTTCGTTTTGAGCGAAAACGTTGCTCGACAAAAATGCAAATACACTAAATAATATTAAAAGTATTTTATTCATAATTATATCCCTGTATGTCCGAAGCCACCTGCGCCGCGTTCTGTTTCACTAAGCGTTTCAATCTCAATAACTTCCATTTGCTCACATTTCGCAACAACCAACTGTGCTATTCTGTCGCCGCTTTTAATCACGAAATCCACATCCGACAAGTTGATTAAAATCACCTTCACCTCTCCCCTATAGTCGGCGTCGATTGTGCCCGGTGAGTTCAGCACTGTAATGCCGCTCTTTATCGCCAAACCGCTGCGCGGACGAACCTGTCCCTCGTATCCTACCGGTATCTCCATAAATAATCCTGTCGGCACCAAAGCACGCTGCATTGGTTTTATAACTAATTCACCATCAGGGAGATAGGCTCTCAAATCCATGCCAGCCGAGTTAACGGTCTCATAAGCAGGCATAGCGTTGTTAGATTTGTTGACTATATTCAATTTCATATTTTCAAAGGATTTTTACGTTCAAAAACAAAAACTATTCCTAAATAAACCAATATCAATAATGTGTTGAGTGTCAATTTAATAGCAAGGCTAAAGTCACCAAACATTGTGCTAATCAGATATAATCCGATGGCAAAAGCCATGTATAAAATAATTCTTCCTACTTGATACGGCACAGGGAAGACTTTCTGTCCCCATAAATATGACACCATCATCATGACGGTGTAGCATCCGAGATGTGCGATGGCGGCGCCAAGATAGCCGATTTGCGGGACTAAAACGAACAGGCAAAGTAATGTTATGCAAGCTCCAATAATTGAAATTATTGTGCCTGAAAACGTTCTGTCAGTGAGCTTAAACCATATCGAAAGATTAAATACAATTCCGTAGAACATGTTGGCAATCAATACGATAGGAACAATTATCAAACCTTCATGGTAGTCGCTGCCTTCTTTGCCGACAAAATATTTCAAGACATCCATGTAGAGCATTACGCCGAGGAAAATCAAAAGACAGAAAATCACGAAATATGTCATCACCTTGGCATAAAGTTCAGGAGCGTTGCGGTCTTTCGCCTTGCCGAAAAAGAAAGGCTCAGAGGCGTAACGGAACATTTGGATGAAGATAGTCATCAATACCGCAAGCTTGAAGTTGGCGCCGTAGATTCCGAGTTGCTGTAGAGCGTACTCCTCCCCTGTCATATCAAGGTTTTGCAGAAATTCTGCGTCTGGAATTGGTGTCAGATACTTGATTAAAATCTTGTCGGCCACCTCGTTGACCATGCCTACCAAACTGATAAGCAAAATCGGTAAAGAGTAGGCCAACATCGGACGGATGAGGCTCTTGTCGAGTTCAAAAAGGAAACCTTTGAACTGCGGAAGGAGCAATAACAAACTCAATAAGCTTGATAACACATTGGAAATCAATACCCAAACGAGCAACCCGGCTTGTGGGCCGAACAATTTTTCTGAAATCGCCAAAGCGGTGTCCGGAATGATGAGCAAGAAAAACAGATTCAGTCCTATGCAAAGTGACACGTTCGCTATCTTGATGACAGTGAACAACTTGGCTTTATTATTCTTTCTTAATTTCGCAAACGGAACGGCAGTAAGCGCGTCAAGTGCCACGATAATTCCAAGGAAGAGAACATATTGTGTATTGTGCTCATACTGAATGATATGTGCGAAATTTTTGTACAAAAAACCGTATAAAATCAGAAAAATGCTCGTTGTCGTGATGATGCACGACACGATGTTGTTGAATACCTTGTCGGGATTTTCTTTCTGCGTGTAACGGAAAAAAGTCGTTTCCATTCCGTATGTCAGCAATGCGAGCAAAAAGGCAATCCAGGCATACAAATCGGTGATCTGGCCGTAGACTCCAGGTGCGAAGACGCGCACATAAAGTGGCACTAAAAGATAATTCAGCAGTCGCGGCACGATGGTTCCCATGCCGTAAATGACTGTCTGGCCTGCGAGGGCTTTTATGGGGTTATTACTCATGATGATAATAACAAAATTTTTGCAAATATATTATATTTCTTTTAAAATAGGTACATCAATCGTGAAAACTGTGCCGATTCCTTCTTTGCTTGCGAATGTTATGCTTCCTCCCATGCCTTGGATGATATCCTGCGACATCGACAGCCCCACTCCCATCCCACTCGATTTCGTGGTGAAATTCGGGAAAAACAACTTTGCTTTGTCTTCTTCCTTGATGCCACATCCGTTGTCGGATATTTTTATCCTGTACTTCTCCCCTAACCTGCTGAGTATTACTTCGATATGTCCTACTTCACAGCCAATGGCCTGGATGCTGTTTTTGATGATATTTCCGAACACACGGCCGAGGTTGTTTCTGTCAGCAAACATCGACCAGTTTTCGTTTTCATTGTAAATCAGTGTGATGGAGATGTTGTTCTCCACATCGTAAAGTTTGACGGTACTTTTCAACAGTTCGCTTAGGTCGAAAGTGGTGGATACATTTTCAGGCAGTTTGGCGTAATCTGAGAATGCCGTCGCTATTTGCGACAATGTATCTATCTGTTCGAGTAAAGAATTGAGTGTTTCTTTTAGGTTTTCCTCAAATTTAGGGTCTTTTCTGTCCCACAGCATCTGCAGATACTCGATATTCAGCCGCATCGGGGTGAGTGGATTTTTGATTTCATGCGCCACCTGTCGTGCCATCTCGCGCCAAGCTGTCTCGCGTTCGTTGCGCGCAATCTTGTTCGCGGCACTCTCGAGTTGCTGACACATCTTGTTATATTGCCTAATCAGCGCGCCGATTTCGTCATGTCCTTTGAAATTTATCGGTTCGTTCGACACCCCAAACTTCGTCTTACCCATCTGTTCCTCAATGATTTTCAACGGTTTAAGCGTCTTTCTCGTAATAAGAAGAACGATTATCGAAGCAAGTATGAGTAGAACGATTATGATATTTATGTAATTCAGGACAAAATCTGAAATCCTATCGTCATATTCGGAAGTTGAATCGAAATAAACTACATCCAAAATAGCCGCAAGTTCATCGTTGTTTTTATTGAGGATAGGGAGGTAGTACGAGGTGTTTTTCTCGCCTTTGTAAACCTCCGTTTGCACGAAATATCCGGCTTCTTCTCCGAAAACGGTGTTATAAGCCTCTTGATTTATTGAGTCACAATAAGGAGTGGCGCCGTGGATTGTTGAAACTGTCAAAATTCCATCGGAATCATAAATATTGATGTCGCAGAAGAAAGATTCTTTTAATCTGAGAATAAAGGAAACATCATAAAGATTATTATCCAACATGTTAATTTCCAGATTGTTGCGGATGATATTTGCCTGCTTGTACTGATTTATCTGGGTCTTTTTTGCGATGTTTTTTCTCAGGAACAGAAACGACGTAACACCTATTACAAAGAAAGAAAACGCCAAAGTAAGCAGTATTGTGATCTGCATTTTGCTATGGAAACTGTGCTTGAAGAAATGTGAACGGCCGTTTCCCACCAGATAATAAATTAGATAGGAGAGGAGCAGAGCGAAAAATATCAAAGAAAACAAGCCTACCGACTTCATCCAGCTTTCCGAATCAATGGTTACGACGATGGTTTTGTAGCTGTTTAAATCATTGAAAATGAGGTGTTTGAAATGCTTGCCTTTATGAATGCCGTCGTCTTGTGAAATGAAATTATTGAGGTTGTTCGGGTAATAGTAATTCCCAAGTTTGTAGTGGAGAATATTTGTGTTATAAACCGCAAATGAATAGTTTTTCAGGTTGGGATTGAAAATTTTCTCCTTGTAAAACTCGATGTATATTTTTTTCGATTCGTCAAGGTTGATTTTTGCGTAATAATAGATGTCGGAGGTGGCATCGTCGATATTGAACAGGTTTTCGTTTATTTTCTTTGCATCAAGATATTCTTCATGATAGGAAATGCAATCCATTGTAATGTCATAGCCGTAGATGTTGACGGTTATGCTGCTGTCGCAGACTATGAGCGAGCGGTTGTAGTTTTTATACAACTCTATATTATCGAAATATTTACTGTCAAAATAGGAGAGTATGCTGTCATCGCTTGGAACGTCGTTGTTTTTTAACCATGTTTGTAACAACGTGTCATTTTTTATGTTGTCGATGATATTGATTGTCACATCTTCAAAATCCTTGTCCGTTTCGTCTGCTATGTTTTGCGCGAAACGTTTCATTTCGTCGTTTTCGTTTTCCTCTTTTCTCTGGTACACGAAAACCGACGTGATGACGAGCAGGATGGTTATCAATATGATAAAAATCTTCTTCATGACACAAATTTTAACAAAAATCGTTCCAAAAATTGCCTTTGTTTAAGCCGTTTTCTAAAATTTTTTGAAGTACGGCTCGTTGAAAAACAAAAACGCCTTAAAACGGCTAAAAACGGGCAAAAATCAAATTTTGCGAAAAACGTATATCAAACTTGAATATTCTCCGGTCTTGTGAGCTTTGCAATTCGACTTCAGGCCTGTGATGATACCTTTTGTGAAAGAGTTACCTTTTCCGATGTAATTTTCGCTCATCATAGAGATATAATATGCGTCCCATTTCATCGGATGGATTTTTTCGAGTTCAAATTTTCCGGCAAAAACATTTTGCAGCGACTCTTTATGAAAATGATTCAGATGTCGCGGTACATCGTAAGCAGTCCATTTGTCTTTGTAATATTGTGCGTCGTACGACATGTAGTTTGGCACTGCGATAACGAGACGTCCGTTGTCTTTCATCAGACGGTAAAGTTGTTCTGTCTGGTATTTCAAGTCGTCGATATGTTCGAGCACGTGCCACATTGTGATTATGTCGAAAGTGGAGTGGGGGAGTGCGAAAATTTTTTCAGGTGTGACAATGGTTTTGCCCAGTTTTTCTGAAGCTAATTTTCGTGCATCTTCGCTAAGGTCGCAACCCATGATTTCGCATCCTTTCTGTTGAGCGTAATGCAGAAAATCGCCCACGCCGCATCCAAAATCAAGTATTGTCGGGCTGTTGTAACCACAGCATGCGGTTTTGTATTTGTTACGGATATTAACCTTTTTGACCTGGTTATAAATCCATGGCACGAGACCTTTTTTATGCTCGTTGTGACTGAGATAATCCTCGGATTTGTAATAATTGCCAATTATAGATTTATCCGGTCGTGGTGTGGTGAACAGCAGTTTGCAGTCGTCGCACGCAACGATTTCAAAGTCTTCCTGAGAGAGAAAATAGTCTTTCAGTTTCAGGTACGACCTGGTATTTTCTGATTCACAAAACGGGCATTTAGTGCTCATGATATCCTTATTTTATTGTTATTTTCAAAAATTGTTCCACGTGGAACATTTTATTTTGCTCTCGCAGAAATTAAGGAAATTACAGAAATATTTCTGCTTTTTCAGCAATATCTGCGTGATACAATTTTACCGTCCAAGAAATACTGCTAGCACTGATATATCAGCAGGGCTCACTCCAGAAATTCGTGACGCTTGTCCCAGCGTCTGCGGCTTGTGTTTCGTCAGTTTCTGTCGTGCCTCGATAGTCAGCGAGTGCAGTGCGTTGTAGTCGAAATCCGGACTGAGTTTCACGTCTTCGAGGCGTTTCAGCTTGTCGGCCACTTCGCGTTCCTTGTCGATATATCCTTCGTATTTCACTAAAATCTCAGCTTCTTCAACCACATTTCTTGTCATCTCATCAGCGAGATCATATTGTTTTTTTAACGTTTCAACATGATTGATGATTTCATTCAAACTCAGTTGTGGGCGCGTCAACACATGTGCAAAACGAGTCTTTCCTGTGATTTCGGGCGTTTCTTTTGCGACTAACAGTGCGTTGATTTCCTCTGGAGAGACGTTGGTTTCTTTGAGGAAATTGATAAGTTCCTGCACGCGTGCCTGTTTCTGCTGGAATAATTCGTAGCGTTTAGGCGTGGCGAGTCCAAGTTTGTATCCCATCGGCGTGAGGCGTGCGTCGGCATTGTCCTGACGGAGCAGGATACGATACTCTGCGCGGCTCGTGAACATCCTGTAAGGCTCATCGACGCTCTTGGTGATGAGGTCGTCTATGAGAACGCCGATATAGCCCTCGTCACGACGGATGACAACGGGTTCCTCGTCATGTAACAGTCTGTGTGCGTTGATACCGGCCATCAAGCCTTGTGCCGCAGCCTCTTCATAGCCTGTCGTTCCGTTGATTTGTCCGGCAAAAAACAAGCCGTGAATCTTGTGTGTCTCCAGACTATGATACAGCTGATCCGGCGGGAAGAAATCGTATTCTATGGCATAACCCGGACGGAAAATCTTGGCGTTTTCAAAGCCTTCGATGTTTCTGAGCGCCTCATACTGTATATCTTCGGGCAAAGAGGAGCTGAATCCATTGAGATAATATTCGCATGTGGTGGCTCCTTCAGGCTCCACAAACAACTGATGGAAATCCTTGCCAGCAAAACGCTCGATTTTGTCTTCGATGCTTGGACAGTAGCGTGGTCCTTTACCCTGAATCCTGCCCGTGAACATTGGTGATTTCTCGAAGCCTTTGCGTAGTATGTCGTGCACTTTCAACGATGTGTATGCTATGTAGCATGAGCGTTGTTTCAGTGGTTTTTCCACGTTCATGAACGAGAATCCTGTTATCTCCTCGTCGCCTTTTTGTTCTGCGAGCTTGCTGAAATCTATGGTTCTTCCGTCGATTCTCACTGGTGTTCCGGTCTTCATTCTGTCGGCTTCAAAACCGAGTTCCACGAGTTGCTCTGTTATTCCGTGGCTTGCCGATTCGCCTATTCTGCCACCTGAGAACGACTTCTCACCGATGAAAATCTTACCGTTGAGGAACGTTCCGTTGGTGAGGATTACGGTCTTTGAATGCACGTCGCCGCCCATCATGGTGTGTACGCCTTTTATACGATTGCCTTCAACCAATAATCCGTCGACGTGGTCTTGCCAGAACTCGAGGTTTTTAGTGTGCTCGAGGGTGTTGCGCCATTCTGCGGAGAATGCTGCTTTGTCGCTTTGCACTCGCGGACTCCAAACGGCAGGGCCTTTCGATTTGTTGAGCATGCGGAACTGTATCATGGTCTTGTCGGCGATGATACCCATCTGTCCGCCGAGAGCATCGATTTCTCGCACAATCTGTCCTTTAGCTATGCCTCCCACGGCAGGGTTACACGACATCGCGGCCATGAAACTCATGTTCATGGTGATGAGCAACGTCTTGTTACCGAGGTTGGCTGCCGCTGCCGCCGCCTCACATCCTGCATGGCCTGCTCCGACCACTATCACATCGTAATTGTCAAATATCATATCTCTATTGTTCCACGTGGAACATTTGTGTTAATTCGTTGATTTAAAATTCGTTACGTCGCATTGCGAGACATTTTTCCTCTTGTGCTCTCATCATTTTTGCGTCTTCATCCGTCTTGTCTTTGAAACCTATAAGATGCAGCACTCCGTGTGCCAAAACACGGTGAAACTCGTCCTTGAAAGGCTTTCCCATCTGTTCGGCGTTGTCCTTGATGCGATCGATACTGATGTAAAACTCGCCAGAGAGATATTCCTCACAGTCGTTCAACGGAAACGTCACTATGTCGGTGTAGAAATCGTGGTTCATGCGCTTCCGGTTGAATTCCAAAAGGTATTCATCGCTGCAGAAAAGGTAGTACAATTCACCGATTTTCTTGCCGTACGATGCGACAAACTCCTCAATCCATTCCTTGGCAAGGCGTTGGTTCAAGGCTGGCATTTCGATATCAATATTTTGAAACGTTATCATCTTTTTTAAAGAAATATTCGTTTATCTTTTGTTTATAAAACGGCTGATACTCAATAGGATTAGTGCGTAAAAAGTCCTGTTGTCTCTTGATGCTTTCTTCGTAACGAAGCTCATCAATGTTATGGCTTTTTTCAGGACCTTTGTACTCGTCCGACTTACGTTTTTCCTCTTTCTCGCGTTCTTGCTGAGCGTTCTCAGCCTTTAACATTCGCGACATGATGTCTTTATTGCGCTTGATGGTCTGATTTGTAATGCGTTTATTTACAATGTCTTCCTCAAGCTTTTCCATGTCTTTGATGATATCGTTGATGCCGTCGTCGCCGAGCACGCCGTTCTTTTTCATTTCTTCGAGCATCTCCTGCATGCCTTGTCGTATCATCTCCTGCTGAGTAGCCATACGTGCCAGTTCCTCACTCATGTTATCCATCGGTGTGCCGTCTTTTTTCTGTTGCTGCATCTGCTGTTGCATCTTTTTCAGTTGTTCTCCGAGCTGATTCTGAAGATCTTTCATGTTTTTCATAGTCTTCGGTTTGCCCTGACTGCTTTTCGATTTGCCAGGTTTTGAGCACGAACTGCTACTTGAGCCGTCCATCTGAGAATCCATCTCTTTCAGCGATTCCGCAAGCATCAGAGCGAGGTTGTTCATCGACATCATCGCCTTCTGCTGTTTCTGTGTCGCTGAGCCGAATCTGAGTTCAAGAACATCTTGCATGGCTGATTCCAGCTGCTGGTCGATTATCTGTAACTCGTTGAACACGAAGTTTTTAAC
The DNA here is from genome assembly GCA_017649945.1 of Bacteroidales bacterium. Classification (GTDB taxonomy): domain Bacteria; phylum Bacteroidota; class Bacteroidia; order Bacteroidales; family F082; genus Limimorpha. The sequence continues at coordinate 7,420 of JAGCFU010000043.1, read as the reverse complement.
TGAAGTTTGACGGTTTGCCATCTTACGCAGTGAGTCTTCCACCATCACGAAGTTCTCCGAAATCTCTTTCTGACGGGAAATCTTCTGTGAGACGGTAGGGTCGTCTTTTTTCATGATGGATATCTCGTTCATCAGAGCTTCCTCGGCATGCGACGAACGCACCACGTTTTCGAGCAGGATTCTTACTAAATATGCGTCTTCAGCAAGCTGGTCCATGCCGCCGCCCATCATCATGGAGTTCATGTTTTCCGACATCTCCTTGATTTTTTTGCCGGCTTTCTGTTTCTGCCTATGCGCTTTTTCCTGGTCACCTGCGTCTTCAGATTCAGCGGCGTCTTCAAGGTCTTGCTCAGCCTCGTCGAAAGTCTGTTCGTCTTTGTCGATATTGAAAGGATCGTTCAATCCTTGATTTTTCTCAATGATGGAATCGAGTTGCTGTTCGAGTTTATTTAACTGATTTTCAGCGTCTTGTGCAGATATTGAGTCTGTTTGTTCAAGCAACTGGTCGGCGAGTTTCTGCATCTCGTCCATGAACTGGTTCATGTCTTTTTCCACCTTCAGTTGCTCCAATAGCGAGAGGTTGCGGTCCATCATCTTTTGCAGGTTCTCGTTGTTTTTCTTGAGTTCCTTCATGATATTCTGCATCTTCTCACGTGGCATGTCGTTTAGAAGTTGCTCGATCTCCTCCATCAATTTTTTCATCTCGTCAGGGATGACTTCCTCAAATAGTTTGTTGATTTCCTCCTGTTTCTTTATCAGTTCTTCCGATGAAAGTTCGTTTTCCTTGATAAAATCGGACAGTTCCTTCTGCTCCTCCTGAATTTTCTCCCATTCCTGCTGCACCTCTTTCTGTTTCTCCAGCAGCTCTTTCATCTTCTCTTTGTCGCTCCAGTCGAGGTCTTTTTTCGACATAAGGTCGCGAAGCATATTTTCGATATCTTTACGGAGGTCTTGAAGCTCGTCGGAACGTTGGTTGAGGTTGTTAAGTATCTGATTTTCAGTGTTATCAGCGATAAAATCTAATTGTTCTGTTGTCGGAAGTACGAGATAAAACACTTCTGAGCGTTTCGATTTAGGTCCGTTGATGCCGTCGTTGTCGAAAATCTCGAAATAAGCTTTTATTTCGTCACCGCGATAAAGTGTAAGTGTATCAGTATCAATGCTGTAATAGAAAGAATTACGGGTGTTTTTCTTTTCAATCGGAATTTTTTTCACGAACGACTGCTGTGGTTTGCCGTCAACCTCAAAATGGTAAAGCAATTTGGTGAAGCCATAATCGTCGGCGATGAGGCCGGAATAATATGTCTGTTTGGCGAAGTCTTCGTGGAAATTCTGCACCTGGATGTCCGGGTAAGCGTCGGGGATGACCTCGACGTTAAATGTTATCGGGTCTGTTGAATTCCATTCATTATGCAATGAAACCGTGAATTTTGTGGATTTCATGGCGGTGAAATTATATGTAGAATTTTCAATTAAAATGGAATCATTAATCATTATTGAATCAACATCCCTTGTATGGAAAACGAATTCCACGTTAGTTCCCTGCGGCACGATGATGCGTGTTTTTCCGTTGAGAGTCTCGTTTTTGCGATGGATATATTTCGGGAACGTCAGGTTTGCCTCGTAATAAAGCATTGTTGGGTTCGGTCTGACGGTGAGGTTAATCATCTGGCTACGATAGTCGCCGCCTTCGACGAAGAATTCCTCATTTTGGTAGACGTTTTTGAAAATGAAACGGAAGTCGTTGGTATTCAGGCGTTTCATCATGCGGATGCCGGTGTTGGATTTTATGTAAAATGCATCCGGAATGCGCTCGCCTGTGACGTGGATGCGGAATTCAACGTCTTTGCCTTGTGAAGCCTCGATATTTGTTGCGGAAAGCTCGACAGAGAAGGGGAGAGGCTTCACATATTCCTGCGAATAATTGAAAATACGTTCGGCCGGCTTCTTTGAAAAGTCGGGGAGGAATATTAAAGTGACACTTAAAATGACGAAAGCCAATCCGAAAATCTTCAGATATTTGTAATTCTCTTTCAGGTTGACCGCATCGGCAAAGTTGATAGGCTTCAGGTGCTCGGTGCGCTGCTCGATTGTCGCTGCAAGCAGTTCATTGTCAGCATTTTGCGAGAGTTCATTTGAAAGTTGTATAGTGTTCAGTAGTTTGTCGCTGATTTCCGGGAAGAATTTTCCGATTATCGTTGCCGCCTGTTCGTCGGACATCTTTTTGCGGAAGCGGATGAGGTTGACGATAGGGATGACGAAGTAGAAAATGGCGACAAAAAGAGTGCCAAAAACGAATAATAGAAGCAAAATGAGACGGCCTTTCTGAGGAAGCCATGAAAAATACTCTATACCGTTGATAGTCAAGAATAAAGCAATTATCAAGACAAGTCCTATCAGCGCGCCTTGTATGAGGCGGTTGAGGTAGAACTTCCTGATGAAGCGCTCGATTTTCGATATCAGTGCAAAATTTGCCATAATACTATAAACTTGCAAAGATACGAAAAAGTTAATATAGGTCATAAAATATATCAAGTTTTTTAAATCATGCAAACGCCAGTCTGGATATGCTTCGCATAATTTAAAAACTTTACGGAATATTGAGAGATTATTGATTCCATTCGCAGAATTACGACTTACCACAGGGTACTGAGAGTAATTCGAGAATGGTATCAATAATCTTTATCAATAGTTTTTAAGTCATACCATCGTTAAAAATGATGAGTAAGCCATTAAAAATCATAATTAATGATGAGCTGTTTGCATTTTAAAATGCTGTAAATTTGCATCATTAAATGATTTTGTTATGCGAGAAATTTGGAATCTTATAAATGAAATGTCGCCGTATCTGCTTTTAGGATTCGGCTTTGCGGGTTTGCTTCATGCCTTTGTACCTTCACAGGTATATCACCGTTACCTTTCAAAAAATGATTTCCGTTCTGTTTTATGGGCTGCGATGATAGGTGTGCCGTTGCCACTGTGTTCGTGCGGTGTCATCCCGACGGCGATGTCGCTGCGCAAAGAAGGTGCATCGAAAGGGGCGACGACCTCGTTTTTGATAGCTACGCCTCAGACTGGTGTCGATTCTATTTTAGCTACAGCTTCGTTGCTTGGCATACCTTTCGCGATTATCAGACCTATTGCGGCTTTGGTGACGGCTTTATTTGGGGGACAGTTGGTGAACATTGCCACGCGCAACGAGCAATCGGAGAATTCGGAAGTTATCAAAAAAGCATCTGATAAAAGACCAAGAGGTTTGTGGAACAAGATAAAAGAAGCCTTCAAATACGGCTATTTCGAGATGATGCAGGATATTGGCAAGTGGCTGATGATAGGTTTGGTGATAGCCGGATTGATAACGGTTTTCGTGCCTGACGATTTCTTCCTTTATTTCAACGACAAACCATTGCTCACCATGTTGATGGTGCTCGCGGTCTCAGTTCCGATGTACGTTTGTGCGACAGGCTCCATCCCGATTGCCGCAGCTTTGATGTTGAAAGGCATTTCACCTGGGGCCGCGTTGGTTCTCCTGATGGCCGGACCAGCTTGCAATATGGCGTCGATCATGGTGATTCGCAAGGTTTTGGAAAAGAAGACAATGTGGGTTTATCTGTTTTCAATCATTTTAGGAGCAATAACTTTCGGTCTTATTATCGACCTCGTTTTGCCTACTGAATGGTTTACTTCAAGCATTGTAGCCACCAAGGAATGCTGCAACGAAGCACCAGCAGTTTTTAATGTGATTTGCAGCGTGGTTTTGGGAATTTTGCTTATCTTTGCGCTGATTATGAGGCGTCATCATTCTCATGAAAATCATACAGTTATGAATAAAAAACAGTTTAAAGTTGACGGCATGATGTGCAACCATTGTCGTGCCAATGTTTAAAAAAATCTCAAAACCATCGAAGGCTTGGGATATCAAGGAAAAAGAATGTAAGAATTATTCTTTCACAATTCTTGTTGCAAACTCTTTCCCATTTGTTGTTCCAACCTTTATCAGATAGATGCCAGAATTGAGATTTGCAATGTTGATTGTGTTTTCATCGGCATTGCAAATCGTTGAAAAGACAGTTTGCCCAATGATATTGAAAATCTCAATTTTTAAGAGATTGTCTCCAGAGATTGTTACAACGCTGTTTGCTGGGTTGGGATAAACTGATATTTTATTTTCAAAAACAGTTTCATCAACGGAATAATATATTGCAAAAATAGGATAACCTTTGTTTACATTCATTATATCCATTGCGTAAAAATCACCATTAGCGTTTAACAAATTGACAAAATCTTGGGTTTTCATAAAAGCTTCTGATTGTGGGATGCCGTAATTGTTGTTGGCTATGTTATCAAGATAATAACTGTCGGTTACCTCAACTTGTACAGTGTCTGCAACAAATCCTACAATTCCTCCATAATATGTAGGTAAATTGTTGCCGCTCATAATTATGTTCGAAGCGCTGTAACTGTTGGATATTGCAAGAGTACTCGTAAATACTCCTCCTATAAGACCTCCAGCTGATTTAACATTATTGTTTGTTTCTTCGACAACTATATTGACATCACAATCTCCAGTGTTGAAACAATATTCCATCGATCCCGACATGACGCTTGCTATGCCGCCGCAAATAGCAATTCCACCCCAATAGACATCTCCCCCTTGTACATAAATATCACCCAAGTTACTGCAATTATCAATATCAGATTCATATATCACACCGCATAAGCCTCCAATATACGCACCATCATGCATCAATTCCACATTGGGCAATCTGATGTTTCCATAATTATGACAGTTGCTGACTATTGAATTCCCAAGTTGTCCGAATAGTCCTCCCAATACGCATCCATTAATATCCATTGATATATGATCCCATACAACATCTGCTTTATTTATGCAGTTTTCGACAATGACATTTGAACCATAGCCCAAAATAAGCCCCGACTGTCCATAAGTATAAGCATATGCTTCAGAAATATGTATTTCCGCATCATCAACAAGTATGTTTCTAAGACTTCCGCCTTCCATCATGCCAAATATGCCGAAAAAATTACTTGTGTTTTGGTATGAAAAGTTAATATTTGACATGCTATGCCCTCCTCCGTCGAAGTGCCCGCCGAATTTGCCTTTCCAAGAAAGGTTGCCCGCAGTTCCGATGGGTTCCCATTCCAGGCCAGAACTTGCTCCAAAGTCAATGTCAACGGTTAAAAGGAAACATGTATCGACATACATTGTTCTATGATTGACACCATTATACACATTTTCATTTGTTTTTTCTGCGATGTAAGCCAATTGTTGTGCGTTTTCGATAAGATAAGGGTCGTCTTCGGTACCACTACCATGAGTCCAACGTTCTGCTGTGCCGTCCCAAACTGAAATTTGTGCGTTGAGTGCCAATCCCATCAACACTGCAATGATAATTAAGGTAATCTTTTTCATAGCAAAAAATTTTAAGTTATACACTTTTGTTTACGACGACAAAATTATTTTTAAAATGTAGCTATGTCAAGAAAATCATGGTACGGAGTGGTACGATAGTTATTCAATCGCGAATTTTCTCAGTGTTGTGGTAAGGTCAAAATCGGAAGTAAGAATCTTTTTCAGTTTGCGGCTGCGGTCGCTTACGGTGGAGTACGCTTTTTGCATAAACGCCGCGATGTCGGGCTCTTTCATGCCGAGCAGATAGAGGATGCAGTAGTTCACATCGTCATTGGTGAGCTCCGGATATTTGTTTCTGATACGCTCAGTGAAGCCGTTAAGATGGTTGTCGGCTGCAGTTCGCAACGTCAGCAGCTGCTCCTTGTCAAGCGCATAATCTTTATAAATAGTGCAGTCCATCTTCGATTTAAACAGCTGCTCATGCGCCGTTTCGAGGATATATTGGCAGACCGGCTCGTTGATAAAAGCGTTGTAGCCGTCAACATTTGCGGTTTTTCTGACATCGGTCAGCTTTCTTTTGTGACGAATTGTCAAAATTATGGCAATTACGGCTATTAGAGCGATTGTAACAATTAAAATAATGGTAATGTCACGTCTTTTTTTCTGTTGCTCCAAAGCTATTGCTTGCTGCTGCTTATGATTCAGATAATCCTGAAACATGTTGGTAAACTGCCATTCTTCGGCTTTAGTTCCGAACTCCGGCGGTGTGTTTTCAGTGATGAAACGTGAATGGAAATCAGCTTTTGCAGTGTCGCCTAATTGATTGTAAATCTCATAAAGATGGTTGGCGCTTTGCGTCCTTAGGAAAATATCAGGCGCGTCGTTGAAGACTTCGTTGAGATAAATAAAAGCCGTATCGTATTGGTTTTCAAGGAGATAAATATATCCCAAACCCAATAATCTGTCGTATTTTTCAAAATCGTCGCCTGAAGCAATGAGTTTTTTTAACGTTTTTGTAGCTTTAACTCCATCATTATCAATCATATACGAGGTTATTGCCTTGCGATTTATGACATTGCGGTACAAAAGGCTGTTGGTATCGGAAATATTCTCCAAAGAGAGGTTGTAATAATAAAGCGCGCTATCGGTTTTCTCGCCTTTTTCAAACTCGTAGCCTATAAAAAACAAGGTGTTGGCGATGTTTGAACGAGGGTCGTGTTTCTTGTATTCGAGGGCGTTTTTGTAAAAGAAAATCGCCGGCTCGATAAGAAATTTATCGGAATAAATGTTGGCCAATCGCGTGTGTGTCAGCGACATGAACTTAGGATTACAATCGAAAGGTTCAATGATTTCCAATGCCTTGTAATATTGTTGACATGCCTCTATGACGCTGTCGTTTTCATAGAATCCTACGCCGTTCATGTAGTGGGAGCGGGCTGAGAGAAGAGCGGCGGTCTCGTCTTTCGGATTAGCCTTGAAAATGCTGTCGAAATAGTAGAGAGCTTCCAGAAGTTCGGTGCGAACAAGTTGCGGAGCGTCGTTTTTGTAGAGGGCTTCGGAAACGAGGAGATAATAATAATTTGTTCCTGTAGCGCCAACGCATGCCTTGTCCATACGGGATGAATCGATTAGCATCATAAATGCCGAATCCGGGCGCTGTTGCATGACGCTGTCGATTTCAATAAGTTCGGGCGATAATTCAAACTGCGATGTCTTGTTTGAAACGCCGTTCGAGCAAGAAATAATCATTAAAACGATGATGCCGAGAACCAATAAAGTTTTGAGTTTTTTCATACCAAATTTAAAAAGACAAAAATAGTAATTCTACGAAATTTTGTCAAGAAAAAATGGTACGAATTGGTACGGATGAGGTTTTCTTTTCCTTCGTTCATACTCACTTTGATTGCGGTAGATAGAAAATCTGTGAAAATCTGTGGAATCTGCGAGACTTTTTTTTATTTTTGCAAAAATTTTTGAGAAATGAAAGAAGTAAGAGTTCGTTTTGCTCCAAGTCCGACCGGACCGTTGCATATCGGCGGCGTGAGA
>JAGCFU010000042.1 GCA_017649945.1 Bacteroidales bacterium | reverse complement strand
GTGTCAATCATATCGACTGTCATCTTGTCAAGGTCGTATTTCGGGTTCCAGCCCCACTCAGCGCGAGCGCAACTGTCATCCATCTTGTTCGGCCAGCTGTCGGCTATAGCCTGACGGATAGGGTCGAATTTATACTCCATCTCGAACTTAGGATAATACTTCTTGATGGCGTTGTAGATGATTTCCGGGTCGAAGCTCATTGCTGTGACATTGAATGAGTTGCGGTGCACGAGCTTCTTAGGATCTGCCTCCATGATGTCAATCATTGCGTCAAGAGCGTCAGGCATGTACATCATATCCATGTAGGTGCCTTTGCTGATAGGGCAGTAGAACTTCTCGCCCTTTACTGCTGCGTAGTAAATCTCGACAGCGTAGTCTGTGGTGCCGCCACCTGGCAATGTGAGGTTAGAAATCAAGCCTGGGAAACGCACTGAACGTGTGTCGACGCCGAAACGTGTGAAGTAATAGTCGCTGAGCAACTCGCCAGTCACCTTGGTCACGCCGTAGATGGTGTTAGGACGCTGGATGGTGTCCTGTGGTGTGTTGTCGTGTGGTGTCGATGCGCCGAAAGCACCGATTGACGATGGGGTGAACACAGCGCAGTTGAACACGCGTGCCACCTCGAGGCAGTTCACCAAAGAGCCGATACCGACGTTCCAACCCAGCATAGGATTCTTCTCTGCTGTCGCCGAGAGGATAGCTGCGAGGTTGTAGATGGTGTCGATATTATATTTCTTAACCACTTCGACGATTTGCATCATCTGTGTCGAGTCGATGCGCTCAAACGGACCGTTCTCGACGATTTCACCTGTCAAAGGGCGAAGATCCGATGCCACAACATTCTGGTTGCCGTACGTAGCACGGAGCTTCTTCACTAATTCTGTTCCGATCTGACCGCCGGAACCAACGATTAATATTTTTTTCATTGAATTTCTTATTTTATAACGCCTAATTCTTTTCCAATCTTCACGAATGCGTTGATGCACTTGTCAAGATGTTCTTTCTCGTGTGCTGCCGAAATCTGAACTCTGATTCGGGCCTGGCCTTTAGGAACGACAGGGTAGTAGAAGCCTGTTACGAAGATGCCTTCATCCTGCATCTTGGCTGCGAACTTCTGTGAGAGCGGAGCGTCGTAGAGCATCACGGCGCAGATAGCTGACTCTGACGGTTTGCAGTCGAAGCCCTTAGCGAGCATCTGCTTGATGAAGTAATCGGTGTTGGCGTGAAGCTTGTCCTGAAGCTCGTTGGTCTCTGCCATCATCTCGAACATACGGATACCTGCTGCCACGAGGCCCGGTGCCATTGAGTTTGAGAAGAGGTAAGGACGTGAGCGCTGACGCAGCATGTCGATGATTTCTTTACGGCCTGTTGTGAAGCCGCCCATAGCGCCGCCGAATGCCTTGCCGAGTGTGCCGGTGAGGATTTCGATCTTGCCACGGAGGTTGTAGCGTTCTGTAACGCCGCGGCCTGTCTTGCCGACCACGCCTGCTGAGTGGCTCTCGTCGACCATCACCATGGCGTTGTATTTCTGTGCGAGTTCGTAAATCTTGTCGAGAGGGCAGACGTTACCGTCCATCGAGAACACGCCGTCGGTGACGATGAGGCGGAAGCGGCATTTCTGTGCATCCTGGAGCTGTTTCTCGAGGTCAGCCATGTCGGCGTTGGCATAGCGGAAACGCTGTGCCTTGCAGAGACGCACGCCGTCGATGATAGAAGCGTGGTTCAAAGCGTCGCTGATGATAGCATCCTGCTCGTTGAGCAATGGCTCGAACACACCGCCGTTGGCATCGAAGCAAGCGGCATATAAAATAGTATCCTCAGTGCCGAAGAACTCAGCGATTTTCTGCTCGAGTTTCTTGTGCAGATCCTGGCAACCGCAGATGAAACGGACTGATGCCATTCCGAAACCGCGCTCGTCCATGCCTTTCTTTGCTGCGGCGATAAGCTCCGGATTGTTACCAAGTCCGAGGTAGTTGTTTGCGCAGAAGTTCAAGCATTTCTTGCCTTTCACAAGGATTTCAGCACCCTGAGGGCTTTCAATGATACGTTCATTCTTATAGAGGCCATCGGCTTCAATCTGAGCCAATTCCTTCTTCAGATACTCTTGAAAGTTTGTATACATATGATTAATTTTAAAATTTTTCTTTGGCTGCAAAATTACAAAATCCGTTGGGAAATTGTACCGCTAAAATTGATTTTTTTATCACTTGAAATTGATGGGTAAATTGATGACAACTCTCACAGGTTTGCCATTTTGCGAAAGCCTTCCAGGCTCCCATTTGGGGAAACTCTTCACTAAACGGACGGCCTCTTGGTCACAGGCTCCGCCTATTCCTTCCTTCACTTGCACATTCGAGAGTGTCCCGTTAGGCTCAACGATAAAGCTGACTGTCACCTGGCCTTTTTTGCCTTGAGAGCGCAGATTCTTCGCAATAAACGCATTCATTTTCTGTTCTCCGCCAGGAAATTCAGGCATGTATTTTATCTTTTTATAGACTTTCATCTTGCTGAAATCGTTGGTCTCCGGCTCTGCTTTCTGCTGCTTGTTCTCTTTGTTAGCCTTTTCTGTCTTTGCAGGTTTGTCGGTTTTTTCAGACTTGTTGGCGCTTGATTTCTCTTTTTTGCTGTCTTTCTTTACCTCTTTTTTCTTTTTGGTTTCATGTTTTACGTTTTCTTCACGATATCCATTGTTATCATCGACATAAGTGTCTTGGGTAGAATGATTTTTCTTCTCAATTTTCTGAGTTTCAATGCGTTCTGATGATGATTCTTCTTTGTCTCCATTGCTCGAGAACAAATATCCGAAAAGCACTGACAGTCCGATGATAATCGCGACGACTATGGCTATGTACTGCCATTTTAAAAATTGTTTGATGCTCTGGTTGCCGTTTTCATTTGGCTGGTTGTTGTCTTGAACTGGTTGATTTTCCATAATAATTCAATTAGATTAGGTGAAATTTATTGCTAGAATTTTCCAATTACAAAAATAAATGTTTTTTTTCAATCAAAATGTAATTTTATAATAATTTTACAAAGCGATGTTACAAATCATTTCGCTATGAAAATTTTTCGTACCTTTGCAAAAATTTTGATATCATGGACGCTTTATATATTTACAACAGCTTGGCTCGCATGAAGCAGCCTTTCAAACCGATTCATGAAGGTCACGTGGGAATGTATGTCTGCGGCCCGACAGTCTACGGCGACGCTCACCTCGGCCATGCACGCCCGGCAATCACTTTCGATTTGGTTTACCGCTATCTGAAACATCTCGGATATAAGGTGCGTTACGTGCGCAACATTACCGACGTGGGTCACCTCGAGCATGACGCCGACGAAGGCGAGGATAAAATCGCAAAGAAGGCGCGCCTCGAAGACCTCGAGCCGATGGAAGTCGCTCAGTATTATACTGTTAGGTATCATCAGGCGATGGACAAGCTCAACGTGCTGCGTCCTTCTATCGAGCCGCATGCCTCGGGTCATATCATCGAGCAAATCGCGATGATTCAGAAGATTATCGATGCCGGATTCGCTTACGTTGAGAACGGCTCGGTATATTTCGACATCAAGAAATACAATGAGAAGCATCATTACGGCATCCTTTCGGGACGTAACATCGAGGAGATGATTAACAACACCCGAGAGCTCGCCGGACAGAGCGAGAAGCATAACCCTATCGACTTCGCCTTGTGGAAGAAAGCTGAGCCGAAACACATCATGCGCTGGCCTTCACCGTGGAGCGACGGCTTCCCGGGATGGCACATGGAATGCTCTGCCATGGGTTGCAAATACCTCGGCGAGGAGTTCGACATCCACGGCGGCGGTCTCGACCTGCAGTTTCCGCACCATGAGTCGGAAATCGCACAGTCGATGGCGGCAAACGGCAAGGCACCGGTGCGCTACTGGATGCATAACAACATGATTACCATCGCCGGACAGAAGATGGGTAAGTCGTTGGGTAACTTCATCACTCTCGATGAGTTCTTCAAAGGCAGCCATATCAACGCGAAAGGGGAGGAGATGCTCGCACAGCCTTACAGCCCGATGACGATTCGTTTCTTCATCCTTCAGGCTCAGTATCGCAGCACCGTCGATTTCTCGAACGAGGCACTTCAGGCCGCTGAAAAGGGATACAAACGCTTGATGGAGGCGGCAGGTCTCATCGATGGCCTCACAGCAACAGAAGGTGTCGAAGACCTTGGCGTGCAGAAGATTATGGATGCCTGCTACGACGCCATGAACGACGACTTCAACAGCCCAATCGTGATTGCGAACTTGTTTGAGGCAGTGCGTATCATCAACTCAGTGAAGGACGGTCATTCAAAGATTAATCCTGCTGAGTTGGCACTTTTGAAGAAGTTATTTGATGTATTCGTTTTCGAGATTCTCGGTCTCGTCAACAACGAAATGGGTTCCGACGACAACGGCATCGTTGATGGCTTGATGGATACCATCATCGACATCCGCAAGGAAGCCCGCGCCAAGAAAGACTGGGCCACCAGCGACCTTATCCGCGACAAACTTGCCGCTTTGGACATCGTCCTTAAAGATGGCAAAGAAGGCACGACTTGGTCGAAGAAATAGCCATTAGGTATTAGCCATTAGAATTGTTTTTCCATAAACTAATGGCTAATAGCTAATGGCTAATGGCTAATAACAAATACTAAAAGATATGAAACTAAGTGATTACAAACAATTAACGGTATGGCAAAAATCGATGGATTTAACTGTCGAGATTTATTCTTTGGTTAAATTTTTGCCAAAAGAGGAAACTTATGGTTTATCTGATCAGATGAGAAGGGCTGTGGTATCTATTCCGTCTAATGTTGCAGAGGGGAGGGGAAGATTATATCACAAAGAGTTTCTCCAACTTTTATCAATTTCAAGAGGTTCATTATATGAAATTGAAACTCAGTTGGAAATTTGTGAAAGATTAAATTATATTGATAAAACCAAAACTGAAAAAACAAAAAGTTTAATCGTTGAAATAAGCAAAATGCTTAATGCCTTAGCTGTATCTTTAGGAACAAAATAGCCATTAGTAGTTAGGTCTGACCCTAAAAACTAATGGCTAATGGCTATCAGCTAATGGCTAATACCTAATGGCTAATTAACCGAGCTGAACGCGTTTGAATGCAACAACTGTAGCATCCTTGTCAGCCTTCTGGATGAACTGGCGCACTGTCATGCTGCCGTCGAGCAATGAAGCCTGGTCGAGGAGGCAGTTCTCTTTGAAGAACTTGTTGACGCGGCCGTTAGCGATGTTCATCACCATCTGCTCCTTGAGGTTTGCAAGGGTGTCAGCTGTGACTTTCTCGCGAATCTCGCGTGCCTGCTGTGCCTGAGCCTCTGTGATCCAACCCTTAGCCATATTTGAGTTGATGTGATCTTCACTGTCAACGTGAGCTGGGTTGATACCTGCTTTCTTCAAAGCGACGTCGACTGCCTTAGCTGCCTGTTCCTGTTTTGTCTTCTCGATAGCGACGGCCATCTCACGGTCTTTTGTCTCCTGTGGGACGTCGTTTTCATCGATAGCGATAGGTGACATAGCTGCTGCGTGCATTGCCACTTCGTGAGCTGTCTCTTCAATACCATTGAATGACTTGTTGAAACCAACGAGTGTTGCGAGGCGGTTGCCTTGGTGGTTGTAGTTGGCTACGTAAGGAGCTTCAACCACTTCGAGGTGTTTGAGTTCGACTTTCTCGCCTGTCTTGGCTGTGAGGTCGGTGACGAGGTCAGCGACTGTGCGGCCGTTGATGGCGAAAGCCTTGAGAGCGTCGAGGTTCTTGATCTTGTTGTCGATGGCTGCCTGGAGGAATCCTTTGGCTGCTCCGACGAAGTCAGCGTTAGAACCTACGAAGTCTGTCTCGCAGTTCAGCATGATGACAGCGCCGTATGTGTGGTCGGCTGTTGTTGCTGAGATGACAGCGCCTTCAGCGGCTTCACGGTCAGCGCGTTTTTCAGCGATTTTCTGGCCTTTCTTGCGGAGGTAGTCGATAGCTGCTTCTTTGTCACCGTTGCATTCAACGAGGGCTTTCTTGCAGTCCATCATACCTGCGCCTGTCATTTGTCTGAGTTCATTGACTTGAGCTGCAGTAATATTCATTGTTTTGCCTTTCTTCTTTTAGGTTAATTACTTTTTGTTGACAGCTTTGCGAGGGCGGCGAGGGCGTTTTGTCTCTTCGTCTTTTTCTTCCTCCTCTGCTGCTACGTTTTCGTCCATTTCCTCTTCACCTTCGGCTTCTGCCATGTCGGCGTCCTTCATGGTGTTCTTGCGTTCGTTGAGGCCTTCTTCGATAGCTTCAACCATCTTGTTCACGATGAGGGCGATTGACTTCGAAGCGTCGTCGTTTGCCGGGATAGGGAAGTCGATGAGGTTAGGATTTGAGTTGGTGTCGACGATGGCGTAAGTAGGGATGTTGAGTTTTCTTGCTTCT
>JAGCFU010000041.1 GCA_017649945.1 Bacteroidales bacterium | reverse complement strand
TAAATAATCTTTTCGCAACACCGCCTCTATTTTCAAAGCCTCAATAAAATCAGCGCGTTGCTTCTCGGAAACGACCGAAAAGAAGTTGCAGTAAGCGCACTTCGACTTGCAAAACGGGATATGGATATATAAGCCTGCCATGCCGCAAAATTAAAAAATTTCCTCCTTATATTAAAATATTTCGTATCTTTGTCGATTATTTAATTTGTAAAATTATGACTAAACATTTACAACATCTTGCAAAGTTCGCGGTCTTAGCTATCGCGATGCTTGCCATTTCATTGAATATCAATGCACAAGAATGGTATATCTTAGGTGTATACACCTGGAGCGCGCCTCATCCGACAGGCACTTTTGAAGAGACTTACAGCATGGGTGAGACTGTCACTATTGATGATCTTGAGTTCACGACCATCTCAGTTTATAACCATAATTCAGGCTCAGTATCAATCGACGGCGCATTCCGTAACGACGGTAATCAGGTTTATTACTGCAAATGGAACGGCTCATCATACGAAGATGAAGAGCTTCTTTACGATTATGACCTTGAGGTTGGCGACTTCTTCCACGATGACGACGCACACCCGATGCAAGTCACGGAAGTAACGACAATCACTGATGAGACAGGTACTCCGAGAAAGAAACTGACATTCTCTTTCATTGGTCTCGAAGACGTTACAGAATTCTGGATTGAAGGCATCGGAAGCAGCAGAGGTTTCATACACGTAGGAATGTACGAGCCAAAGCACGACAGCGACGGTGAGATGTATCATCTGCTTTGCTATCACGTCAACAACGATGTCATTTACGTCAACCCTGAATATAACGAGTGCGACCTCCCTTACGCCGTCGAAGACAATAGCACAGACAACAATATCAGCATCTATCCAAACCCGGCAAACGAGGTAATAAAGATATTGAACGACAACAACTTGAACATCGCAAGCATCGAAATCATCGACCTGACAGGCCGCACAGTGATGAGCACAAACAAAACTGACGCCATCGACATTTCTGAGCTGTCAGAAGGTCAGTATTTCGTAAAAATCATCGGCGAGACCACCATAGTTAAGAAATTATTCATCTCAAAATAAAAATCAGAGATCATGCAAAAACTTTGGCGTTTCATCACATCGTTAGTGTTTATCCTAACCCTGGCGTTAACCGCTTTTGAGTTCTACAGATGCATTCTTTACATCATAGGCTCAATCAAAAACGACACATATCAAGGTTATCTCTGGCTCGGCATCGGCATGATAGCATTCCTCATCATCGCCGCGATTCTGTTCAGAAAAAACCTCGACATCATGCAAACCATGACACACGAAGGCGCTCACATGCTCGTCGGAGGCCTCTTCCTTCGCAAGAAAATCTACGAGTTCAACGCTAAATCGTCAGACACGCTGACACAGAACGACACCACACTCGGCTTCGTATCATCAGACGCCAAGAGCGCGAATCTTTTCTCGACTTTGGCACCTTACATGCTGCCTTATCTTACCTTCGCCATGGTGCTTTTCCGCCTGATGATTCGCAACGAATGCCTGCCTATCATCGATTTCATCATCGGATTCACACTCATGTTCCACTTCACATGCTGGAAAAAAGACACACGCCGCGACCAGAGCGACATACAACGCTGCGGCGTATTCCGTTCATACCTTTTCATATACACATTCGTGTTTTTCAACCTTGCGATAATTTTATATTCGCTCGGCGGCGGAAGTTCTGACCCTGTCAACATCATTCACGCCAACGTGGAATGGTTCAGCCAGGCTTGGAAAGACATACTTTGGGCAATATCATCAGTAAAATAAATTTTATAGCAATATGAAAATCAGGATTTTAGCTATGACAATAGCACTCACGGCAGCACTTTTCAGCTGTAGCGAAAAGAAAGACGACAAATCATGCTGCAAAAAGAATTGCAAAGAGAATTACGAAGCACTCGCAAACCAATATGCGAAGGTGACTTTGACAACCGACATCAGCCATCTCTCGAAGAATGAGGTGAAAATGCTCGACTTGCTCTTCGCGGCTGGTAGAATCATGGATGACATCTACTGGACACAGAACCTTGGCGGCGACAAAAAAGAGTTTTTGAGCAAAATCGAAGACCCGAACGCTCGCAAATACGCTGAAATCAACTACGGTCCGTGGGATCAGCTCGACAACCGCCGTGTATTCATCCCGGGTTACGGTCCGAAGCCTGAAGGCGCAGGATTCTATCCTACCGACATGACCAAAGAAGAGTTTGACGCATGGGAAAACCCTGACAAGACAAGCCAGTACACACTCGTGCGCCGCGATGAGAACGGCAAGCTCATGACTGTATGGTACCACGACGCTTACTCCACAAAAATTAAAGAAGCAGCCGACTTGCTTATGCAAGCTTCGGAACTCGCAGCCGACAAAGAGTTCGCAGAATATCTGAAACTCAGAGCAACCGCTCTCCTCACCGACGATTACTACTATTCAGACATGGCTTGGATGGATGTCCGTAACAACAACGTCGACTTCGTAGTTGGTCCTATCGAGAACTACACCGACGGACTGTTCGGATACAAAGCCGCTCACGAGTCGTTCATCCTCATCAAAGACCAGGAATGGACAAAGAAACTGTCACGCTACGTGGCATTATTGCCTGAACTTCAGACAAAATTGCCTGTCGAAGACAAGTACAAACAAGAGAAACCGGGTAGCGACGCTGACCTCGCGGCATACGACGTGGTGTTTTATGGCGGCGACTGCAACATGGCATCAAAGACCATCGCAATCAACCTGCCTAACGACGAGAGAGTGCAGCTCCAGAAAGGCACACGCAAGCTCCAGCTGAAAAACGCCATGAAGGCCAAATTCGACAAAATCGTCGTCCCGATTTCAGAAGTCCTGGTCGCTCCAGAGGCACGCAAAAACATCAAGTTCGACGCCTTCTTCGCCAATGTGATGTTCCACGAGGTGGCACACGGTCTGGGCATCAAGAACACCCTCGACGGCAGCGGCACAGTGCGTCACGCTTTGAAAGAGCAGTATTCAGCCATCGAAGAGGCAAAGGCCGACATCCTCGGCTTGTTCCTCGTCACGAAACTTTATGAGATGGGCGAATACACCAACACCACTATGGAAGAGAACTACACCACCTTCATGGCCGGCATCTTCCGTTCGGTGCGTTTCGGCGCAGCCTCGGCGCACGGCAAGGCTAACATGATTGAATTCAACTTCCTCGCCAACGAAGGCGCTTTCACACGCGATGCCAACGGATTGTACAACATCGACTTCCCGAAGATGAAGCTCGCAGTCGAGAAACTCGGCGGCGCCATCCTCACAGCACAGGGCAACGGCGACTATGAGTTCGTAAAGAACTGGATAGCAACTGACGGCGTCATCAAACCTGAACTCCAGGCTGACCTCGACAAACTCGCCGGAAGCGGCATCCCGAAGGATATCTGGTATGAAATGGGGATGGAGTATCTTAAAAGATAAGAAGGATAAGAAAGAGAAGAAAGAGAAGAAAGGATAAGATTAAACAATTAAATATTAACAACAAAAAAAAATGAAAAAATTATCAGTATTTTTCGCCATCATCTTCGGTATGATGGGTCTCGTGCGTGCTGACGAAGGCATGTGGTTGCCAATGTTCGTCGAGCGTTTGAATTACGTTGACATGCAGAAAATGGGTCTCCAGCTCACACCTGAAGAACTCTACAGTATCAACAACAGCAGCCTGAAAGACGCCATCGTCGGCCTTTCATACGGCGCACATCCACGCGGTTTCTTCTGCACAGGCGAAATCGTTTCAACAAACAGTTTGCTTTTCACCAACCATCACTGCGGCTACAGCTCAATAGCAGCCCTCTCGACAGTGGAGCATGACTACCTCAACGAAGGCTTTGCAGCCAAATCTTTTGAAGAAGAACTTCACGCTGAAAATGTTTCAGCATCATTCCTCGTCAGAATGGAAGACGTGACAGCTGAAATCTTCTCTGTCATCGATGGCGACATGGATTATGCAGCCAAACAGAAAGCTATCAAAGCCAAAATCAAAGAGTTGGAGGAAGAAGCATCAGAAGACGGCAAACTCAACCCTGTCATCAAAGGATTCTTCGAAGACAATGAATACTACATGTTCGTGTATAAGACATACACCGACGTGCGTCTCGTGTTCACCGCTCCTCAGTCTATAGGTAAGTTCGGCGGCGACACCGACAACTGGATGTGGCCTCGTCACACCGGCGACTTCAGCGTATTCCGCGTCTATGCTGACGAAAACGGTGAACCTGCAGAATTCGCAGAGACAAACAAGCCTCTCACTCCAAAACATCATCTTCCTATCAGCCTCGACGGCGTACAGCCAGATGATTTCACAATGATTTGGGGCTTCCCTGGCTCAACAGAACGTTACATGTCATCATACGGCATCAACTACAACGTCGACAGCTTCTATCCTATCGTTTACGAAGTGTTCAAAGCTGAAACAGACGTCATGGACGAATACATGAAGATCGACAAGGCCGTCAACATCGCTTACGCAGACAACAAAGCAGGTCTCGCCAACACTTGGAAGAACTTTGAAGGCCAGATAAAGATGCTCCGCAAGAACAAAGTGGCTGAGCGCAAGGCTGAACTTGAGAACCAGTTCACAGAATGGGTCAACGCCAACGAAGACCGCAAGGCTGAATACGGTGAAGTGCTTGAGACACTCGAGGCTATGTACGCACAACTCGCCACAACTTCTAGAACATTGTTCTATCCTAACTTCTTAGGCCAGCTCAACCCATTAACCAGAGCATATGATTTCGTGGAATTCTATCAGGTTTCAACCAGCAAAGAGTCTTCAAAAGAAGATAAGAAAGCTGCCGCTGAAGGTCTGAAGGAAATCAACGTCGACGAGATGTTCAAAGACCTCGACGCACGTGTGGAGAAAGACATGTTCCTCGCCGTTATCAACATCTACAGCAACAAGTTCGCGACAGAAGAACTTCCTGAAAGCGTGCAGAAACTCCTGAAGCAATACAAAGGCGACTGGACAGCATTGGCAAACGACATAACTGACAACTCAATCTTCAGCACTCCTGAGTCAATCAAGGCTTTCATCGAGAAACCTAACGCAAAGAAACTCGAGAAAGATCCGGCTTTCATCATGATAGGCGCTTTGAGAGAGCAGATTTATTCTGTCGTTCCAGTTTATCAAATGGCTAACAGCGCCATCACAGAGGCCAATCACAGCTTCGTCAAAGGCCTCCGCGAATTCTACGCAGAGACACAGCCTGAGAAAGTTCTCTATCCTGACGCCAACTCAACAATGAGAATGAGCTACGGCTCAGTGAAGGATTACCAGCCAGCCGACGCCATCTCTTACGATTACGTCTGTACCGCTAACGGTATCCTCGAGAAATACATCCCTGGTGACTTCGAGTTCGACGCTCCAAAACGTCTCCTCGAGCTCATCGAGACAAAAGACTTCGGACAATATGCCAACGACTACGGCGAGCTCATCGTGTGCTTCCTCTCTACCAACGACATCACAGGCGGTAACTCAGGCAGCCCTATCATGAACGGCAATGGCGAACTCATCGGTTTGGCATTCGACGGCAACTGGGAGGCAATGAGCGGCGACGTGAACTTCGAGCCTACATTGCAGCGCACAATCAACGTCGATATCCGTTACGTGCTCTTCATCATCGACAAATTCGCCGGTGCAACCAACCTCATCGACGAACTCGACATCCATAAATCGATGCCGGAACC
>JAGCFU010000040.1 GCA_017649945.1 Bacteroidales bacterium | reverse complement strand
CGTGAGCGCATCTCCGTGAGGAAACCCTCTTGTTTGGTGGGATATTTCTTGAAAAGATATTCCGCCACTATGGAGCTGAGGATGGCGTCGCCGAGGTATTCAAGGCGTTCGTTGCTGATGGTTATGCCGTTTAACTTCTTGCTACCCACCGACTTATGAGTAAACGCGAGTTGATAAAGCGTAATGTTGTGCGGATAAAACCCGAACACATTATGTATATATTTTGCCAAATCTTTTTCGGCCTTGTTGTGATAACGAAAAAGACTTAACATTTTTTAAAACTTCTTGAAGATGATACTTGCGTTGTGACCGCCGAATCCGAAAGCGTTGCTCAGTGCGTAGTTCACAGTTCTCTTCTTCGCTTTCCAGAATGTGAAATCGATTTTAGGGTCGATATTCGAGTCGTCGGTGAAGTGGTTTATTGTAGGAGGCACGATGTCGTGTTTGCATGCGAGGACGGCTGAGATGGCTTCTACAGCGCCGGCGCCTCCGAGGAGGTGTCCTGTCATTGATTTGCCTGAGTTGATAGACATATCGTAGGTATGTTCACCGAACACTGATTTAATGCCGAGGATTTCAGGTATATCGCCGGCTGGTGTTGATGTTCCGTGAGTGTTGATATGGTCGATGACATCAGGAGTGATGTTAGCTTCTTTCAGTGCGCGTTGCATGCTGAGAGCTGCGCCTTGACCTTCTTGGTGAGGTGCGGTGATATGATGAGCGTCAGCTGATTCGCCGCATCCTACTATCTCGCCGTAGATCTTAGCTCCGCGTTTGATGGCGTGGTCGAGTTCTTCGAGCACGAGGCAACCTCCGCCTTCACCCATGACGAATCCGTCGCGGTCGGCGTCGAAAGGACGCGAGGCGGTGGCAGGGTCGTCGTTGCGTGTCGAGAGGGCTTTCATGGCTTCGAAACCACCAACGCTGATAGGGCAAATAGGAGCTTCAGAGCCACCTGCTATCATCACTTCGTTACGACCGTAGTGGATATAACGGAAGGCGTTGATTATTGCGTTTGCCGATGAAGCGCAAGCCGAGACAGTGCAGTAGTTTGGACCTTGGAAGCCGTATTTTATGGAGATATTACCTGCTGCGAGGTCGGGAAGGAGTTTTGGGATTGTGAAGGGGTTTACGCGAGGTGTCCCGTCGCCTCTGGCGTAATCCACATTTTCGAGGTAGAGGCTTTCAATACCTCCGATACCAGATGCAAAGATAACACCGACTTCAGTGAAATCAGTGTTATCTCTGTTGATGCCTGAATCTTGGATCGCTTCGTCCGCCGAAATCATGGCGAACTGTTCGAATAAGTCAAGTTTGCGAGCTTCTTTTCTATCGAAATATTGAAGAGGGTCGAAATCTTTTATTTCGCAGGCTATGCGGGATTTGAATTTCGACGCGTCGAAACGTGTTATCATTGTGGCGCCGTTAGCGCCTTTGCAAAGGCTTTCCCAGTAATCCTGGACGTTTTTGCCGATAGGCGTGATAGCACCTAAACCTGTAATGACTACACGCTTCAACTCCATAAGTTAAGCTTTATGTTCTTCGATATATTTGATAGCGTCGCCGACTGTCTGGATGTTCTCTGTCTGATCGTCAGGAATTGATACGCCGAATTCTTTTTCGAAGTCAAGGATCAACTCAACTGTGTCGAGAGAATCTGCTCCTAAATCTTGTGTAAAGTTTGCTGTTTCAACAACTTCTGATGGATCAACACCTAATTTATCAACGATGATTGATACAACTTTCTCTTTAATTTCTGACATTTTCAATAATTTTTAATTAATAAATCTTTTTTCTGCTCTAAAGAAAAACTTCTGCAAAATTAAGGTATTTTTTTGAATTGACAACAAAAAAATTGTCATATTTGGGGTTTAAAAACGTAAAGTATTGAATATCAATGTATTTTGAAATAAGAATTTTTATCGTTTTAATAGAGTTCTTTTCGATTTTGGTGATATTCTGAAAAGCACTTGAAGAAGTCGTAATCGAGGATGCCGCTTATTTTTAGAAGGAGGTCGGTGTAAATCCAGGGACGGTTGAGGATTTTATAGGCGTTTTGGCGCGAGCATTCGAGTTGTTTGGCGAGCCATGTTATTGTTCGTCCTTGGTTACGGAGTTCTAATTTAATAAGGTGTCCTATGTGAGGTTCTTTTGTCATGCTTTTTGCCGTGTTTGAGCTTTGGCTGAAGCAAGTAAAAAGGGCGTGACCTTAGTGTTTACTTGAAAACTGAAGGCTCGGCAAAGCCCGTAAAACACAAATAAACAACAAAACATTCACGCCCGAATACGTGAACTGTTGCTACTTATTCAGTTTTACTTCAAATTTTGCCGATTTTCAGTTTTTTGAATAAGAGCTAAAGCTCGATAATTTTAAAATTATTTTTTACATAATGCTCATAAAACAATTACAAAAATACAGATATTTTTTCAATCAGAGTGTTTCTTTTTCTTTTTTTCAATTCTTTTTATCACAACACGACTAACTTCATATAAAAGATATAGCGGAATTGTAACCAAAATAAGTGTCATAATATCTGGCGGCGTGATAATTGCAGCCACAAGCATTATCACAATTAATGCATATTTGCGGTAATGTTTTAGCATTTTTGATGTCACTACACCGACTTTGCCAAGAAAAAATGCGATTACTGGCAGTTGGAAAACCAAGCCCATAACCAAAGTCAATGTAGTGAATGTGCTAATATAAGATTTTAGTGTAATATTGCTTTCAACCAACGAAGAAACACTGTAAGTACCTAAAAATCTGAAAGATATGGGAAAAAGAATGAAATACGACATCAGCACACCAACAACAAAAAGCAAATAAATTGTTATCGCAACTCTAACGGAATATTTTTTCTCGTTTTCATATAAAGCCGGTGTTATG
>JAGCFU010000039.1 GCA_017649945.1 Bacteroidales bacterium | reverse complement strand
TAGTTAGTATTTTTGTTTTACGAATCACAAAAATACAAAATTATCATACAAATGAAACAATTTGTAAATTAAATATTTATAAATCAACACCATATAATTTATGATACTCTTTCCAAATACAAAATCTTTCGTATCTTTGCACTCGTTATTGAACCATAACTAAAATAGCATCGTAAAACAAAATGACAAATGGGATGGGGAATTCGCAGGATGGCGAAAGGATACTTCATTGTTTAAAATTTAAAATTAGATGCTATGGCAATTATTAAGAAAACGAGAAACACAGTAAAAAAAGAAATTTTAGCGGAAATTCCGAAAACTGTTCAAGGAAGAAGACTCTTTCTTAACAAAGAAATGAAACCTTACATTGGAAAACCACTGCATTGTCCGGCACTTGGAGTTGATGTTGAATTTACAAGAGCGAGTTATCATGAAACCATTAGAAATGCAGCTATAAGCAAAAACTCAACAATCGCAGCACTCAATGTTTTAAGATTGATTAAAAATGCCACTTTTGTTGAAATGGATTTGCCGCAAAGCAATAAACAGAAAAAAAAGTTTCAGTTTATTTTTGTTTTCATTTTAAACAGTCATCTTCTTGGATATGGTGATGTTAAAATTATTGTCGGCGCACAGGAAAAAGGTGATTTCTTGCATTATTCTGTGACAATGGCAAAATAAAAAACACCGGGAATTGAAGTCGTACACCCTTATGTCTCCCGATGTTTTATCTCTTAACCTTACTAGAAAGGTTTTGACTTTGCAAAGATACAACAAATTTTATGTTTTGTCAAGTGATTTTTAATAAATTTTAAAAATATGAATAACATAGGGAAACAAAAAAAGCCCGCCGTGAGGCAGGCTTTTTTACCACTCATTCTTTGAAAACATTATTTTATTTTTTCAACAATAGCTTTGAAAGCTTCCGGGTTGTTCAAAGCCAGGTCGGCTAAAACCTTGCGGTTCAGGTCGATGTTGGCAGCATGAATCTTACCCATGAAT
This sequence comes from Bacteroidales bacterium, assembly GCA_017649945.1. Taxonomy (GTDB): domain Bacteria; phylum Bacteroidota; class Bacteroidia; order Bacteroidales; family F082; genus Limimorpha. The sequence goes on along the minus strand of JAGCFU010000039.1, from coordinate 12,097 downwards.
GTACTGTATGTCATACCGTACTCGTGTGCGGCAGCGTTGATACGTACAATCCAAAGGCTTCTGAAATCACGTTTCTTGGCCTTTCTGTCACGATAGGCGTAGGTCAAACCCTTTTCCCAAGAGTTCTTGGCCACTGTCCAGACGTTCTTACGTGCGCTGAACTGTCCCTTCGTCTGTTTTAATACTTTTTTGCGTCTTGCTCTTGAAGCGACTGCATTTACTGATCTTGGCATAATTTTCTAATTTTTATCCGTTAGAGCGCCCCGCATCTGTCCGGGAACTTTCTTCCGCTCTAACAAGAGTTAAACAATTTTGTTGATTACATGAGAAGCATCTCTCTTACAGCTGCCATGTTAGCTGGCTCCACAATTGTCTGATGACCTAAAGCGCGTTTACGTTTGTTGGTCTTCTTTGTCAAAATGTGGCTGTGATAAGCATGTTTTCTCTTCACTAAACCGGTGCCAGTAATTCTGAAACGTTTCTTGGCAGCGGATTTTGTTTTCATTTTAGGCATTTTAAAACTATTTTTTTAAGTTATGAATGAGTGTCTTTCTTATTTCTTAGGAGCTATTATCATCAACATGCGCTTTCCTTCGAGCTTAGGCAACGATTCAACCTTGCCTACATCTTCCAACGCCTGAGCGAACTTGAGCAAAACCAGCTCTCCCTGTTCCTTGTAGGCGATGGAACGTCCATGGAAGAACACATCGACTTTCACCTTAGCACCGTCCTCGAGGAACTTCTTGGCGTGATTCAACTTAAACTCGAAGTCGCTGTCGCCAATCTGTGCACCGAGACGTAACTCCTTGATAACCACTTTGGTAGCCTTAGCTTTGATTTCTTTCTGTTTCTTCTTCTGGTCGAAGAGGAACTTCTTGTAATCCATGATCTTACAGACCGGTGGATTTGCGCTTGGTGAAATCTCCACTAAATCGAGACCTGCCTCGTCAGCCATTCTGATGGCCTCGCGAATCGGGTGTATCTCGTTGTCACCAGCCTCGCCGACGACTCTCACCATTGGTGCCGTGATCCTGTTGTTTATTCTGTGCGGATCATCGTTCTGCTTACTTTTCGGAGGTCTGTTCTGGTTTCCTCCGTTGTTTACTGGAAGTGCTATGGTATGTATCTCCTATATTAATTTAACAATAATTTAAAATTCAAAATTTAAAATTTAATATTCGACCTTTTGCTCTTCCGCTACCTGATTCTCAACCAATTTGGCGAAATCGGCAACCGGCATCGAACCGAGGTCGCCTGTACCGCGCTTACGCACTGATACCAAGCCCTCGCCTTCTTCCTTCTCGCCCACGATGAGCATGTAAGGAATCTTCTTCAATTCGGCGTCACGGATCTTACGGCCAATCTTCTCGCTTCTGTCGTCGAGCAACATTCTGACTTCAGAGTTCTTCAATGTCTCGTACACCTTCTCTGCGTATTCCTGATATTTCTCGCTGATAGGCAGGATGATAGCCTGATCTGGAGCGAGCCACAACGGGAAGTCGCCGGCGCAGTGCTCGAGCAACACAGCCACGAAACGTTCCATCGAACCGAATGGTGCTCTGTGAATCATCACAGGACGGTGTTTCTCGTTGTCCTTGCCGATATATGTGAGGTCGAAACGCTCTGGCAAGTTGTAGTCAACCTGGATGGTACCGAGCTGCCAACGACGGCCGAGTGCGTCTTTCACCATGAAGTCTAACTTCGGACCGTAGAATGCAGCCTCGCCTGTCTCTTCTCTTGCCGGAAGGTTCTTCTCTGCGCAAGCTTCCTTGATGGCCTGTTCTGCTCTCTCCCAATTTTCGTCTGTACCGACGTATTTGGTTGTATTGTTAGGGTCACGGAGTGAAATCTGTGCCTCGAAGTTTTCGAATTTCAATGCCTTGAAGATGATTTCGATGATGTTCATCACGCGGAGGAACTCGTCTTTCACCTGGTCAGGACGGCAGAAGATGTGAGCATCGTCTTGTGTGAACGAACGAACACGTGTCAAGCCGTGCAACTCACCGCTCTGCTCGTAACGGTACACTGTTCCGAACTCTGCCAAACGCAGCGGGAGGTCCTTATAAGAACGTGGCTGCCATCTGTAAATCATGCAGTGATGAGGGCAGTTCATAGGCTTCAGCAGATAAACCTCGCCTTCCTCAGGTGTGGTGATTGGCTGGAAACTGTCCTTGCCGTAATGATCCCAGTGTCCTGATGTCACATAAAGATTCTTGTTTCCGATATGAGGGGTTATAACCTGCTCATAGCCATAGTGTTTCTGAATCTTGGTGAGATATTCCTGGAGGCGGTTACGCAGAGCCGTACCTCTTGGGAGCCACATCGGGAGACCTTTGCCAACCATGTCGGTGAACATGAAAAGTTCAAGCTCACGGCCGAGTTTGCGGTGGTCGCGTTTCTTAGCTTCCTCAAGAAGAACAAGGTAATCCTCAAGGTCTTTCTTCTTCGGGAATGTGATACCGTAGATACGTGTCAGCTGTTTGCGATTCTCGTCGCCACGCCAGTAAGCGCCGGCTATAGACGTCAGCTTCACTGCCTTGATGCACGATGTATCCGGGATATGCGGTCCGCGGCACAAATCAGTGAAAGTTCCTGATTTATAATATGTTATGGTACCGTCTTCAAGCTCGTTTATAAGCTCTACTTTGTACTCATCACCTTTCTCTGTGAAATATTTCAAAGCGTCGGCCTTGCACACGTCAACACGCTCAAATGCCTGTTTTTCCTTGGCGAGCTCAAGCATCTTGTTCTCAATCTTCACGAGGTCTTCCTCTGTCAATGTCATGTCACCGGTGTCGATGTCATAGTAGAAACCGCTCTCGATAGCCGGACCGATGCCGAATTTCACACTCTTATACAGCTGCTCGATAGCCTCTGCCATGAGGTGTGCCGATGAGTGCCAAACCGTAGCTTTTCCTTCCGGGTCGTTCCATGTAAACAATTGAATATTAGCGTCTTCGTTGATTGGACGAAGAGCATCCCACATCTTGTCGTTCACCTTTGCCGACAACACGTTGCGAGCCAAGCCTTCGCTAATGCTTTTAGCAATGTCCATTGGCGTTACGCCCGCTTCAAACTGTCTGACACCACCGTCAGGAAATGTAATATTTATCATATCAAAATTATTTTCGCAAAAAAGCGCTGCAAAATTACAAAATTTTTTAACACGAAATTCACTGATTATCAAAAATTTTTCAATCGATTTTAACCGTCTTCAAATTCAGCAAATTCACGGGGTTTCCGTCGAATCCGCTCACCCTTTTGTTGACGAAGCGCAGCACCTCGTCGTAAAACAGTATCACAACCGGCGCCTCGGTCATCATCAGCGAGTCCATTTCGTGATATATTTCGGCTCTTTCTTTCAAGTCATTGGTTGCAATCGCTTTCGCGTAAAGCTCGTCAAATTCCGGGTTTGAATAATGTGTGTAATTCGGACCGTTCGGAGCGAAATTTTCTGTAGTGAAAAGCGAGAGATAATTCTCCGCGTCAGGATAGTCGGCTACCCACGACGAGCGGAAGAACGGCAGACTGCACTGGGCACGTTTCTCACGCAAAGCCGCCGGCATCATCTCCTCCACCTTGCACACCAGTCCGACATCGGTCACCGACGACTGCACAAACTTCGCCAAATCGATGTAATCCTTTGTGGTATAAAGCTTTATCTCGCTTCCTTGCAGGTTATATTTCTCGATAATCTCAAATGATTTCTGCTGGTTGTAAGCATATCCGATTTGTCCCAACGAATCATATCCAGGCAGTCCCGCAGGGATGATTCCGCCGTTTCCTGGCGTCCCGATGCCGTTTCTCAGATAACGCAGCATCTTCTCCCTGTCAATGGAATAATTCACCGCCTGACGCAATGCCACAGCACGTTCTTTATCGTCTCTTTCCTCTTGAGTATCAATGTAAAACGAAAGATATTCGGTATTCAGATAAGGCTCACGGATGAGATAAAACTTGTCTTCGTATTTGCTTCTTAAAAAGCCGTCCCGAGTCAGAAGCTCGTCCTTATAACGTGCATCGACGCCCGACATGAAATCGGTTTTCCCTTTCACAAACTCCATGAAAGCGACCTGCTTGTCGATGAGAAAACTCACCGAAACAGCGTCAAGATATGGCAAACGCTCACCGTTTTCAAACTCGAAATAATCAGGATTTTTGCGCATCACGAGGCGTACGCCTTCCTTCCAATATTGGAACTTAAAAGGACCCGTTCCCACAGGATGGCGACCGAAATTCTCACCGTAAAACTCTACCGCTTCTTGAGGCACTACCGAGGCGTAAGTCATTGATAATATGCCGAGAAACGCAGGAAATGGCTCCTTCAACTCAACTTGAAAAACCGAGTCGTTCAACGCCTTGAAAGCATATCCGTTGTCATCTTGTTTCACCTGAGCGAAAACCCACGAGCCTGGCGAGCTTAACTTTATGTCAATCAACCTGTTAAATGAATATTCAAAGTCTTGAGCGACCACTCGCCTGCTCTGTCCGTTAAAACAGCTGTCGTTGTGGAAAAACACGTCGTCACGAAGCAAGAAAGTGTATATTTTCCCGTCTTCGGAGATATCCCAGTTCTTCGCCACCGCCGGCACCACGTTCATATCGTTGTCAAAAGCTACGAGGCTGTTATACAATTGGTTACAAGCCCAGATATGCGGCTGGTCCTTGGCATAAATCGGGTCCAAAGTGAGGATTCCCGCCGCCTCGTTATACTTGAAAATCTTGAGGTCTTCGTCGGTCGCTTTCCTTCCGCAAGAAGCGATGACCAATAACAACAATATGAAGTATAATAGTTTTTTCATTATCTATTTTTTTGCAAAATTACAATTTTGTTTAATTGCTTAGTAATTTTTTTTAGCCATTAGCCACTAGCTATTAGCCATTAGTTTTGTGGTAGAACAGTTCTAATGGCTAATGGCTAATACCTAATGGCTTTTTGTTTTAAAAAAAACGTATTTTTGCAAAAATTTTTCAAGAAATGCGCATTAAGGCTATACATGTTGACCGCGGCGTCCTCGTCATCACCGATTTTGGTGACCGCACGATTATTATCCCGATAAACAACCGCGACAAACTTCTGAGTTTCATGCGCTCCAACGCCACCAACGTGCCGCTATTCCCGATGGATGTCATCGACAGTCTCGCCGACGCGGCCTCGCACAAGGTGCAAATCAAGATGGAGGCGAAGAAAATCCTCACCGAGTGGCCTTATTTTGTTTTAGACGTAAACTTCAGGTATTCAAAGAGTTACGACATCTCATTCGAGGAGCCGTTTTTCAAGCTCTCCCACCCTCTCGACGACGGCACCGACTTCTTCCGCGTCGAATACGAGGAGATCGAGAGCGACTTCACGCCCAACGGCAAATATCGTGGTGCCCACGCCCGTCGATATCACCTCGACGAGATAATGGAAAGTCTGGAATATCTCGCCCAAGACACCCCAGACCTTCAAATTGAAGCTGTGATTCAAACCACCGCCGGCGAAGTTTACACTTCGGAAAAGATTATTTTCGGGCAAGATTTACAAGATTAATAGGATTTATTACTCCCCTCGTCATTTCGACCGCAGCGAAACGGAGTGAATAAATCTCATATAAAAACTTTCAAAAAAGGTTGCATATATCAATAATATTTGTATCTTTGCGAAAATTTTAAAACACAAAAAATATGAATAGAGAACTAATCATCAAGAAAAGAAGCCTAAGAGAAAACAGAAGGAGTTTTAATAATTTCGTGCTTGAAAGGGAATTGAGAAACAGCGTCGAGCCAGAGGTGTTTAGGGATAAATTGTTGGAATGTGTAGCCAAGCATTATGAAAACTTACAAAGTTAGATTCTCAAGAAAAGTTTACGACAAGATAGAAAGCATAGTAGATTACATAACATCAATAAACACTGTCGAATCAAGCATTCGATACACTAATTCTCTTATTGATGAGATACTGACCTTATCTTATCGTGCTGATACAATACCTCCACTACAATGGGAGACATTGTCTAATACTTATCCGTATTCAAAACGTTTACTTGTAAAAAAGGGTAAACTAACCGTGTTCTTTGTCATATACAAAGATTACGTAATTGTATATGACATTGTTCCTTCATCGTTGGTAACAAAAGAAGCGGATTCTACGATTTAAATCCCGCCACCTTCTTGTGCGAATCCACCAGGAACTTGTTGTAATCCAATGAGTTAACCTCTTGCTCTTTCTCCAAGGCGAGATCCAAAACCTCGAGCATGTTGTCGACGAAATGGAACTGCAGGCCTTCGATGTATTCCTTCTTGATGTCCATGAAATCGCGTTCGTTGTCACGTGACAAAATGACATCTGTCACATCGTTGCGCTTGGCGGCCAACATCTTCTCCTGGATGCCTCCAACCGGCAAAACTCTACCACGAAGCGTGATTTCACCAGTCATAGCGAGCTTGTCCTTGACACGACGCTGAGTGAATGCCGATGTCAACGCTGTCAGCATGGTGATACCTGCTGATGGGCCGTCTTTAGGCGTAGCGCCTTCCGGAACATGAATGTGAACGTTCCATTCTTCAAACACTATCGGATTGATTTTCAATTCGTTAGCATGGGCTTTAATAAACTCGTATGCTATCGTTGCCGATTCCTTCATCACATCGCCGAGGTTACCTGTCATGTTCAGCGCTCCCCTGCCCCTGCTCAAGCTGACCTCAATCGACAGAATCTCGCCGCCGACCGGTGTCCATGCCAATCCGATGGCGACGCCAGGCATGGTGTGCTTCACCTCGTCCTCGTCGTGATGCATAGGCACACCAAGGGCTTTCTTCAAGTCGTCCTCGGTGACTTTCTTCTCGTAGTTTCCACCGATGACGATAGATTTAGCCTTCTTGCGGATGATGTCGGCGATTTTGCGCTCAAGGTTACGGACGCCTGCCTCACGGGTGTAGTCGTCAATAATTTTATAGATTATCATTTCCGAGAACGTCACATCTTTCGATTTCAGACCGTGTTCCTTCAACTGCTTCGGGATGAGATGGCGTTTTGCAATCTCGTATTTCTCCTCGCGCAGATAGCCGTTCAAATCGATGATTTCCATTCTGTCGCGCAAGGCCGGATGTATGGTCTGAAGGTTATTCGCCGTGGCGATAAACATCACCTTCGAGAGGTCGTAATCCAACTCGATGAAATTATCGTTGAAGGTGTTATTCTGTTCTGGGTCAAGGATTTCGAGCAATGCAGCCTGTGGGTCGCCGTTGATGTTGTTGCCGCTCACCTTGTCGATTTCGTCGAGGATGAAGACAGGGTTCGACGACTTCGCCTTCTTCAGATTCTGGATGATTCTGCCAGGCATAGCGCCTATGTATGTCTTACGGTGTCCGCGAAGTTCTGACTCATCTCTAACGCCGCCCAACGACATGCGTATGTATTTGCGTCCCAATGCTTTAGCTATCGATTTACCAAGCGATGTCTTACCGACGCCAGGAGGTCCGACGAGGCACAAAATCGGGGCTTTCATGTCGTTTTTCAGCTTCAGAACAGCCAGATGCTCCACTATTCTGTCTTTGATTTTGTCGAGACCGAAGTGGTCTTTGTCGAGAACTTTCTGGGCATGCTCGAGGTCAAAATTATCCTTTGTATATTCGTTCCACGGAAGTTCGACGAGAGTCTCAAGGTAGTTATGCTGGATACCGTAATCGGCCTGCTGTGGGTTCATACGCTGCAACTTCTGGAGCTCCTTGTTAAACACATCCGCCACCTCCTTGCTCCATTTCTTCTTCGCTGCCTTCTGCGTCAACTCCTTGATATCCTGTTCGTTAGGCGTTCCGCCAAGTTCCTCTTGGATAGTCCTAAGTTGCTGATTCAGAAGGTATTCGCGTTGCTGCTTGTCGAGGTCGGTTTTTACCTTGCTTTGAATCTGCTGTTTAAGGTCGACCATCTGCATCTCTTTGTTGAGAAGCTTCAGAAGCTCATTGGCGAACTTCGTTATCTCATTGATTTCCAATAGTTTCTGACGATCTTCCATCTTAGCCACGAGGTTACTGGCAATGAAGTTGACCATAAACCATGGGCTCTCGATGTTGCGGATTGCAAATGTGGCCTCAAACGGCACCGCTCCTGACTTCTGCACGATCTGCATCGCCATGTCCTTGATGCTCTGTATCAAGGCCTTGAACTGGCGGTCGCGTGGCACCGGTGAGTTATTGCCAAACGGCGTGATTCTGCCTCTCAGATAAGGTTCTGTGGCAGTTATCTCTTCCAATCTGAAGCGGCGTTTGCCTTGTATGATGACGGTGGTGTTTCCATCCGGCATCTCCAATGTCTTCATGACTTGCGCTATGGTGCCAATCTCGAAGAGGTCAGCCTGTTGCGGTTCTTCCACCTTGGCGTCGCGTTGAGTGATGACGCCGATGTCCATACCTCTTTTATATGCGTCTTTCACAAGACGGATGGTCTTGTTTCTGCCAACCGTAATCGGGATGACAACGCCAGGGAACAGCACGGCGTTACGCAATGCCATAATCGGCAGTTCCTCAGGGAGTTGCGCGTCGATCATGCGTTTCTCGTCTTCCGGCGAGAACAGCGGGATGTATTCTGTATCAGCCTCAATGATGTCACTGAGGATTATATCGTGGTTGATTTTATTATCCATAAAAACGTCTTTTCAAAAGGTATCCATCAAAAATCGTGCCAAGACATTTTGTCATGAAAAAGCCCTTGTCATTTCTGGCAAGGGCAAAACTTCATTATGAAAAATTTAACAAACCTATTCTGGAATTATTTTTTCTTTGCTTCCTGGAATTTTTTGTACTTGTTGTTGAATTTATCAACGCGACCTGCAGTGTCGACAAGTTTCATCTTACCAGTGTAGAATGGGTGTGATGTGTTTGAGATCTCAAGTTTCACCAGTGGATACTCGTTACCGTCTTCCCAAACGATAGTTTCCTTCGTGTTGATGGTGGAACGTGACATAAAAGCGTGGTCGTTTGACATGTCTTTAAACACGACCAGTCTGTAATTCTTTGGATGTATGTCTTTTTTCATTGCAATATAATTTTCTCTCAATTCGGGCTGCAAAAATACAACATTTTTTAATACAAAAACTATTTTTCTGAAAATTTTTTAAAAAAATTTATTTTCATTGATTTTTGTGTACCATATAAATATATTTACTACCTTTGCAACGCAGAAAAATGCGTAAAATAAATAAGGTATAAATATTAACAACTTAAAATATAACGTAATGAAACACAATTTCAATGCGGGACCATGCGTCCTTCCAAAAGAAGCCGTTGAATCAACAATCAACGCAATTCGTAATTTTGACAACACAGGTATCGGTTTGATGGAGATTTCACACCGTACTCCGGGTTGGGAGCGTATCATGGAGGAAACACGTCAGCTTTGGCGCGACATCCTCAATATTCCTGCAGAATATGAAGTCCTCTTCCTCGGTGGCGGCGCAAGCACACAGTTCTTCACAGTGCCGGCTAACCTTCTGAAGACAAAGGCAGCTTACCTCCAGACAGGTGTTTGGGCAAAGAAAGCAGCTAAAGAAGCTAAGTTGTTCGGTAAAGTCGACATCGTCGCTTCATCAGAAGACAAGAACTACACTTACATCCCGAAGGGCTACACCATCCCTACCGATGCTGACTACTTCCACATCACAACAAACAACACAATCTACGGTACAGAGATCCGCACCGATATGGATTGCCCAGTGACACTCGTTGCTGATATGTCATCAGACATCATGAGCCGTCCAGTCGACGTGAAGAAATACGGTCTCATCTACGGTGGCGCTCAGAAGAACGTCGGTCCTGCCGGCGTGACATTCGTCATCGTCCGTAAAGACCTCCTCGGCAACATCGGCGACCGTGCTTATATGAACCCACTTCCAACAATGGTCGACTACAGAACACACGCTGCTGAAGAAGCTAAGAACGTCAGTATGTTCAACACACCTCCAGTACTTCCTATCTTCGTCATGCACGAGACATTGAAGTGGTTAAAGGACACCATCGGCGGTGTCGAGGCTATGAACAAGCTCGCAGTCAAGAAGTCAAACCTCCTCTACGAAGAAATCGACCGCAACTCAATGTTCGTCGGAACAGCAGAGAAAGACTCACGTTCAATCATGAACCACTGCTGGGTGATGGCTCCAGGTCGTGAAGACCTCCAGGACGCTTTCATGGCATTCGCAAAAGAACGCGGCATGGTCGGTATCAAGGGTCACCGTTCAGTAGGCGGCTTCCGCGCTTCATTATACAACGCATGCCCAATCGAGTCAGTTGAAGCATTGGTACAGTGCATGCAAGACTTTGAAAAAGCTAATAAATAAGCCATTAGCGATTAGCTATTAGCCATTAGCTATTAGCCATTAGCAGTAAATAATTTAAAAGATTAGAAATGAAAGTATTAGTTGCAACAGAAAAGCCATTCTCAGCAGCAGCTGTCAATGGAATCCAGAAAATAGTTGAAGAAGCTGGTTACAACTTCGCAAAACTCGAGAAATACACCGACGTGCAGCAGTTCTACGATGCAGTCGCTGACGCTGACGCTCTCATCGTGCGTTCAGACAAGGTGACCAAGGAAGTCATCGACCACGCCAAGAACCTCAAGATCGTGGTTCGCGCCGGTGCAGGTTTCGACAACCTCGACCTCGCAGCTTGCACAGCAAGAGGCATCGTGGCAATGAACACACCAGGTCAGAACTCAAACGCAGTCGCTGAGTTGGCAATCGGTATGATGATTTACATGGCCCGTAACACATTCAAACCTGGCACAGGTTGCGAATTGAAGGGCAAGAGAGTCGGTATCCAGGCTTACGGTAACGTCGGCCGCCTCGTGGCAGAGAAAGCCAAGGCTCTCGGTATGGAAGTATGGGCATTCGACCCATTCGTACCAACAGAGAAGATGGAAGCTGAAGGCGTTCACGTCCCGAACACTCTCGAGGAACTCTACGCACACTGCGACTACATCTCATTGCACATCCCGGCAAACGACCAGACAAAGAACAGCATCAACTACGCTCTTCTTTCAAAGATGCCAAAGGGTGGCTGCTTAGTCAACACAGCTCGTAAGGAAGTCATCAACGAGGCTGACATGGAGAAAGTGCTCGCCGAACGTACAGATTTCAAGTATGTGACAGACATCGCTCCGGCAAATGCAGAGGCATTGGCACAGTTCGCTCCACGTTTCTTCGCAACACCTAAGAAACAGGGTGCAGAGACAGCTGAAGCAAACATGAACGCAGGTCTCGCAGCAGCTCGCCAGATCGTGGGCTTCTTCAAAGAAGGATGCACAAAGTTTCAAGTGAACAAGTAGATAGCCATTAGCCATTAGCTATAAACAATAATAAGTAATAGAAATTAAAAACGCAAGAAAATGTCAGTTATAAAGCCATTTAAAGGATATCGTCCACCGGTTGATATCGTTGAGAAATTAGCTTCAAGACCATACGACGTTTTGAATACAGAGGAAGCACGCGAGGAATGCGCAGGCAACCCATACAGCCTTCTCCACGTGACAAAGGCGGAAATCGACCTTCCAGCCGGCCACAAAGACAGCGACCTTGAGACTTACATCAAAGTTGTCGAGAACTTCAACATGTTCAAAGACTACGGATGGCTCGTCCAGGACAACGAAGAGAAGCTGTACATCTACGCACAGAGCATGAACCCGAAAGACGCCAACGCACACTGGCAGTACGGTATCGTGGCATGCGCATGGAGCGAGGACTACATCAACAAAGTCATCAAGAAACATGAGTTGACACGTAAGGACAAGGAAGAGGACCGCATGAAACACGTCCGCATCACCAACGCCAACGTGGAACCAGTGTTCTTCGCATATCCGGCAGTGAACGAGATTGACGCAATCGTCAACAACATCGTTCGTCACGAGAAGCCAATCTACGACTTCATCGCTAAGGAAGACGGCTTCGGTCATCGTTTCTGGGTCATCGACGACAAGGCTACCATTGCCAAGTTAGTTGAACTCTTCGACAAGAAAGTCCCTGCAATGTACATCGCCGACGGTCACCACCGCAGCGCTGCAGCAGCATTGGTCGGACAGGAGAAGAAAGAGCACAACCCACACCACACCGGCAAAGAGGAATACAAC
>JAGCFU010000002.1 GCA_017649945.1 Bacteroidales bacterium | reverse complement strand
AGAATCTTGAGAGATACACATGGTGACTATAGCACGGAGGTCCACCTCTTCCCATTCCGAACAGAGAAGTTAAGCCCCGTCGCGCCGATGATACTGCATCAGCTTGTGGGAAAGTAGGTCGTCGCCAAACCCATAGAAGGAATCAAATTATTGATTCCTTCTTTTTTTATTAATTATCCTCAACGTCTTATTAAATTTACTATCTTTGCATTGTGAAAATTGCAAGAATCATATTAATATTAATAGGTGTGATATTATGCCGAACTTCAATGGCATCAAATATCTTTGAGAATAAAAACGATTCTATTCCAATAGACTCAACCGTTGTTAGATATTTCTATGAAAAGCTTGACAATCAACAACTTGGAAACATAAAAGTTTGGGATACCACTACCCTTTCCGCGTCGTTTTACGACCCTACAAACCAACCGATGGAGTATTACCAGGAGTTAAGTAATTCCGGACATGCTCACAAAAATCTGGAGTTCTCCTACCCTTCCACTATCGGTTTTAACGACAAGCTGACAGCCTACGACAAATTTATCATAACCAAAAAGGATATTATCTATCCAATTATCTATCAACCATTTACAGAGATCAAATATATGATGGGCGGTAAAAAAGAGCAGCATTTGGATATTCTGTTCAGCCGAGAATTTCAGCCCAGATTTTTCGTGACTCTGAAATTCAACATAGACTATGCACCATCTGTTTATCAAAGAAGTTTTGCCCAGAACTACAATTTTGTAGCCAATTTCCGTTGGAACACAAGAGATAACAGGTATGGAGTAAACGGATATTATGTCATGAATGACATAGACGCTTATGAAAACGGTGGAATCACTAACGACTCTCTTTTCACAGAGTTAATTGAAACCGACAAAACCGTTATCCCTGTCAACCTTCAACATGCCAAAAATAAAATCAGCGTTACAGGTTTCGGCATCAGCCAATACTTCATTATAAGCTATTCAGATATCAAAAAAGATAAAAGAATCGGATTCGGCAGGTTATGCCATTCTTTTGATTATCAATTAAACAGATACATATATTCAGACACAGATCCGACATCCGGATTTTATGATAATTTTGACACCTTAATTAATAAGGACAAAACCTATGACAGCATAAATTTCTATACGATCAGAAACAGTATCAGTTGGAATTCATTGTCATACGGCCAATATAAAAATGACATCCCATTCTACTTATCAGTGGGTCTTGAACATAATTATACATATCATAGCGGATATACCGATATTTTGACAGGAGCGCAATTCGGTAAAAGTTATTACCAGAACATACGTGCGACTGCCGGAATTACAATGAACATATTAAAAACAACCAGAATCACAGGCAAAGGAGAAATAATATTGACTGATTATCAGGCTGGAGATTTCATGCTGGAAGGACAATGGAAGCAGTTTTTGGGAACATTTAAGAAAAATTTCGGCGACTTGGTCTTTAATGTCAATATTTCCAGACAATCAGCTGATTGGTTTGAGCAATTCTATTATTCCAACAATTTCAGATGGAATAATGATTTCAGTCCGACGACATACATAAGACTTCAAGGAGTATATGAAACCCCTTGGTTTTCAATCGGTTTGAAACAGACAACCATTGACCATTACATATATTTCGATTTAGATGCCAAGCCTACTCAACATGCGATACCTGTTGTCATAGCATCAGCTTTCGCGAATTTCTACGTAAGAATCAGGCTTCTTGAGGTAAGTGGTTTCGCTTCAATCCAGATGTCTGACAATGAAAATATTTTACATCTGCCATTTATCCACAGCAAGATAAAATTCGGTTGGAACATAACACTGGTGAAAGGTGTATCGATAATGCAGCCGTCATTCGTAGTCAATTATTTTACAGAGTATTATGCGGATGCATATATGCCTGCGCTTAGGACATTCTATCTGCAGAAAACCGTAAAAATAGGCAATTACCCTTTCGTTGATTTCTACATTACTTTCAAATTAAAAAGAGCTAACATCTTCTTAGGATACACCAATCTCTATTCATTCAAGCAAGACAACAGGTATTTCACGACACCGCATTATCCTATGAGGGATTCAAGATTGATATTTGGAGCCAGATGGAGGCTATTCAAATAGTTAAACCAATCCGCGTTGTTTCTTGATTCTATCGTATGCGTCGTTGATTTCCTGGAATTTCTTTTCTGCCGCCTTTCTGACATCGTCGCCAAGATAAGCCACTTTATCAGGATGATTCTTTTTAGCCATTTCGCGATAGGCTTTCTTGACCTCATCATCCGAGGCAGAAGGATCAATGCCCAAGATTGTATAAGCATCGTCGACTTTTTTGACAAACATAGCCTTAACTGATTCATAATCAGAGGTATATATGCCCATATAACGCGAAATCGTTTCTATGACATTGATTTCAAGATCATGCACTTGTCCATCTGCTGAAGCGATGCCAAACAAGTAATGCAGCAGCTGCAGTTTTGAGGAATAATCCATGTAACGGCCGATCTGCTGGCTCACTTCAGCGATTTGGATATCCTGTTTCAGAATCTCGCGCAAAGTGAGTATATACTTCTCAGCCTGTTCCTGTCCGAAATTAGAGAGGAAGAAGCGTTTCACATAGTCGAGTTCCGATTTTTTCACGACGCCGTCGGCTTTCATCACGGCAGCGGAAAGCACGAGCAAACTGGCTGAAAAATCCTGTTGACGAGGATTAGCGCCCATAAAACGCACATCTTCCTTTGTATAACTGTTGCCGAAAAGCGAGCCGAGAGCATATCCGATAATAGCTCCTATCGGGCCACCGCCTATGATAAAACCTATACCCGCCCCTATCAATCCAGAGCTACATCCTCCATTCGTATTAAATTGATTATCAGATCTTCTCATATTATTTATAAGAGTTTTCACCAATACATAAACGATAAAAATTATCGCTAAAGCACCTATTAATCTTAACATTTTAAAAATTTTTCACAAAGATACGATTTTTTCAAAAAAAACTTGGAATTTTTTGAAAAAAAATGTAATTTTGCAAGTTTTTTAGAAAAAATGCGCACATTAGCTATAACTGATTGAAATTCAAGAGAATAACAAATAAATAATTTTGAAAAGCATGAAAAATACCAAGTACGTTTATCTTTTCGGCAACCGTACAGCCGAGGGTAACTCAACAATGAAGAATTTGTTGGGTGGTAAGGGTGCAAACTTAGCGGAGATGTGTCTGTTAGGTTTACCGGTTCCAGCAGGTCTCACAATCACAACTGAATGCTGCACAGCTTATTACGCAAACAACTGCCAGCTTCCAGCAGGTTTGATGGACGAGGTTCACGCAGGAATCAAGAATATGGAGAACATCATGGGCATGAAATACGGCGACGCAGAGAATCCTCTCTTAGTGTCATGCCGTTCAGGCGCGCGCCAGTCGATGCCGGGTATGATGGACACCGTTTTGAACATCGGTCTCTGCTCAAAGACAATCCCTGGTTTGATTAAGAAGACCAACAATCCTCGTTTCGTTTACGACTCATACCGTCGTCTTATCATGATGTACGCCGACGTCGTCATGGAGAAGGCTGAGGACAAGGAACCAGCAGAAGGCAAAGGCATCCGCAAGATTTTGGATGACATGCTCGATGAATTCAAGGCAAAGAAAGGTTACAAGTCAGATACAGAAATCACAGCAGACGAGCTCAAGGCTTTGGCAGAAGAATTCAAAGCTACCATCAAGAGAGTTCTCGGCACAGAGTTCCCGGATGATGCAGAGCTTCAGCTTGAAGGCGGTATCAGAGCCGTGTTCAAGAGTTGGAACGGCAAGAAAGCTGTGTCATACAGAAGAATCGAAGGTATTCCTGAGGATTGGGGAACAGCCGTCAACGTGCAGACGATGGTGTTCGGCAATATGGGTGAAAACTCAGCAACAGGTGTTGCTTTCACACGTGACCCTGCCACAGGCGACAACAAGTTCTACGGTGAGTGGCTTATCAACGCACAAGGTGAAGACGTCGTGGCCGGTATCCGCACACCTAACCCGTTGAACAACGACACTAAGAACGAGAAAAACAAGAACATGCCTTCAATGGAAGAGCTTATGCCACAGACTTACAAAGAGTTGTGCGACGTTAGAGCAAGACTTGAAGACTTCTACAAAGACATGCTCGACATCGAGTTCACCATCCAGGACGGTAAATTATACATGTTGCAGTGCCGCGTCGGTAAACGTACGGGCGTTGCAGCAGTCAACATGGCACTCGACATGCTTCACGAAGGCAGAATCGACGAGGCTACAGCTGTCATGAGACTCGGTGTCAACCAGATTGACGAGCTCCTCCACCCTATCCTCGACACTAAAGACGAGAAGAACAAGAGCGTTTTGGCTCACGGTCTTCCAGCAGGTCCTGGTGGCGCGGTCGGTAGAATCGCATTGAGCAGCGAGAAAGCAATGGCATTCCGCAAGAACAAGGAAGCCAACATCCTCGTCCGTGAAGAGACCAACCCAGAGGACGTTGAAGGTATGCGCGCTGCTGACGGTATCCTCACACAGCGTGGCGGTATGACCTCACACGCAGCTTTGGTTGCACGTGGCTGGGGTAAATGCTGCATCGTAGGTTGCGAGGCCGTTCACATCAACGAGAAAGAAGGCACTGTGAAAATCGGTGACAAGACATACAAAGAAGGCGACATGATTTCATTGAACGGAACAAAGGGTTATGTGTACGACGGCACTGTTAAAACCATCGACGCTACAGAAAACCCACGTTTCCAGGAGTTCATGCGCTTGGTTGACAAATACCGCAAGATGGGTGTCCGCACCAACGCAGATAACCCGGACGACGCACAGAAAGCAGTGAGCTTCGGCGCTGAAGGTATCGGTTTGTTCCGTATCGAGCACATGTTCTACGGCAAGAACAGCGAGAAACCTCTTGCAAAACTCCGTAACATGATTCTTGCCAACACAACAGAAGAACGCGTTGTAGCTTTGGCAGAACTCGAGCCTTACATCCGCGAATCGGCAAAGGCAACATTGAAGGTTTTGGACGGCAAACCGGTGACATTCCGTTTGATGGACCCACCACTCCACGAGTTCGTTCCTCATACACTTGAGAAGCAGCAGGAGCTCGCTAAAGAACGTGGCATGGATCTTAAGGAACTCCAGAAACGCGTCGACGCATTACACGAGGTCAACCCGATGATGGGTCTCCGTGGCGTTCGTCTTGGCATCGTGTTCCCAGAGATTTCAGAGACACAGTTCCGCGCTTTGTTTGAGGCCACAGCACAGTTGATGAAAGAAGGCAACCATCCACATCTCGAGATCATGGTTCCTCTCACAATCAACGTGAAAGAGCTTGAAAACCAGAAAGCTATTGCAGAACGCGTTAAGGCTGAAGTTGAGAAACAGTACGGTCTGACAATCGAATACATGTACGGCACAATGATTGAGATCCCACGCGCAACATTAGTCGCTGACAAGATCGCAAGTGTCGCACAGTTCTTCTCATTCGGTACAAACGACTTGACCCAGATGACATTCGGTTTCTCACGTGACGACGTCAACGCTATCGTTCACAGCTACATCGACCAGAAGATTATCCCTGCTGACCCATTCAACACATTGGATCAGGAAGGCGTTGGCCAGCTGGTGAAGTTGGGTGTTGAACGCGGACGTTCGACTAGAAACAACCTGAAGTGCGGTGTTTGCGGCGAGCACGGTGGTGACCCTGCATCAGTGGAATTCTTCTACGGTGTCGGTTTGAACTATGTTTCATGCTCACCATTCCGCGTGCCGGTTGCAAGATTAGCTGCTGCACAGGCTGCGATTAAGGCTGATCGCAAATAAATAAAAATAAGGCGCCGCGTTTCGCGGCGCCTTATTTATTTAATCAAACTTATGTTTCCACCTTCTATGGCTCCACAGCCAGTAGTATGGGTGGTTTTTAATCGTCTGTTCCAGTAATTCCACGTATTTCTGCATGATGGCTCCTTCAGGCAATTCGTTAGGATGTTCGCAGATTTCATGAACATCAAGACGATATTTGCCCATGCGTTCTTTGATTACTTCGTAATATAAAACCGGAAGGTCGTATTTACGGGCAAAGCCTTCAGAGCCACGGATAAACCCTGTCTTACGATGCAGGAAATCAGTGACATAGCAACGATTGACATTGCTTGGGCTCTGGTCTGAAAGAATCATATAAGCCGCAGGGATATGGTTTTCCTCATGATACGCCATCACTTCGCGAACATTGTCATGAAAAACCACTTGGTCACCGTAACGCGTTCTCGCTCTGTTAATCAGCTTCTCGAAAACCTTGTTTGTGTTATGCGCCCCCACTCCTATTCCGTGATGCTTGAACTGCATATCGACGCTTAAAACCATCCATTCCCAGTTGTTATGGTGGCTCGACATCAGAACGACACTCTTGCCTTGGTCGAAATACTTGTTTACAACTTCAGGATTCGAGCAATGATAACGTCTCAGCACGTTTTTGCGACTCATTGTCAGCATCTTAATCATCTCGGCGGCAAGCTGCATGAAATGCCAATAATACCTGTATCTCGCCTTTCTCACCTCTCTCCTGCTCCATTCCGGAAACGACTTTGCAAAATTGTCGTCAATAATCTTTCTCCTATACCTTATTATAAATGCCAAAACCAAATACAGCGGCAGGCAAATGACATAAAGCAACGCCAATGGCAATATCGACAGCGGATATAATATGAAATAAAACAAAAAATAAGTCATTGTCAAAAAATTTAGGCCGTAAAATTACATAATTTCTCTGTTTTAACTGTCAAAAAAATTTATTTTTTCAAAACTGTTGCTTTTTTGAAATTTTATTTAGAACTTTGCACATTATTTAAGAATTTCTATCAATTTAAAAGTATATGGCTAAAAACATCAACGAATTGAGAGAGGCTTTGACCTCTTACGGCATCAAAGATGTCAAGGAAATTTATTATAATCCGTCATACGAAGATTTGTTCAAAGACGAGATGAACCCTGCTTTGACAGGTTTTGACAAGGGCGTTTTAACCGAACTCGGCGCTGTCAACGTGATGACAGGTATTTACACCGGCCGTTCGCCTAAGGACAAATACATCGTCATGGACAAGAACTCGAAGGACACCGTGTGGTGGAACACCCCTGTTTATCCTAACGACAACCACGAGATGAGCGAGAAAGTGTGGGAAGAAGTGAGAAACCTCGCAAAGAAAGAGCTTTCGGGCAAGAACCTTTATGTTGTTGACGCTTTCTGCGGCGCAAACAAAGACACACGCATGGCTGTGCGTTTCATCATGGAGGTGGCATGGCAGGCTCATTTCGTGCTCAACATGTTCATCAAACCGACTGAGGAAGAACTTAAAGAGTTCAAACCAAACTTCACTGTTTACACAGCATCGAAGGCCAAGGTTGAAAATTATAAAGAGTTAGGATTGAACAGCGACACCTGCGTGGCATTCAACGTGACATCACGCGAGCAGGTTATCTTGAACACATGGTACGGCGGTGAGATGAAAAAAGGTATGTTCTCAATGATGAACTACTATCTGCCATTGAAAGGCATCGCCTCAATGCACTGCTCAGCAAACACCGACATGAAGGGCGAAAACACAGCTATCTTCTTCGGTTTGTCAGGAACAGGAAAGACCACTTTGTCGACCGACCCGAAACGTTTACTCATCGGTGACGACGAGCACGGCTGGGACGACGAAGGCGTGTTCAACTTTGAAGGCGGCTGCTATGCAAAGGTCATAAACCTCGACAAAGACAGCGAGCCGGACATCTACAACGCAATCAAACGCAACGCATTGCTCGAAAACGTCACAGTGGACGCCAACGGCAAAATCGACTTCAAAGACAAGAGCGTGACAGAAAACACACGTGTCTCCTACCCTATCGAGCACATCGAGAAGATTGTGAAGAACGTACGTCCAGTGTCATCGGGTCCTGCTGCAAAGAACGTGATTTTCCTTTCAGCTGACGCTTTCGGAGTGTTGCCACCAGTCTCAATCTTGACTCCAGACCAGTGCAAATACTACTTCCTGAGCGGTTTCACTGCAAAACTGGCAGGTACAGAACGCGGCATCACAGAGCCTACTCCGACATTCAGCGCATGCTTCGGCCAGGCATTCCTCGAGCTGCATCCGACAAAATATGCTGAAGAACTCGTGAAACGCATGGAACAGAGCAACGCAAAGGCATACCTCGTGAACACAGGATGGAACGGCACCGGCAAACGTATCTCGATCCGCGACACACGTGGTATCATCGACGCTATCCTCGACGGTTCAATCGAGAAGGCTCCGACCAAGAAGATTCCGTACTTCGACTTCGAGGTTCCTACATCATTGCCAGGCGTCGACCCGAAGATATTGGATCCACGCGACACTTATGCAAATGTAGAGGATTGGAACAAGAAAGCTGAAGACCTCTCCGGCAGATTCATCAAGAACTTTGCGAAGTTCACGACAAATGAGGCTGGGAAAGCTTTAGTTAAAGCCGGTCCACAACTTTAGACCTTAGATATTAGTAGAGACGCCATAATGACGTCTCTACATTTTAAAAATAAACTAAAAAATTAATAATATGAAAAGATTCTTAATGTTAGCGGTGGCTGTGCTTTTCGCGATGACCATCAGCGCACAGGAGTATTATGTGTCGAAAAACACAGGTAACAACAGAGGTGACGGCAGCAAGGAGAAACCTTACAAGAACTTACAGAAGGCCATTGACGCTGTTCCGGAAGGAGCTACCATTTACGTTGCAGAAGGCAACTATTTCGGAACTTTGGATTGTGGTAATATCAACGTCACAAAATGCGTGAAGATTTACGGCGGTTACAACACCGATTTCTCGGCACGCGACATCTTGACATACAGAACCATGGTTCAGCCTACAGCAGAATCGAACGGCACGGCAAAAGGTGGCGGAACGATGATTATCAAGGTGAACAACCCGAATGGCGAGATTGTGGTGGACGGCCTTTTGTTTGACCGCGGCAACAGCATCTCATACAACCAGCGCGGCGAAGGCAAGCCAAAAGGCGTTGAGAGTCCAATGATGAACCCGATTGGCACCGGCGGCATTGGCGGCCCAAATCTTGAGTTGACCAACGTTTTGACTACAGAGACAAGAGAGTTATATCTCGACAATCCAAATTGCAAGACCATCACCATCCGCAACTGCGCTTTCGTGAACGCACCGAATTACGGAGTCGGCGGAATGTTCCAAGGTGAGGTAACCATTGACAACTGTATTTTCGTGAACTGCCGTATGATTGCCTGCGATGTTATGGGCAGTAACGGACAGAAGTACCAGACAGTTCATTTCACCAACAACACAGTTTTGTTCACATGGTCACGCTTGAAAGACTACGACGACATGGGCTACGGTTTCCGTTACAACAACGGCACTCACAGCTATGTCGACCACTGCATCATCGGCTGCAGCATCTATGCAGGTCTCGATCGCGCACGTTTGGACTACAAAGACAAAGAGGCACAGAAAATCGCAGAAACCACCAACAACATGTTCTTCTTGAACAGACGTGCTGACGCAGCACTCGCCGGTGGCGGAAAATTCTTGATGATCAGCGTTGACCAGTTTGAGGATGCAGAGGCTTTGACAGAAATTGACGGATGCATTGGCATGTCAGATCCGAAAGTTTTCAACGGAAAACTCAACGAGGCATATCTTAAGGGATTCGCCAGCGCCACATACAAAGAAAGCGCTGACTACCAACCAAGTTCAGCCGACAACCAACTTCGTTCGCTTCTCGGCTTGAACAAGCAAGGCACAATCAACTCATCATCGACAATGTTTGCAAACAGATATCCTTTCGAGGATGCAATCAAATTGTTCGGTGCCGTGAAAGGCTACGGAGCACAGATGCCTAAATAAACCATCAAATCTATTGTAAAATGAAAAAAAGTATTATTATTCCTTTGATGCTGATTATCGGATTGGCATTAGTATCATTCGCCAGTGGAGTAACATTAAGACTTCGTCCGCAAAAAGACAAATCTTATGTCATCAACTCTACGATAAATCAAAAGACTGTGATGAAGGTTCAAGGTCAGTCGATAACTTCCACACAGAAATTAGATCTGCGTCAGACATTTGTTGCAAAAGAGATTGCTGAGCAAAGCATCACCTTTGAGACTCAGATTGAAGCCATCAAAATGACCGGTTCAACAATGGGCATGACATTCACATACGACTCGGAAAACCCACAGAACACCAGTCCTATGATAGCCCAGCAGGCAAAAGAGTATGAAGGCATGATAAAGAAGCCTGTCATAATGACTTTCAACGAATTGGGCTTGAATACAAATCCTGATGACAACGATTTGAATCAGTTGAGAAACGCCATCATTGAACTTCCTGAAAAAGAAATGAGTGTCGGCAGCCAATGGACTTTTGTTAAAACCAACTCTGTCGGTGATTATGACTACACTGTCAACATGACATGCACTGTTACCGGCATTTCAAAGAAAAGCATTGACTTCAGTTTCACTGGAGACATCAATTCCAAAGACGTTACAGGTAATTTCAAAGGCAATTCATCCATCGACCCTCGCACTGGTATCATCATAGCAACGACTACAGAAAACACTTTGTCGGTAACAATATCAGAAGAAGGGATGGAAATACCGATGACGATAACGGGCACAAACACAATAAGTGTTAAAGAATTGTAATATCCTTCATTTTATGAATAAAAAAGCGGTCGAGGCGTTGCCTCGGCCGCTTTTTTATTTGATTTTAATAGGTATTTTCAAAAAAATATTTATATTTGCAATATTAATTTAACCATTTGATGCTTACTACTTTATTCATATTATTGCTGACATTGGCAAAACCAGCTGATGCCAATCCCAACGGCACTGCTTTTGACAACAAAGCACGTTATGAATGTATTATTGACAATGTATCAGATAATGAAAGCGCATCGGTAAAATATTCCAGTATGTATCAAGAAATCCAAAATTCCACAGAAAAGTATGTAAAACCTATATTGATTATAATAGCCGTAATCGTTGTATTGATAATGGTCAGACTGCGCACTAAGCGAGATAAGCCTTCAAATAAAGAGGAATTGGCAAACAAGTTGTTCTTGGAACGATGGCATTCACTTCAAGAGACAGAAATCTTCAATTCAATCATTGAACGTTGTAAATACAACAAACATTTGATAGGCGAAACTATCATGTATTTCCAAAATCCGCTCACCGCTTCTGAAATAAGCATTTTTAAAGCAACCATCGATTCTTTATTCAACGATTTCACCCATAAATTTTCAACACAACATCCCAACTTGAGTGATGTCGAACTTGATTATTGTTACATTTCCATCCTTCCATTGACTGAGATTCAAAAAGCCGGATTGCTTTCCCTTTCCTATCAAGGCATAGTGAGTCGCCGAAAAAGAGTGACAAATAAATTAAAAAAATCGCTTTTCAGTCAAAAATTAACTGATTTTATGAAAAAATCCCTCAAAAACGGACTGGTTCAATAAAAAACATATTTTTGAATAGTTGTTTACATGTAATTTTGTCATTAACAAATTGATGGCGATTATGCCCTTCCATCTTTGTTGCGAAACAATTAAGGGTTAATGATTAAATCTAAAAAACAATGAGTAACAATTTCAATTATTGGCAGACGCAATACTCCAACATTGCACCAAACAACAACAATCCCTACGATCAAGCAGGGTTAAAACACAATTTATTAATGGCGACTATTGAACAACGAGGTTCTCATGATATGAGCACATCGCAAGTATTTGAGATAGTTGATGGCGTCATAGAGGAAAATTACGGTTCTGATATTCAGAATTTTTCTTCTCAAACATTTGCATCACCGATTCTATCTTTTCAGACCAGGTTGGAGATGGAAAATTATGTTAATTCCTTAAATATTAATTATGAATCAAAACAAAAACTTCTTACATTGGCGGATATTTTGTTGAGTTATGATGTTGATAATTTACTAACTGTGATAACTCAAATAGTTGATTTTGAAAACATATTAATCAACGAATTTGACCGGGAAAGAAACATCTACGAACCAGTCTTGATAGCTTCGTCTATTGGGCGTTATTCTTTGTGTTATTGGCATGAACGATTATTATCAAATAAAATACAAGATAATAGAGCTCCGTTCTGGAAAAAGTTTTTTGTAGCACTTGCTGATGTCATTGGAGGTGCCGGCGGTGCTGTTGCAGGCAGTGCCACAGTAGTAGGTGGTATTGCGGGCGGTGTTACAGGGGCTATTTCGTCAAGTGTAGCTTTTGCTAAATTATGGGATATTTTTGCTGAATAAAAAAGAACAGGATTATGAAAAAGTATAAATCGTTTCTGTTAGCGGTGCTGCTGATTTCCTCGGCAAACATCTTCTTTGGTCAAGAATCGTCTTCACAATCAAGATGGCGTTTGGGAACTGCGATTTTAGGAGGGTACACTTACAACTCCGATGATTTTGCAAAAGATTTCAACGATTACGGCTCCTGCTTATGGAGTGTTGATGTCCTTTACAATCGGATCCAGGCTTCATTATATGCCTCAAAAGGATGGGGCTCAGATAACGACATGTTTGATTACGGATTGCGAGCTGGCTACAATGTCATCGACGGGAATGTTTGGGGAATCACTCCGTTCTTGGGATTCGGTATCATGTATTTCGGTCATGACTCCAGCTTAGAAAATCTTCCAGCGCCTTCTGCCGGTACAAATCTCGATTTCAAGTTCTATAAAAATAAGAAGTCAAAGCATAACGACATCTGGATGATACGATTGCAATACAACTGCTCGTTACCTTGTAAAGATGAAACTGTAGGCTATGTTCATAGCATTATGTTAGGTGTCGCTGTGAGTGGATTACTATTTTAAAAACGAAAGCGGCCGAGGCGTTGCCTCGGCCGCTTTTATTTAGTTGAGCATCACTGGCATCAGCAGCATCAGGATGTCCTCGTCGGCGTTCTGGTTGTCGACCGGGGTGATGATACCGGCGCGGTTTGGTGCCGACATCTCAAGCTGAATCTCAGTCTGACTGAGATTTGCGAGCATCTCCTGGAAGAACTTCGAGCTGAAGCCGATTTCCATATCCTCTCCTGTATAGTTACAAGTGAGGCGTTCCTTAGCTTCGTTCGAGTAGTCGAGGTCTTCGGCTGTCAAAACCAACTCCTGACCGCTGATCTTGAAACGAATCTGGTGTGTTGCCTTGCTTGAGAAGATAGCCACACGCTTGATGGCGGCGTTAAGCAACTGACGGTCAACGATAAGCTTGTTAGGATTTGTTGTCGGGATGACTGCCTCGTAGTTAGGATAACGACCTTCGATGAGGCGGCAAATAAGCTTATACTCGCCGAATGTGAACGATGCGTTGGTGTTGTTGAACTCAACATGCACCGGTTCGTCAGCACGGCCAGCGAGGATGTTCTTCAACTGGTTGATAGGCTTCTTAGGCACGATGAACGATGCTGCTGCATCCGACTTCACGTCCATTCTTCTGTAGCGCACGAGCTTGTGGGCATCGGTTGCCACGAAGGTGAGGCATGTGTCGCTCATTGCCATAAACACGCCAGTCATGATTGGACGGATTTCGTCGCTGCCTGTCGCGAAGATTGTCTTCTCGAAACCGCAAGCGAGCACGTCGGCTGGAATATCCCACACTGAAGGCTCAGCGATTACCGGCACTTGCGGGAACTCATCGCTCTTATGGCCGACCATTTTATAACGGCCCTCGCCTGTCGTGATTTCGATAGCGAGAGTTGCTTCGTCAATATTAAATGACACCGGGATGTCAGGGAAATTCTTCATCACGTCGATAAGCAGACGTGCCGGAATGGTTACCTGTCCCTTACCTTCAACCATGTCAGGCTTGATGGAGACGGTCATCGTTGTCTCAAGGTCAGATGCCGTAATTTTGAGTTCGTCCTCGTTGATATTGAAAAGGAAATCGTCAAGAATCGGCAATGTGTTGCTTGAATTTATGACACCACTGAGTGCCTGGATCGCTTTTAAAAGCTTTAAACTCGAAAGAATAAACTTCATAACTCACTATATTTTTTCAAACTGCTAAATTACAACTTTTTCTTGAATTGCAGCCTATTTTTTAAAAATTTTTTATTTATTGATAAAAACCGCCGCCGTCCACTCGTTTTTCTTGATATGATTAAGGTATGACAAGCCCAGACGCTCCGCCTCGTTTCTAATCATTTGTAAATCAGCCTCGTAGAAACCGCTGAAAAATATCTTGCCACCTTTTTTCAGACATTTGACATATTCGTGCATATCGCGCAGAAGGATGTTACGGTTGATGTTTGCAATAATTATATCAAATTGTCTGTTGTTCAATGAGTTAGCATCGCCGAGTTCAACAACAATCTCATTCTCGCCGTTGAGTTTTACGTTGTCGAGAGCGTTGCGGTAAGCCCACTCGTCGTTGTCGATGGCCACAGTCTTAGCCGAACCCAGCTTCTTCGCCAGGATAGCCAAGACACCGGTACCGGAGCCCATGTCGAGCACGTCTTTGTCTTTGAAATCCTCAGTAAGCATGAGCTTTATGATTTGCGCCGTTGTCTCATGATGCGCGGTGCCAAACGACATCTTCGGCTCGATGCAGAGGTCGTATTTATAGCTGCTGTCGGCTTCGTGGAAAGGCGCGCGGATACGACAGGTGTTGTCAATCACCACAGGCTCGTAAGATGATTCCCATGTGGCGTTCCAGTCTTGGTCGGGAATTATTTCCTTTTTAATTATTTGAACGTCGGATAGTTGCTCGAGAGTTAATAGAGCATCGAGAGCCTCCTTATTAAAAGCGTTTTCAGCACAATAGGCCGTGAAGCCTTCGTCAACGTCCATGAAGCTGTCGAAGCCAATATTGCCGAGCAGTTCGGCAAGCATATCTTTCAACGCCTCGTTCTGAGGATTTGAGAAAGTGTAAGCGATGTAATTCATTTTCAATTACTTAGAAGCCTGTTCGCAGATACTCACAAAATCTTCAGCCTTGAGTGACGCTCCGCCGATGAGACCGCCGTCGACATCAGGCTGTGCAAAAAGTTCGGAGGCGTTCTTGGCGTTGCAGCTGCCGCCGTAGAGGATATGAATCTGGTTTGCGATGTCGTCGCCGTATTTCTCTTTCACGAGGCCGCGAATGAAAGCGTGAACTTCCTGAGCCTGCGCCGGAGTTGCGGTCTTGCCTGTTCCGATAGCCCACACAGGTTCGTAAGCGATGATAACGTTCTCAATATCAGCTATGTCGAGATGGAACAGCCCCTCCTCCACTTGCTTGCGAATGACATCGAAATGTTTGTTGGCTTCACGCTCCTCAAGGACCTCGCCCACGCAGAAAATCGGGACGATTTCATATTTCAGAGCCAAGTTCACCTTCGCGGCAAGCGTTGCATTGTCCTCACCGAAGTATTTTCTGCGCTCGCTGTGACCGATGATGCAGCAGTTCACTCCTATCGAGTCGAGCATCTTGGCCGACACCTCGCCAGTGTAAGCTCCTGATTCCCAGGCTGCACAGTTTTGTGCACCCACTTCAAACAGCTCATGTTCCGAAGCCTCGTCGGTAGCGAGTTCGAGGTATGGGAACGGAGGGCAAATTATCACTTCGCATGACGGTTGTTTCTCGTCAAGGAGAGTTTCAAGGTCTTCAATAAGGGTTTGGGCTTCCTCGAAGTCGAGGTTCATTTTCCAGTTGCCGGCAACGATTTTATTTCTTTTCATGATATTATGATTTTAATTATTATCTTTAATCATGCAAAGATAATATTTTTTTCTTTTGATTCTGATTTACTTGTTACTTTTTTCTTGATAAAAAAGTAACCAAAAAATCAAGCGCCAGCCGATGCTCGGACCGCCGTCTGGCGCAGGCCACCGCACCTGAGACAATCTGGCGCAATGCGAGCAAAATCAATCGCTTTCGGTGATTATTTCACCTTACTTTTATTCGATTGAAACTTCGTAAAGTCGGCTGTTGCGAGTGTTATCGTTTTTGTATAAGAAATAGACTTTGCCATTGTAGATTCTGATGTTTTCGACGAAAGCGAAACCGCTGATAGTGTATACGTTTTCTGCAGTGCCGGTCTCAAGGTTGACGCGTTTGATGGTTGTAACGCCGGCGTCTTCAAAGATGGTGTAAAATTTGCCGGTAGCCCAGTCGAGAAGCACTTTCTTGCCCCATTTCTTGATGGGTTTCATCTTGCCGTTCCAGTGACGATATTTATGGAAAGTGAGCGGATATTCATTAACAACTTCACCTAAGTTATTGAAAACAAACGTCTTATCTTCATCAAAAGAGAAAAGATAAATTTTGTTGTCGTAAGCGAAAATCGGATCGTAAGTAGGCTTGAAAAACAAATTGCCGCTTTGAGGAGGAAAGCCCCACCTGTATTTGAAGGCGAAGAAAATGTAGTCGCGTCCCTCCTGATTGACACAATGGTGAAGAACATGTGGTTGCCGGTTGCCTCCGATATTGAAATAATAATAGTAAATCTCCTGGTCGAAGAAGAAATACTGTCCACCAATGAGCAATGAATCGGTGGCACAGGCGATATTTTGGAAAACCGTCAGAAACTCGTTCAGCGAGCTGTGATAAAGGAGTTCCATATCAAAAACCTTGTCTTTGTAGGTCTTATGCCCCACTTGCCAAACGTCTTTTTCGGAAACGATATGCATCTCGCCGTAGACATCCTTGAAAATATTGTAATAATCAGGACTTATTTTCAGTTCCGTCAGGGTGTCGCAGGCAAAATTAAGATGCAGAAGCGCGTTGTTGCGGCGGCGTTGAGCCAAAAGATAAATGCCTTTCTCGTTGATTTCAAAATCCTTAACAGAGACGACTTTGTTGTCATAAGCCACGTGAGGCACATTTCCTTGAATCTCAACTTCGGGCAATGTCACGGCCGACTGGCTCAATTTCAAGACAATCCTTTTGTTATAATTCTCATTATCAATGACATACGTCATATTATCGTAAGACATGTGACTTGCATAAATAGTATCGCCGGGCTTCGAATTAATCAGCGAGAATAGTCCGTCTTTGTTAGTCACAGCAAGAATTGTGGAGTCGATGGAATAAATTCCAACATCGCGAATCGGTTTGTTGCGATTATCGAGGCAGATGCCGTTGATGACTTTATTCTGAGCAAAAGCTTGAAGAGACAATAGAAGTAATGGGACAAAGATGAGTAATAATTTTTTCATAGAATGAAGTTTTATTGTGCAAAATTATAACTATAAACTATTCTTGTCAATTCCTAAAACACTAAAAATTTGGGGAAAAATCCTAACGTTTTAATGATATGCAAAAATCAGTCTGGATATGCTTCGCATACAGCAAGGCCTGATTTTTTGCATATCATTAAAACTAATTGATTGTAACTTCGTATAATCTTTTGTTTCGCGAAACGTCATTGGCGTAAAGAAAATATGCTTTGCCATCATATATTTTGAGTTTGTCGTCGATAAATGGGAACCCTCCGAAAACAGCAGTGGTTTCAGCTGTTCCTGTAGCGATGTCGATTTTCTTTAGAGTAGTAATGCCATCGCTTAAAAAAACAGCGTAGAATGCATTGTTTGGGGCGTCCATAAGCACTTTTTTGTTCCAGCCGTCGACCAAACGGATTTTGTTGCCCCAACTTTTGCGTTTGTGGAATGTAAGAGGAAACGAGTTGAGTTTCTGGGCGCAGTTGTCGTAAAGATTGATGATGTTGTCTTCGAAGTTGAACACAAAAATCTCGTTGTTCATATTAAAAACAGGGTCGTAAATGGGCTTCAAGAAAAGCGACTGCGCCTCCCCTTTCAGTCCCATTGGACCGAACATGCGGATGTTGAACATCAAGTCACATCCCTCTTCCCAACGAATGTGCTCGAGAAGAGTTGTATCAACTTTTCCGTCGCAACCTCCGATATCGAAATAATAGAGTTCCTGGTTTCCGTTGGCGTATAAATGAGTGATTATCACCTTATCGGTGGCGGCTGAAACGTGCTTGTGAATGTAGTCGAACTGGTCTTTCCGGATGCCCATCATCAGTGCCATTCCAGCGATTTCGTCGCCTCGTTTCATGGTGCCGACCCAGTAAACAGAGTCTTGGCTGACCACATGAATCTGGTTGTAAACATCTTTGTAAAGCTTATCGAATTTTCTAGGCAGATTTATTTCAGCGATGGTGTCGAAATCGAACGAGAGATGCAGCAGAGAGTAGTTCCTTATGCGATGTGCGAGGATGTAAATTCCCATGTCGTTGATTTCGAAATCGGCGATGCTGACAACCTTGTTGTTGTAGGCGATATGGGGAATGTTTTGGGCGGTGATAGTGGCTTCGGGGAGCTCAACTTTAAACGCGATGTTTTCTTGAGCGGAAGCAGTAATTGGTAATAGGACGAATAGGGCCAAAGGGACGAATAGGATGAATAGATTTTTCATTTTATTGTTGTTCTTTGGATGAAACTATATTGTTTTTCGGCATTGAAATAGGCGCAATAGGCAATATTATTGTTGATTTTCAATACGTTGGGATAAATAAAGTTTGATACCTTTGTAAGATGTTCAAACTTGGCGGTTTCCAAATCGAGCGAAGCAAGAAAACTGATTCCGTCTTTTACAAAAACTCCGTAAATATCAGCGGTAGCACAATCTTCAATTATTGTATTTGTAAAATATTTGGCATTAGCGCCAAGTTCAATATCTTTTTCACTTAAAAGATTGAAATTATCGTCGAAAGACAGGAGTTTCATTTCATCCAAATAAACAAAATACAAGATATTGTCTTTATCAAAAACACTGATGTTCAATGGTTTGGCATCGAGTTTAATATATTGGTTTATGTATACGAAACAGCGAGTTCGCCAGCCGCAAGGAGCTTCGACAGCGAACGAGCATTCAGGTTCGGGCAAGATGCGCATAAGGTTGCCATCCCATAAGCCGAGCTTTATCAAGTCATCGTTTTCATCAGAAAACGCATGGTAAAGCGAGATTATCTCCGCATAAAGTGCAGCTGCAGCCTTATAACCTTCTTCATCAATAAAACGATGAATCTGATGACGCTCAACAATAGAATCGTTGGGATTTATATAGAAATATCCGATGCTTTTGTTATGATCACGACGAGCATAAATATTGTTGACAATCAATGGCTTGTCTTTAAAAACAAAGCAGTCATTGAACTTTCTCACTCCTACTCGCAGTTTCTCTTCAAAGTCTTTTCTTGAAAAATTAGCCACTTTCCCGATGGAATAGTCATCGTCGAACCGAATCTGCTGGCAATAATGCTCGCCTACAAGAATATAATTGTTGAAAAAATCCAAAAAAATCTCATTATAGAGGCTGTCAAACTTGATGTTAGCGACATTATTTCCTTCATTATCAATAACTTTAAGTTCTGATTTTGATTTTTTGTTTTCAAGGATTAGAGTTTTATCATCTATGAACGAAATATCCACGATAGAAACGCCAAATTTGCTGCGATAGAAGTATTTGGAAGCAGATATTTCTGCCGACGGCAAGTCGTAGCTGATTTGTCGCATTTTGAATATTATCGATGCTTCCCTATTATGGAAATCATTGGAATTCAATGATATAATCGTATCAGCATATCCGACACAAGTAAAACGCAACG
This sequence comes from Bacteroidales bacterium, assembly GCA_017649945.1. Classification (GTDB taxonomy): domain Bacteria; phylum Bacteroidota; class Bacteroidia; order Bacteroidales; family F082; genus Limimorpha. The sequence goes on along the minus strand of JAGCFU010000002.1, from coordinate 16,532 downwards.
TTGCGTCTTCAGAGAAAATTTTGAGTTGGAAATTGCCGTTTTTGTCGGATGAGGTGCCGATGAAAGTGGTGTTTTCTGTGATATTGACATCTTTAATTCCGACATTACCAGAGACTAAAAAATTTTGAGCAGAAACGCGAGATGGGGATAGGACGAATAGGGCGAATAAGGCTAATAGGATGAATAGGAGTAATATGAGCGATGACTTTTTCATAAGACTTTAATAAAGCTTTGTTTTTTCGATAAATGATATTTCGGCGTTGCCTGAATCTCTACGCTTTTTCAGAGAATATAGATTTCCTTTGTAGATTATCATCTTTTGGCTGAGATAGTTGTTGGCGTTGATTTTAGGGATTGTTTTGCCGGTTTTGATGTCGATTTCGTTCAAAGTTGTGCCGAATATGGTGTAGAAAGTGCCCCAGGCGCGGTCTTGATAGATAGTGTGACGCCAATAGTTTTGTTTTTCAGGATAAGATATTTCGCAACTATTAAGCAGATTCATAGTCTCATCATAAGCCTCAATTCTGCAGTTAAGATGATCGAAATAGTAAAGAGTATCAGCCACTTTCGCAAGATAACAGTTTTTTGTGTGATACCACGCATTTTTTATAAAAACTTCCCAATCCTCGACAGACGGGCTGTGACAAATATTATCAACAACATGCATATGTGCTTCATGCCACTTAAGTTCTCTTTGAACTTCACGAAACGATTTTGAGTCGTCACTAAAAAACAAATCCTCCTTTTTCTTGGTTGACAAATTGATTCTGTAAAATCTCGAAACATATCCATCAAGTTTTAATTCATTGAGATACAAATATTTATCGGTAATGAAAAGGACATTGTCCATGACTGTTTTGTAATATTGTTTTTCATTTGGAAAGTCGATAATAAAATCATTTTCAATTTCAACGATCTGATAAACCGAGTCCTGGCCCATTATCTGGCAGTGATTCATGCAATCGAGGATAATATGCTCTGGCTCAATATGTTTCGGTAAAAATATAGTGTCAATTGGCTCATAAAACAAATCGGTAATTAGAACGCGATAATCAGTGTTTATGCCAAATTTCTTTTGCAGGATGAAGAATTTGTTGTCATTAACCTCGAAATCGAGCATCACGAAATTTGGTTTGCTACGGAAATAGGTTACTTTTTCGGCGGTGACATAAACAGCGTCGAGCGTTATAGCTTTTGCACATGTATCCTGCTGCGCGGACATGGTTAAGCCGCACAGCAGGGAAAAAATGAGAGTTATAATTGAATTTTTCATTGTTCAATTACTTGTGTCGCCCGATGTTGCTCTTTGATGTAAAATATCGCATCGAATGACTTTACCCATTTGCCGATTTTGTTGTGATAACCAAGAAGGATGCTGTGGAATGGCACATCTTCAAACTCGTGATGACTGCCAAAATCAAGAAAGCCATAGTTGATGCCACGTTGCCGCAGGGCAAATTCCACCGAGATTGAATCAGGCTGAATAGGATAGCTTTCGTCTTGATTAAAATACCCCACTTCACCGCCACCAGATGTGAAAGCAATGGAATAAACCTGATTCGGGAACATGTTCGCAAGATGCTCGCCCAACAAAGTGTATCTGTCATACAAGTCTGGGTTAGGCTCTTTGCCGTATTTTATCTGTGAAATAGCCTTTGCCCCATGGAAATTAGCTGCCCAGATGATGATTTTCTTTTCAGGATGATGATTGATGTACCATGCCACATTTTCAGCCATTTGTCGGTCGCGAATCATAATGCCACGGTCGATACATGAATCGCACGTAATGGAAAATCCGCATTTTGCCTGATGTGAGAACGACAACATATTGTCAATCAATAACAAAACAGCATCTTTGTTGAAAGAGACATCGTTATCGCTTAACTTATTCCTCATCGCTAGCAAAGAGCTGTCATAGTACGGATAATCAGATTCATTTATGAGAGAATCGTTGTATTGATGCAATTTGTTGTCAATTTCAAGTAATTTTTCCCAATTATAGTCAAAAAGCCACTGTTTCATTATCGAATCGGAGTAAAACAGATTGCTCAAATATGCTATCTGGAAATAACTGCAATACGAAGGTTGTACATCCATTCCGTAAAAGTCGATTTTGTTTTTGTCCATTGCACCGGCCAGTTCGGCTGCTTCTTTGGTCTGACTCCACAGCCCATACCAACAGTTTTGGATGTTTAACCCGGATTTATTGATGATCAGCACAGGTAGTTCTTTGTTAAGAATCGCGCCGTCAAAGGGATTCATTCCTTCAAGAATCAAGGTGTAATCGCCTACGGAATCCAAATATCTGACAATTTCCGATTTTATTTCAAAAGTACGGCCGTCGCCATGACCGCATTCACCGAGGATGACGATTCGTTTGTCTTTGACAAAATCGGCCAGTGTTTCGAAGCTTTCTGAATACTCATTGTAGGTGGTGAATTTGTCGGAAAGTTGAGACTCGATGGAGGTTTTGTTGCAACAAGATGATAGTGCAAATAGGATTAATAAAAGTGATAATTTTGTTTTCATGAAATAATGTTTTTTTCACTTCAAAATTATAGCAAAAAATCGCAGGAAAAAAAGAGGAAATTTGGAGTACAGATTTTTGTCGCCAGTAATTTGGGCAACAATTTGAATAGCAACAAGTTACAAGATGAGATATACAGATTTTTTATTTGATCTGTAACGAAATCAGGTCAAAATCGACTTTCTTTTTGAGGTTGGAGCGATATTTCATCACCGTGTTTTCGCTCAAGTTCAAAATTATGGCTTCTTCTTTGATTCGGAAGTTGAGTAGATTTAAAATAACAATGTTACGCTCAGTTTCGGAGATATTCGTATAAGTTTCCGGAATGTTTTTAAAAATGTCCGGATAAACTGATTTGAATTCGTCTATTATTAGTCGCAAAGATTCGTTTTTCTTCTCATTGAATATCAATTTTGCACGTTTCTGCAATGATTCAAATTGAAGGCGTTTGTTGTCGTCCAATGATTGCTGCAACTTTTGTATCTTTTGACTCCTAATTTTTATCATAATTAACACTATCAACAAAATTATTGCGACAACTATTGAAACTGATATTACCGCCCTCTTCCGGTTTTGATTTTGCAGTCTTTCCTGATGACGATTCAGATAATCCTGAAACATTGCATTGAGTGTCGATACACGAGCCATGCTGACACGTTCATTTGATGGTTTTTCGATGAGATATTCAGCAAATTCGGCCATTTTGAGGGTGTCGTCTTGGCTTTCATAAATATCATAAATAAACTCTGCCACATAAGATTTCACAGCATCATTGATGCCATAGTCGAAAGCTTTTTGAAGATAAACCAGCGCAGAATCGACATGTCCAGCTTCCTGATAAACCAACCCAATATTGACATATCTCCAATCGCGGCTCGACTCCGAACATTGCGACGCCAATTGTTTCAATTCAACGATTCCGTGTTCAAAGTCAGCGCCAGAGGTGCAATCAAGCATCGCCTTATAAAACTGCAGCATTTTGTAATTTGAATTGTTAATATCAGGACTTAGGTGCAAGGCTTCATCATAATAATATCGGGCAGTGTCATATTTTTGCAGTTTGTCGTATTGGAAGCCCAATTTCTGCAATAAAATGGAACGCTCAAAAGGCACGCACTCGCCCAAGTTATTGTATTTTAATGCATTTTCATAGCAAACAATAGCTGGTTCCTGCATATACTGGTCCGAAAACAAATCACCGATGCGGCAATGAATCAGCATCATGAAACGTGTATGCGGTGGTGTTGAGATATGCTCATCCATGATATCCAAAACGTGCAGATACTCATACAAAGCCTCAACAACACTATCTTCTGCTTTAAACCCCACACCGTTCATGTAATGGGCGCGAGCCGAAAGCCAAGAATCGGTAGTGTCGAAATAATTGACCGCCTTCAACAGACGCTCTCTGTTTTGTGGGATTCCGTTCTTATAGCGTATTTCCGAAACGAGTAAATTGAAATAATGTTTATTAAATGTATCGGTGCTGTCAATGTTGTAGTTCGCCCAAAATCTCGACAATTCCTTGGTGGCGCTGTCAGGTTGCAGCCACATGAGGCTGTCGATGTGAAGGAGCTCAGGAGATATTTTGTATTGTTTTTCAGCGTCTAACGGTTTTCTATGACTTGTGCAAGGGGCAAAAATCATCACTGAAATCAGAATTAACAATATGAGGTGGAGCTTTTTCACATGGCAAAGATAATTATTTTTTAATATAACGTTTTAAGAATTTGCAAAAAATCAGGCCTTGCGGTGATTTCGAAGAAATTATCCAGACTGAGTTTTGCATATTCTTAAAACTGCTATTTCAACTTCATTTTATATAAGCTTCGGCAGTCGCGGCCATTAACTTGTCGGACATCAATAAATTTGTAATAAACCGTGCCGTTGTGAACTTGTATGTTTTCCGGGTAATAATGATGGGTTAATTTTATCTCTTTCTTTATCGTACCCGTTTGTAAATCAACCTCTTTCAAGGTAACAAGGCCGTCTTTCGTAAATTGGGCGTAACACTTGCCGAGTGCTTTGTCGATGATGATTTTTTTATCCCAAGTGTTCCCAATACGGCTGTTTTTACGATAAGTCGTACGGTGAAAAGTCAGGTCGCAAACCGAGACCCAAGTCCCGTTTTCCGTGAATTTGTAAAGCCTGTCGTTCTCAAAATTAAAGACATAAATAGTGTCATTGAAAAACGCTATCGGACAATAAATAGGATTTACAACATATCTTGCACGTTGGCTGTTATTAAAATCAACATAATCGTTCATTCTGGTAAGTTCATCAACTCCATTGTCAGCATAAGGCTCTCCGGAAGCGCTATTCGACTGAACACCAAGCATTTCCATAACTTTCGGAAACATCGGATTCTCCATCTCCATCCTGTCAATCAGTCCGTCTTTCATCATATCTCTATAAAAGTACCTTCCCCACTCTCTTGTCGGACCGTAACAATCGATTAAAGTCTTGGTTTCCTTATTGTTGCGGTTAACGCTAATGTAAAAAATCTCCTGCCACATCGAAGCGTATTGTTGCAAAATCAGCAAGCTGTCGGTAATGACCTGAACTGGCATCAGTTTTTGCTTAAAAGTCTGAATATCAACAGGATAAAGCATATTCAGTTTCTCGCCGTCGTAATAAGTCTGATAAACCGAATCCAAGCCAAGAAGATGTATATTTCCGAAAGCGTCTTCGTAAAGATAATCATATTTTTTGTTGATTTTCGACTTTGCGAGAGTATCCTGCTCATGGCTAAGAAATATCAGCGAATGCTCGGAATTGTTGTCAAGTATGAGATACATTCCTGCATCATTCACTTTGTAATCAGAGACCCAGACTTGCTTGTTGCTATATGCCAAATGCGGCATATGTTCAACAATCTCAGCTTCTGGCAATACATTTGTCTTCGCAACGAGATACACCAGCATATAATTGTTGTCATCTTCCTGTTTGAAGATTGTTTCGCCAGAAACAGTCATATATTTCTGCTCATAATTGACACGAGAAAACACAATCACATCGCCGTAACGAGCCGATATATTGGTTTTTCCGAAATTATTTGTGATTCCGATAAGATTTTGTTGTGAGTTATAAATGGCAACATCTTTTAAAGTTTTACCTGTAGTATCCGCAACTATTACATTGATATTCAATGCGTTATCATTTTGCGCGGAAGCACTAAAAGATAATAGACCTAATAGGATCAATGAGACGAATATTGAGCATAGGAGCGATTGTTTTTTCATAGAATGAAGTTTTATGCAAAATTACAATTAAAAATCTTGCTTGTCAATTCCTAAAACCCTAAAAGGTTGGGGAAAATCCCTATTATTTCGCCGCTTGAAATATCTCCCAATAGCTATAATACTTGCTCTTGGCGTCGTAGTTCAGCACAAAACCGTCTTTGTCGACAAGAATTGGGATCGGAAATCCATTGAACTTTTTGTAGTCTTTCAGGATTTTCTTCATGGTTTTGTTAGCATTAATTTTACCAAATAGAGCTGACAAGTTTGAGCTGATAATCAGCCTATTATCTGCTTTCAAATCGGCGACAGCCTCTTCTTTTCCATAATAAATGATGACAATGCCGACATTGTTTTTTTCAAGACCTTCAAGATAAGGCTTGATGTCTCTTTCGAGCATATTTTTGCTCGCTCCACAGCTTTCACTCCAGATGAAAATCAACGTTTTGTCGTGATTTTCAATAACTTCATGAATCTTAGCCTTCTCTTCTTTTAAAATTCCATTCTGTCCGGAGCACGAAAAACAAATAATAGTAATTAAAAGTGATAATAATATATTTTTCATCGGATTAAGTATTAAAATGTTACAACAGTCCAACCTTCGGGTATATTGTGTACACCAAATTCTTGTGGCAATGAACTTGGGCAGTAAAATACTCCATCAGACTGCACATCCAATACCCAGAAATATGTGTCTAATTCATCACCCCATTCGGGCAAATGCACTTTGATGCTTTTTAAACTTGAACAATTCTTAAACATTGACATATAACTGCGGCTTGCCAAAGTGGTTGCCGGAAGTTCAGGCGCTTTTTCAAGATTTGCGCAGTTATAAAACATGGCTTCATAACATGAATTTGTCAAAGTAGTTGCTGGAAGAATGTCAGGAATATTTGTCAGATTGATACAATCATGAAACATTTGTGAATAGCAACCATTAGCCAGGGTAGTTGCAGGTAGTTCTAAAACAGTTGTCAAACCATCACAATTGCCAAACATGGTTTCATAACAACGATCAGCCAAAGATAACGCAGGAAGTCTTGGAGTTGTTGTAATACTTTTACACCCGGCAAACATGTGTGCGTAACAATCATTGGCTAAAGACGTTGCCGGCAATTCCGGAGCCGCTGTGAGTTTACTACAACCTAAAAACATTGCCATATAACACCCATCTTTTAATGAAGTTGCAGGCAACCTTGGAGCTTTCGTGAGCTGTTTGCAATCGGTAAACATATTGGCATAACATTTATCTGCCAAGGTCATTGCCGGAAGTTCCGGAGCTTCTATAATACCGCTGCCATCAAACATATTTTCATAACAATTATCCGCCAAGGTTATTGCCGGTAATTGAGGGGCATCTTTTAAACTGATGCAATACCAAAACATGCCTCTATAACAATCATTTGCCATTGTTGTCGCTGGCAGTTCGGGGGCGGTTTTAAGATAAATGCAGCCGCTGAACAATCTGCAGTAACATTCCTTTCCCAATGTTGTCGCAGGCAGAGCTGGTGGTGTTGTTATATATGTGCCACTAAATAAATCACGGAAACAATAATCAGGAACTGTTGTCGTCTTGCACGAAGGGTCAATAAGCGACATTAGATTTCCGCTTACCGTGAATTTCTTATTGTATGTATCAAACTTTAAATTTTGATTCGTAGGTATATTTGCATAGAGCCCCTCTGGGTTATTTCCTCTGAAATAAACCTTGTCGCCGGCATGTTCCAATCTTATCTCGGTGCTTAAGTGTACGTATGTTTCCCAAACAATTGTATCATAACTGTATTCAATATTGGGAAAATTCATTACTTCAGACCTATATATATGAATTGCAATGGTCGAGTTATCTTCCTCGGCAGTAAAACACAACGGACCATTTAAATTAACGTTAGCGCCGGAATTATTTCCCGAATCATTGTCAATTTTGTCTTTTTTGCACCCTGTGATTACAAACAATGCAGCAATCAGCAAGAATAATAATTTTGTTTTCATTGGATTAAGTATTTGATTTGCAAAAATAATAATTTTCAGAATATGCAAAAATCAGTCTGGGTAATTTCTCAGAAATCACCGCAAGGCCTGATTTTTTGCATATTCTGAAAAGGAAATCATTGATTGTTTAGTATATATTGCCACCATGGGTCGTTTCCTTCAATGAAATCTTGCCAGGTGCGTTGGATATGAATTGTCGGAATCAGACTATTTTCGCCACAGGCATCTTTGTCTGGTCGCATGAAATAAGCATGGCTAACGCCTCCTTTCACATGTGTATTGGGCAATTCATAGCTGAGAACATCGCCGAAATGGCAAGGGCGATATGAACCTGCTTCGCCGATAACGATGCCGATGTTGTTATCTGTCGCCATCACTATCAACATTGCCGCACTGCTGAAAGTGCCATTATCCTGAATGAAATACACATTACCTTTAAAAACTTTGTCAGCATCAGTGTTCATTGTGAACAGATTGCCCACGGCATTAGGATAATTGGCCTCCATAAGTTTTGAAATGCGTTTCTGCGAGTCAAACGACTTAATTTCATCAACAGGTTTCAGCCACGAAAGAAGCTGGTCACACAGCATACTGTTGCCGCCACTGTTACTTCGAGCATCAACCACAAGCGTCTGAATATCAAGCTTTTGAATAGTATCAAAAACCTCCTGCAAAAACATGTCAAATTGTGGAATATCCTTGATTTTCTCTTCAAACTCCTCTTCGGTCATACCGTTGAAACCTCTCGCTTGGAATTGAAAACGCAAGGTGTTTTTATCCTTGCACGAGCTAAATTGCAGATAGCAGATGCCGTTTTCCGGATAAACCTCATACCTGAAAGGCATTTGAGTTTTTTGATACGGCGACTGCAAAGGTTTGGTTTCAACCCATTTCCACTTGATTTCCTTGGCACTTAAACAATTCAGATTCAACGAACTACCGTCGTCGCATGTGACTGTCAACGCCTCTTGAGTGTTGTATTTGCTATCTTTCCAGCAAAATTTTGTTATACAATTAAAGCGCTCAATCAGAAAAATGTCATTGTCGCACGACAACAGCGAACCGAAGCTCATCATCACATCGTACATATCAAAACCGTTGACTGTCATTATCTTTTTGCCGATAAATTCATCATTACCTTCTTCAACGCCTTGGATAAAAAACTCGTTGTTCAAGTATTTGAACGCCATCGGGAAGATAGTGTCGCTCGGATAATTGCAATAAATATAGGTATGTCCGTCGTGCAGCTGTGAGACAATCGATTCCAGATACAATGCGAATTTCTCTGAATCGCTGATTTTTTTCAGCTCCTTATACCCTACTTTTCTGATTTTCTTGATGTCAAGCGACGGATTTTCCATTGCAAACGCCGGATGGGTATTTTCGAGCATATTCAAGAAAAGCAGAAAATCTTTCTGATAATCATTGCCTTTCAGATATTGTTTCGAATTCATCACTACCGAATCGGTGTAAATGATGTTTGATTGCTGAGCAAAATCAGTGATTGGCAACAAAGCTAACAGTAGTAAAAATTTGTATTTCATAGGATAATTATTCCTCCAAATCTTTTAAAATTTTTTCCAACATGAGTTCAACATCTGGTGATATCATAACGTTGCTGATGTAGTAGGCGATCCATAATATAAAAGAAAAAAATGAACAAACCATTATACTAACGTATGCCAGTCTTGGTATTGTTTGCAAATTTCCAATAAACATAACTATTCCCAACAACATTGTTAACGATATGCTGAAAAACCACATAAACCTATTTATCCTTTTGAATGTTTTCAGAGCTTTACGTACGCTTTGCGTGTATTCAGTCACCGATGCAGAAGCATAATTGCCTTTGTTAACCACTCGATATACATAGATGTTTAAAATGATGATTACCAAGCACCACAATGCGAAATAAAGCCCGACATAACGAGCCATAATAGGTGACATCACACTGAGTACGATGATTCTGCGTATCAGTTTACGTTGCAACTCGGATATATGTTTCTTAGTGGCTTCGCTAATATGCTTATCGCTTACGATGCTTTCTTTTTCCAGCTTCTCGTTTAAGGTGGCAAGCTGCGCCCTCATTTCGTCTAATTCGTTGTTTTCCATAGCTTTGCGTTTTTAGTCGTTCGACATTTTCTTAAGTTGTTCCTTGATTCTGACCAGTTTTACGGAGACGTTTTTGGTGGAGATGCCGATGATTTCACCGATTTCCTCGTAGCTCATGTTCTCCAGCCAAAGCAGGATGATTGCCCTATCGAGCATTCCAAGTTTGTTGATGCGGCGGTAAAGCATCTGCACTTGCCGGGTGTCGTCGTCGGTGTCGGTAAACAGATTGATGTCCATTGTCAGCGGCAACGTATCCACGCGGCGTTTCTTTTTACGTTCGAATGTGAGGCAGGTGTTCAGGCTGACGCGCCAGATCCATGTCTTCACGTCGCATTTTCCCTGAAAGCCGTCGAATCCGCGCCACAGGTTGATGAGCGTCTCCTGAAACAGGTCGTTCACCTCATCCTGGTCCTTTGAAAAAAGGTAGCACACGGTAAAAATGGCGGCTTTGTTAGCCTTCACGATTCGGTTAAACTCTAATTCTTTCTCCTTCATGGTCTAAAACCTTTTGCCTATTAGACGCAACACTGATGGAAAAACTACAATAAATGATTAATTTTTTGCAAAGATAAGAAAAAAAAAACAATTAGAACTTAATTTCAATTCCGATATTCCTGATTTCGCTGCTTGTCACACCTGGTTTATATTCAGGCAGAAGGTTTGTGAACACTCTTATGCCGTGGAAGATGCCCAGCATGTTGGTGTTGAAGCTTATACCGACCTCAAGTTTCCATGGATTGAATGTGTTTTTTATGTTTTCTCCATCCCAATTGGTTAATCCCAACAAATTGGTGGCGTCTTTGCTGGTGCGAAGCTCTTCTCCGATAAGACGACCGCAGAAAATGTCAAACGAAAAACTATCGGTATGTCGTTTGCCAAGATAATAGTTAAAAACAACAGGAATACCGATATAATAGGATTTTAATCGATTGCGCTTGAAATCTTCCTGACCGTCAACAACAACAAGAGCGTCATCTTCGTATTTCACCTGATGGCATAATGATTTACGGTTTGCGTTTAATAAGATTCCGGTACTCAAACTCCAACGGCAGCTGAGTTGAAAATCAGTGCTTGCCCCTACGTTAATTGACAGTGTACCATCTTCCAGCAACGGACTATTAGCATCTGGTGGATTTGTGCCCCAGCGATAGCCGAAAGATGCCCAAACATTGAAATTATGTTGCCAAATTTTTCTACGATTTGTTGTGACAATCTCTCCATCGACCTCCTTGTTTTTAATCACTCTCGAATCTCTTTTCTGATAATGCCAGCCTGGAGTTTCATCATATTCGTCCAATATGATTTCCCCATTTAAATTATTGGTAACAATTTGAAAATCAGATGTATTATAAGTTGTCACATAAGAATATCCATCACCTGAAATGGTATCAATAGTACATTTGGCATCGTCCCAAATTTCTATGTTTGACAAGCAGTCTTGGTTTGGAATTTGATAATTTCTGATATGCAAATTGGCATAACGTGCTACAAATATGCTTTTCTGACGGCAACTGGTCTGCTCTGGTTGGGGAGCGATGATTTTGTCAGCTTCAACAGTTGCTCTGTTCATCAGATAGATCATGTCAAACGTCATCGGGCCTTCTATCTCAACCACTGTGCCTTGTGGCATCTTGGTATTTTCAAGAATCGTCAATGTATGGTCTTTGAGATTGCACAGCTGGACGTTGTAGGCCAAAGCCGCGAAATCCTCCGTGGTGACTATCGCTATACGATAGGTGCTGTCGGTGTCGGCATGTATCAGGCGGACGTCCCATCCAGGGTCGATATACAACTGGTTGATACTCTGGTTGATGTATTGCTCGATGGCGACTTCTTCCTGAGCGAAGCCTGTCAGTGCGGCTAAAACTATTGCTATTGTTAAGATGATGTGTTTCATTGTTTTACGATTTAATTGAGTTTAACTTGCCATGCTAAAGCCCCATCCTTCATGTTCGGGTCTTGAGGCTGTCCGAAAAGTGTCTTCTCGGGTTGAACGTTGACAGCCTGGTATTGAATATTATCGGGTTCCCTCTGACATTCATAGCACACCAGGTTGAGGCTCCGGATGACTCTACGCTGGGGTTTCTGAACGTCTGAAGGCGTTTCATTTTCTGGAATTATAGTATTTGTTTCAATAATCATTGAATCTGAAGGTTGTACTGGGATTATTTCAGCAATAACAGGTTGTTCCTCAACTGGTTCAATAATATCGGCACTTGTTTTTTTCTTATCAGAAATAGATTTTTTAGAAATATCTAGCTTATTTTCAGCCATAAGTTCTTTTTTAACAACAAATTCTTCAACAACGGCATCTTCTTTTTCCATCTTGACAGAATCAACATTGTAATCAATAATTTCTGGTACTTCCGCAATGATTTCATTATTCAAAGAGGCTTCGTTAACATTTGGTTTAAGAAGAAGCCAAAACAGTAATATGGCGGCTGCAGCACCCATCGCCCACCATATCGGGACGAGTTTTGCACGCTTGCGAGGAATCACCATCGGTTTCTCCTCTTCTGCGAGACGGTCGATTAGGTCGCCGAGTTGTTTTTGCCGGCGGACATTCTTGCCGTGTTCTTCCAAGCTGTCGAGCAGTTGGCGTAATTCTTCATTCATTTCATTTTCTGTTGTCATGATAATTCCTCCTTATATTGTTTTATGGCTTCCCGCAACGTTTTGTAGGCGCGCGAAAGCGTTGCATACACATGGGTGCTGCTCATGCCGGTCGCTTTTTCGATTTCCTCAATGCTGAGGCCGTTCTCGTATTTCATCAAAATGGCATCGCGCTGGCGTTTGGGCAGTTTGTCAACGAGTTTTCGGGCGAGCTGATAACGTTCTTCCGAGTCGTCAGATGGCAATTCTGTCAGCATCAGGGTTTCCGCATCGACAGGCACGGTTGGATGCTGTCTTCTCAACATGTCGATGCTGCGCCGCTTAACGACGGTCGGTGCCAGTTTCTCCAAATCCTGACTTTGCAGCGATGAGCGTTGCTTCCACAATGTGATTACGGCTTCTTGCACGGCATCCGCTGCGCTGTCGGGGTCACCGACGATATGCTCAGCGATACGCTGCAACTTCGGTTGCAGTCGCAAAATGTCCCGTTTGAAGTTCTCTGTCGTCATCACATTCGTTTGTATTAATATCGCAGAAAATGGTGAAATCTTACACTTGAAGCGAAAAAATATTGTAAAAAAAAATCGGAAGAACCGTCGTGCCGAGGCACGGAACCCTATTAGCCCCTGGCAATGCCAGGGGCTAATAGAATAGTGTGCTTTCAGCACACTTTTATTTAATCCTCACTCTTGGATCAAGTATTCCGTAAACAATGTCAACAACGATGTTGATAATGATAAGCATAACTCCTATTAGTAATACCGCGCCCATGACGACCGGGAAGTCGAATTTGTCGAGCGCATCGACGATGACCACGCCGATTCCTTTCCAGTCGAAGACATATTCCACGAAGACGGCGCCTGCAAGAAGGCTTGCAAACCATCCGGAAACGGCAGTAACCACTGGCGTAAGAGCGTTTCTAAGAGCATGGACACCGATGACGCGCCATTTCTTCAAGCCTTTGGCCTTCGCTGTGCGTATGTAATCCATCGACATCACCTCAAGCAAGGTGGTCCTGGTTAATTCTGTGATAACTGCCAACGGACGCAAACCGAGCGTCAACGCAGGCAAAATGAGGTTTTTAAGGTCGAGATAGGCTCCATTGCCGTAATCGTCAACGGAGAAAAGGCTTCCAGTCATGCTGAGGCCTGTTACTGACTCCAAAACGAAGCCGAAAAGCCATGCGATGAGGATGGCAGCGAAAAACGATGGCAGCGACATCCCTATCGTGGTGATAAACAAGGTAAAACGGTTCAGGAAATCGCTGTTCACGATGGCGGTGAGCACCCCAAGCAGCACTCCAATCACAAAGGCAAAGAGTATCGACACGAAAGCGAGTATCAAAGTATTCGGGAAAGCCTCGGAAAGTATTGTTCCCACTGGCCTTTTGCTCTGATAAGAATAGCGCAGATACGGTGCTTTCAGCACAATTTTGCCGTCTTTATACGAGATAACCGAAAGGTCGTTAAGATAGTCAACGTATTGTTTACCAATACTTTGGTCGAGACCGAGCTCATGACGGATTGCCTGCACGTCCTTCTCGTCGGCACGCTGGCCGAGCATCATGCGCACCGGGTCGCCGGGAACGATTGTGAAAAGGAAAAACACCAGCGTCGCCACGCCCCAAAGGACGAGGATGCCGTAAAGTATCTTTCTCACAATGTACGCAAACATACTATTTCACCAGCGGAAAATCGATTTTCGACCACTTATTCTTGATGACTCCGTTATCAATCAGCATCAGGCCTGGATTCGAGCGCACCATGGTCTTCAGCTCGAGCTCGTCGCCGTAATAAACGTCGTTGAAAATCAGATATTCTTCATTCAATTTCTCAACATATTCAGGCGATGCCGATGTCAGCCAGATATATTCAAATCCTTGATTATAAGCCACTTCCGTCATCTTCGTGCAGTTCTCGAAGTCGCGTTCCGTCATCTCTTCGAGATACGGAGCCACGAAGACGTACAGGTTTTCTGTATCGAACAAGATATGTGTAAAGTCCTCGCCTTCCGCATCCAAAATGGCGAATCCGAGGGCGCTGGAGCCGCCTTCAGTACGTTGCGAAACGAAAGTCCACTGGCTCATCCAGACGCTGTCGTTCCAAGGATAGTTCGGCGACTCAAACTCTTGAGTCTCACCGGTTTCGTTGTTCTGATACGTCACAAAAATCTTGCCAGCATCGTAGCCTTGCGGTGTCATGTCCTTCCCTACTTTCCAATCCATGAAGTCGATGGCCGGCAGATGGCGGATGTTATGAATCTCAAACCAAGTGAAGCAAAGCATAAAGATGATTGCGAGCGTCCACTCTCCCAAACGCGTTAATCTTCTGTTTCTCAGTGACTTATTATTGATAATCACAGGCAACAGAACCAAATCTATCACTATATTTTTGCCAAACGTCTGCCAGTTTGTTAGTTTTATCGCCGTTCCGAAGCATCCGCAGTCGGGAACGAGGTCATACAAGGCATCGAAGAACGTTGTGGCGGTGAAGAAAATCATGAGAAGGGTCGCGCCGAGCGTAGCGAGGCGCGGCAAGACGTTGGTCAACAAGCAGATACCAACGATAAACTCCGCCAAAATCATCACCACGGCAAGCACCAGAGCGGCGTCGTTCATCCACTCGATGCCGTAAGCCGCGAAGTAGTCGAGCATCTTGTACTTCGTGCCAAGCGGATCGACACCCTTCGTGAAACTGCTGAAAATAAACAGCATCCCGACGAGTATCCTGCATACCGCTACGACCGTTTTCTTTGCTGAATTTGCCATTATTCTTTTTTCCCTTCGTTAATCAAAATCATGCAGAAGACAGCGTAGTTTATCATGTCGTAATAGTTCGCGTCGAGACCTTCCGAAATCAGAGTCTTGCCGTTGTTATCCTCTATCTCCTTGACTCTCAATATCTTCATCAGAATCAAATCGGTCATCGAACTGATACGCATGCTACGCCAAGCCTCGTCATAATCATGGTTTTTCTTACACATCAGATGGAAAGCCTCATCGAGAATATTTGTATATAGTTCAGTAGCCTTCTCATAAGTTAAATCAGGCTGTTCAACCACGCCAAGCTGCAGCTGGATTATCGCCATCGCCGAATAGTTGATGATGCCAATAAATTCTGGCTCAATGCCTTCATTTACAAAATGTTCCTTCTTTCTCTGCAGGCTTCTGATGCGGTTTGCCTTGATATAGATCTGGTCGGTGAGCGACTCGGTGCGCATGATACGCCACGCAGCGCCGTAGTCTTTCATCTTTTTGTCGAAAATATCGCGGCACTGCGCCACCACTTGCTGATATTCTTCTGTCGTATCTCTCTTCATTGAAAAAAAATTTATAATTTTGCGATTGTAAAATTACACATTTTTATGTTACGAATAGCGAGTAGAGAACAAATTTTTTCATGGGACCGTCCTGTGGTGATGGGAATCATGAATGTGACGCCCGATTCTTTCTTCGATGGCGGTAAGTATCAAGGACTTACGTCGGTTTTGGAACATTGTCAGAAGATGGTCGCCGAGGGTGCCGACATCCTCGATCTGGGTGCTTTCTCCACCCGACCTGGCAGCGAACGCATCTCCGACAAGGAAGAAATTGAACGTATCATTCCTGCTTTAAAAGTGATTAGGAAAGAGTTTCCGAACATCCCTATCTCCATTGACACATTCCGTCAAAGCGTTGCTGCTCAATGCATTGCAGAAGGCGCCGACATCATCAACGACATCTCGGGAGGACTCTTCGACGAGGCGGTGATTCCGTATATCGGGAAAAATCATATTCCTTACATCTTGATGCATATCACCGGCACGCTTGAAGGGATGCATAAGGAAGAGATTATAAGCGAGAACATCCATGAAGAAGTGCGAAGATTCTTTGAAAAACAGGTTAACAAACTCTTGGATTACGGCGAGCAGCAGATCATTTTAGACCCCGGGATCGGGTTCAACAAGACCATCGAATGCAATTTCGGACTTCTTAAAGACATCGACAAATATCGTATCAACGATTTGCCGGTATTGATAGGAATTTCAAGAAAATCATTGATTTATAAAAC
>JAGCFU010000038.1 GCA_017649945.1 Bacteroidales bacterium | reverse complement strand
GGTCGGGGTCGCGAGTTCGAGTCTCGTTTTCCGCTCTAAGATATAAGTGCCTGAGTGGCGGAATCGGTAGACGCGCCGGACTTAAAATCCTGTGTCCATTGTGGACGTGCCGGTTCGACCCCGGCCTCAGGTACGAAAAGAAATGAAGACTTAAGATGTTGGCAATCAATGTTTTAAGTCTTTTTTGCTAAATACAATTAATCATGAAAACGACCTCAAACATTCTTATCGAAATCAAGAACTACGCTGTCATCACAGTGTGTTTGTTCATAATAGCCCTCGGATGGACCGCGTTCCTCATCCCGAATAATATGTTGGGCGGCGGCGTCAACGGTATCGCTACCATCGTCTATTGGGTGACAGGCCTCTCGACAGGTATCACCATCTTTGTGCTCAACGCTATACTTATCTTGTTCTCTTTCAGGATTTTAGGATGGCGTTTCGGTTTGAAGACCATATACTGTATCGTGGTGATGTCGTTCTTCTTCTCGCTGTTGCAGAAGGTGTTTGGCGACGTTCCGGTCATCTCGGATAAGTTCCTCGCAGCCATCATCGGCGGCGGCATAGGCGGCTTCGCCAACGGTATCATATTCCTTCAGGGTGGTAGCACTGGCGGCGTCGACATCATCACCATGGTGGTGAACAAATACCGTAACATCTCGCTCGGACGCTTCACCCTTACCATGAACCTCGTCATCATCGGAAGCTCATTCTTCGTGTTTCAAGATATGGAGATTCTTTCTCGTGTGGAGCTTATCATCTACAGCTTGGTGGGTAATTTCGTGAGCAGCTACTGCATGGACCTCGCATTCACTGGCAGCAAACAGTCGGTGCAGATGTTCATTTTCTCTTCAAAACCTGACGTCATCGCCGACAGAATCGGAAACGAGATTCACCGTGGCGCCACAATCATCAAAGGAACCGGTTGGTATACCAAACAGGACAGCGACATTGTGATGGCTGTGGTTCGCAAGACTGAATGTCAGCCTGTCATCCGTATAGTGAAACAGGAAGACCCGAAAGCCTTCGTGTCGGTGAACACCGTTATGGGAGTGTACGGTAAAGGCTTTGAGGTAATGAAAAAATAGTTACTAGTATGAAGTTAGGAGTTAGAAGTAACTGGTAACTACTAACTTATATCGACTATGCCGTTGCGGTTCACGTTGACGTGGAAAACGCGGTATTCAATCTGGTTTTCCCATTTGAATTGAAGCACGAAATGTAAGGTGTAGACGCGTTCCGCTTTGATAGTCTGCACGTTGCCATCCTCGTTGAGACAGTCGATGAGTGTCTCAGGGTTGTCGGCTTTCTTAGTCAGATAATTGACATGGTAGCGGATGATGTCGTTGATGCCCTTGAACTCGTAGTCGTACTGGTTGCGCAGCGTTTCGTTATCAATCTCCACACGTTTTCTGTAAAGTATGATTTTTTCGTCGAGGAGTTTGTTCTCGACTTCGAGTCTGGTGCGACGGCGCAGCTTCATCACCTCTGCAGGCACCTTGTCCTCTGAGATGAAGTCCATACCTTCTTTGAGGATTCCAACATGGTTGTCCTTGATGCTTATGACAGTTTTGTTATCGTAGTACTTGTCTTTCAGCTGATAGGCAAACATCCAACGTGTGAGTTCCTTGATACGGTCCTTCAGGATGTAGAAAATGACAAGGATGAAGAAAATCAGGTTAGGGTAGTTGCCCAAATATTTCTGGAACAGCGTGGTGATGAGTAGATACACCATCATAGCAAGGCCGGCGGCGAGGCTGAATGATATCTGTTTCACCGCCTGACCGTCCTGAGTGGTGTTTACATTGAGAAACAAAGCACTTTCGATATATTTTTTCAACTTGCTGTGATGGTTAACAAGCTTGCGGTTGTTCGCGTCATCGTTGATGATGACATGGCTGTAACCTTTCGAGATTTTGTATGCCGTTTCTGCTTTTATGGCGCCAATCAGGGCTTTTGTGGTGTCATGCATGCCATCGAGATGTTGTAAAGCCTTTACGATTTTCAGTGTGCGGATCTGCATCTGATGACTGATGAATTCATCTGTGAACCTGAATTTTGCCGACATCGCTTCTTTTTTCGGGTCAATCATGTCGTAAATTTTGCGATATGACTGCATGACGTTTTGTAGGTCGGAGATATAGTCGGCGCAACGTTGGCTTAAGATGTTGTTATTCTTTTCATTGATAATCGCTGCAGACTCGTCGCGGATGGAACTCTTGAAAATGGAACCAAAGAGTTTTAGCTGGAATTCGAATTCGTTAATGTCGTGTAGCGACTTTTTGACATGTTGAATCGGGGCGTCGTCACCTTCCACCATCTGTTTCAGCGCGAAGGTAGGGGTGATGAGGCGGATGTTCGACTTCATGTCGGTGTAGAAACGGTCTTTGCTGTATGTGTGGTTGTTGATATACAGGCCGTTAGGTATAAAAATCCAGGAGTTGACGTCGAAATGGTTTATTTTGACGTCGTCTCTGCCGCTGAATCCCACCTTGAACTCGATGGAAAACTGATCGTGAATTTTTGTCTGGATTTCTATCATTTTTTTAATGTTTTATAAGAACAGGCCTGGTGTTATGCCCATCCATTTGAGGACGGTCTCGCCCCAGAGGAGGATGAGTATCCAGGCGAATGTCATCATGGTGATGCCATATTTGAAGGCATCGGTCATGCTGTACATGTTCGTGTTATATAGCAGTGCCGCCGGTTTGCTGTTGAAAGGCAGCACGTAGACGTGTTCAATTAACATTGCCACAGGCAGAGCGAGGCTCATCAGCGGGAACCCGAAGCGTGCCTCTACGCCGAGTGCGATAGGGACGAACACCATGGTGCGTATCGTTTTGCTTTGGAACACTAATCCTGAGTAGAGCATCAGGAAGGTGAGGATGACGTAGAGCACCCAGAATGGTGTGTTTTCGGTGATGCCGAGGCTGTCGAAACCTGCGTTTACCATGGTATTAGGGAGGTCAGTGGCGTTGAGGCCTGAGCCAAGAGTGTAAGCACCTGCTGAGAAGAGCATGAGGTGCCATGGGATGTCGACGTCGTTCCATTTCACCACGCCGATGCCTGGGAGCAGTGCCAAGATAGCGCCAAGCAAAGCTACTATGGTCTCGTCGATGTTATGGAAGGTGCCTTTGGTTATCCAGAGGAGCAGCACGAGGAAAAAGATGCCAACGGCCTTGTATTCTTCGGCTTTCATCTTGCCCATGGCGTCGAGTTCCTGTTTCAGGCGTTCCAAGCCGCCTTCGATCTGAGGTCTCTGTTCTTCTTTCTTCATCGGGAAGAAGATGTAGATGCCGAGCATGAGGCCGACGGCTAGGGTTATGACGCTCATTGGTCCGCATGCCACGAGCCAGTCGGAATATCCGAAGTCGCAGCTGCCTGCGAAACCAGCGATGAGTGATATTGCCAAAAGGTGTGCGCCGCTGCCGGTGTAGAAGGCATTAGCACCGACGTTGACCTGGAACAGGTTCTGTATCACGAGGTTACGTCCGAAGTTGTTACGATGGTCGCCAGATGCTCCATAGATGGCGCAAACCGTCATAAAGATAGGTAGCATGATGGTGGCTTTAACTGTGGTGGCTGAGATGAACGCCGAAAGCACCAGATTGATGATAAGGAAGCTCCAGAGCACTCCTTTGGCGTTCTTGCCGAATTTTATCACGAAGGCGAGGGCAAGTCGCTTTGCAAACTGTGTCTTGACAAGCATGCTGGCCAAGACGAATGATAAGATATTCAGCCACATGACAGGATGTCCTAACTGTGCTAGGGCTTCCTTCTGTGTTGTGACGTTGCAAATCACAGTGCCAAGGATGATTAATAAAGAGGTGAGGTAATTCGGTATCGCCTCTGTCATCCAGAGTATCAGACCCGCGATGAATATGGCGAACATGGCGTAGTTAGAGCGCAGAAACGCCTCACCACCGATGTCGTTATATCGTTTCAGTGCTTTGAGTGTCAACGTCTCAGGATTCAGATTGTCGATGAAACCGAGCGGGACGAACCAGTAAAGCAGTATGAAGGCGAGGATGGCTATAGGTCCGCCGAGGCGTGCCATCCACTGCTCGAAGGAGGATTTCTGCATCTTAGGCAATTTTTCCACCTTATAATTATTCATATCTAACGGGTCGAATGCCATGATTCTTTAAATTTTTATGGTTACGTAGAGACGTCATATATGACGTCTCTACAATTACCAATTTTAATTATTTCCAGTTTTTATAAGGGTTCTTCATCAACATTGAGTTGAAATATTTCGGATCACCTGTGACTTCTTCGCCAAGCCATGCCGGTTTGTCGAAAGGCTCGTTCTCGTCGGTGAGCTCGACTTCAGCCACTGTGAGGCCGTCGTTGTCGCCGTAGAATTCGTCGACTTCCCAGGTGTGTTTGCCGTCGGTGTTCTTGACAAGATAACGTGTCTTGTCGATGACGCCTGGCTCGCAGATTTCAAGAAGCTGTTGCACTTCGTCGACAGGAATCTCCTTCTCCCATTCGAAGCGGGCCGCGCCTGATGCATTGCCGATACCTTTGATGGTGATGAATCCTTTGTCGCCTTTCACTCTCACGCGGACGGTACGCTCCGGCACACTTGAGAGATAACCTTGGGTGATACGTGTGGCTTTGAATGCTTCAGATTTGAAGTCACCCTTAACTAAAAACTTTTTTTCTATTTCCTGTGCCATATTATTATTCGTTTGCAAGTGGTTTGTCGGACATGCCGATGACACGCTTGATAGCCTGTAAATAGTTGATATTCTCGACACCTTCGAGGCCGCATTCTTTGATGGTCTTTTTGATGTCTTCAATCTCTGTTGACTCCGAGTTGATGGTGACGATTTTAGCGCCGTTGATGAGCACTTCGCCGAACTCGCAGATGGTGTCGTTTACCATGTATCCGAAGCGGCGTTTATGTACGCGCACTGCTGCCAAGTCAGGGTTAGCCTTCACCATGGCGATGAACTCTTCGTAGGTGTAGGTGTCTTTTGTGAGTTTAGGCATCTCGACCATGAAAGCCGGGAACACTTCTTTCTCGAGGACTTCCTTAGCGATAGGGAATTCGCCCTTCATGAGAGGATTCCACTGTTCGAGGCCGTCGACAGTCTGGACGTATGTCTTGATGTCCATCTTACCGTCACGGATCTTGGTATTGTTGATGTCGTTTTTACGTGAGATAATATATATTTCGTCGCTCAGACGTTCCCAGACTTTTTCTGGGACAGGCATTGAGAGGCGTGCCATGCGTTTATGTGCTTCGCAGAAGCATTGTCCGAATGAACGGAACTCAAATCTCGGCTTTGATACTTCGCCGATTTTCATTTCTTCTTTTGCCATTTTCTTCTTTTTTTAAAAAGGGCGGACCGCCAGATCCGCCCGTACAGTTGTTATTCCATTGGGATTTCTTCACCTTCTGCAGGGTTTGATTCGCCTGGTGTAGGGTCAGCGAGCTTCCAGTCGCCAGCGTCTGGTGTGCGTGCGTATGACTTGGCACCGACGTTGCTCATGGCATCGCCCCATGTGCCACCATCAGGACATCTGGTGAAGATATCGAGTTGTTCGCCGTTGGCCAGGAACAAAGCTATACGGATAGCCTTCTTGCCTGAGAGGCCGCTACCGAAGATGTAGTTTGTGCCTTCAAGTTCAGGATGATCGGCTACTACGTCCTCGCTGTAAAGTACCACATAGCCGTGGGCAGGTACTGTGATGGTGCCGTCGCCAATCCAGATAGGAGCGTCTTTGTCATCTTTTTCGATATACAAGCCTTCCAAAACCAAGTCGAAGTCACCTTTGTTGTAGATTTCGATGAACTTGGTGTCGCCATTGAGCTCGTTAAGGATGAGGTCGTGGATGTCAGGTGTTGGTGTTGGAGGAGGTGTGACGCCACCTTCAAGACCTAAAACCGGGTTTTCACCGTCGATGTTTTCTGCGTTTGGTGTCGCATCTGAATAGTACCAGTCGCCATTAGCGTTACGGCTGTATGAATCAGGAGCCTGGTTGCCAGAATATCCGTATGCTTCGCCGTTAAGCTCGATTTGTGTGAGGTTGAAGTCGTCGATATCATCTCCAACAGGTGTCTTGAGCTCGATGCGGACGTTTTTCTTTGCTGAGAGGCCGCTATGGAAGATGTAGTATGTTGTATCAATTTCTGGATGGTCAAGGATGACATCTTCGCTGTAAAGAACGAGGTATGCGCCTGGTTCTACAACCACTTCGGCTTTACCAGTCCAGACGAGTTTTTCTGTGTCTTTGTAGATGGTTACGCCTCTCATGTTGATAGCTTCCGTACCATTGTTGAAGATCTCGATAAACTTCTTATGATCTTGTCCGTTCAATTCATTGAGACGGAGTCCGCTGTAATCGATAACAGCTGCACCTACGGTGTATTCAGTAGTAGCTGATGTCTTTGTGAAGTCGCTGTTGCTTGCTTCCACATAGAATTTGACTGTTGTTCCATCTGGCTGTGCAGGAATCACAGCGGTGTAGACGCCTTCGTTGCCTATCATCTCGACTTCTTCACTGCTTTCATTGATGATGTACACCAATTTGGCTGTGAAATCGCTGAAGCATGAGATGGTAGCCGATACTGTCACGTCGTCATAGTCTTGAACAGCTGTTGGGCTGAAGCTTACGTTAGCGATGGTAATGCCTGGATACTGTTTGTCTTTTACGCATGCAGTCAGACCAAGAATAAGGGCCAAAGCCACAAACATTATCTTTTTCATATTTTTTCAATTTTTAAGTTACACATTATTATGAATTAGAAAGCGATCTGGAAACGTCCGAGCAGCATGTGATAGTTCACGCCTGCATCTCCTTCGCCGTTGACCACCTTGGTGAAGTCCTTCGTTGCGTTGCCGTCAGCGTCGCGACCGACGTAGAGCTTGCCTTTGCCGTTAGCATAACGGTCGTTGTTTACATACTGGTAGTTAAGAGCGATCTTCACGTTTTTGCCGAAGTAGAAGTTGATGCCTGCGCCGAAGAGTTCAGCTGAACCGCCATAGATAGCGTCAGCACCGCGGTCTTCATAGTCGTTCATGTCGATGTACTCATACTTGAGAGCGAGTTCGATGTCGCCCCATTTGCGGCCGTTACGTGTACGGTTGAACTTGGCGCTTCCTGAGTCATAGCTCTGCTTTCCGCCGAGGAGGAGGTAACCGCCTTCTACATACCAGCCCTGGAAATGATAAGGTTTGTCGATGTTTGTCTCTTTCTTCATGTAGGTCCAGTCTGACAACCATGCGCTCTCGATGCGGAGACCGTCATAGTGACCTGCGAGTTCCACTGTAGCGATGAGGTTGTAGTCTGTGTTCTTGATGTCGTCGGTGTCTATGTATTTCTTACGGTTGATGTTGGTAGCGTTGCGGCAGCTGAAACGTGTTGCGCTGTAAACGCCCATCTCGTCAGATGTCTTAGGTGTGTCATACATCAAGGCACCACCGATGTGGATACCCTGGTTAAGTTCGTTGATAGGACGTAACACGACTTTACCGAGGTATGAAACGCCTTCGTCCATGCCGTAATCCTTGTTGTTTGCCTCAACATAATCACGTGTCTCCTGACCTTCGATTTCCTGGAATAAAATACTACCGCTCACAAACAATAATTTGTTGTAATATTTTGCGAAGAGACCAAGGTGACGGCTTGGAGCAAATGCGTTGACAGCCATCGGGCGTTCCATGAATTCGAGGTAACGTGATGAGGTGTTACGTGATAATGAGAAGTCTGGTTTCTGGCTACCTACGCTGAACTGCCAGTGCTCGAGTCCTGTGTAGCGGACGATAGCGTCTTTCAGTTCGAATGAACCGTTGGCGAGTTCCATATCGACCTCACCGTACCATTCTTTTGTGATCTGAGCTTTCACGGCGAAACGTGCGCGGCGGATGCTGGCACCGTCACCGATTTTGTCGGCCCATGACTGTTCACCCCAATAGTTGCCGAAATCGACCTGTACTCTGGAGTCAAACCAGAATTTGTACTCTTTGTCTTGTGATTCGAAGACAAGGATACCGTCACGTTCTGTGGCAGTCACTTGTTTCACATCAACTTTGTTGCCGTACTGGTCGATAGCTGTGTTTTCTGTGGCTTTCTCAGCTTGGCCGAAGGCGATTGCTCCTAAGAACAATGCCATCATCAAAAATGATAACTTTTTCATAGTTTTATTAATTAAAGGTTAAATTTATACATTACTTGATACCAAGTTTTTTCTTAATAGCTTTTGGAAGAGCGTTCTTATGAACGACATAGTTCAATGTCTTGTAGCGTACAAATGCTTCTGAAGCATACCAGTTGCCGTTGTAGTTGCCTGCATCGCCCCATGAGTTCTTCACCATGAAGTAGATGTTGCCGATCTGATCTTTTGCCTTGCCGTAGATCACCATGCCGTGGTCGTCGGTTGTCTCGTAGTTGTTGTAAGCGTCGATACGGTCTTGGTCGTTGACCCAGCGCTGTGGAGTAGGCTTGCTCATAGCTTCTCTCTGGCGGTCAGCTGCGCTGAGGCCGTTCCAGTGTGCGAAGTCTGTTCCTGATTTGTCGGCTGCCTGGTTTTTGAGGTCTGGGAGCACGCAAACGCCTGCCATTTTGCCTCTGAGCCAGCCGCTCTCGCTGACGTCAGCGCCCCATGCGATCGGGTAGCCGTTGTCGATAGCGTAGTTCATCACCTCCATGAACTCGTCGACTGGGAGGTTGTATGCCTTGCCCCAGCGCCAGTTGTCCTGAACCTCGATGACGAATGGCTCATACCATGGCTGGTGTGCGAATGATGCGAGGTTGACATAGTCGTCCATGTTCAGACCTGTTGACTCAGCGAATGACATTGGAGTGTATTCCTTGCCGTTGTAGGTGAACTTCTCCGGGCATGTTCCGATATATGCGTCGAGGATGCCGTTGAAAGCGTTCTTCCAAAGCGGAGTGTGGTTCTCGTCGGTGCCGAGCTGTAATTTCTTGGTCTTGACAACACCTTCAAGGAATCTGCCGCTCACTGCTGAGAATTCTGAGAAGTCGGTGAGGCTGTCGCCGTGCATCTGACCTGCTCTCATCTCCACATCCGGAACGAGGCCGTAATGTTTGATGGCGTACATGACATCGCCGAACGAGCCGCCTTCTGAATAAGAGACGTCACCGTGTGTGCGGACATGACGGTCAGCGCGGTCCTGATAAGTCTTGTAAACGATGTACATCTCTGAGAAATCGTACTCAGGCTTGCCCATACGGAGCAATTCCGCCTCGAAGAAACCGAGTGTTGAGTAGCACCAGCATGTGCCGGCTCTGTTCTGATCTTTCACTGAAGTCACAGGTAATTCCTTGATGACCTCGAATTTGTAACCTTCTTCTTCTGGTTTTGCGTCCTTTTCAGGAGCTTGTGCGAATGTTGGCACGCTAATTAACATAGCTGCTGCCATTAAAAAATGTTTGAATTTCATTTGTTTAATATTTAATTATTTGATTGATAATTTGTCTTTCATTCCGTCGGTAAATGCGGCCTTGTTGACTGTGAAGAACACTGTGTGGAGCTTCACAAACTGTTCGGAGCAGTACCAGTAGCCTTTGTAAGGACCGCTCTCGCCCCATGAGTTCTTTACCTTATAATATTTGTTACCGTTCTGGTCGTGTGCTATGCCGACGAGCAGCATGCTGTGGTCGTCGCCGGTGCTCCAGTCGTTGTAAGCTCTTTGATGCATCTCGTCGGTGACGGTCTTTTCAGGCATCACAAACTCGAAAGCATACTGTTTCTCAATGATTTCCTCGTCGGTCATCTTCTTGAAAGCCTTCGGGTTGCTTTCGCGAATCTTGTTGACGTCGTCTTCAGGAACGATGGCGAGACCGTCTTTGCGTGAGAAGCCTTTGTCGCTGACATCCTGTGCCCAGCCTACTGTGTAGCCGTTGTTCAAGGCGTTGTCGACCTCGGCCATCATCTCGTCGAAACCCATGTTGTAAGTCATGGTGTATGTCCAGTTGTCAGGGATCATGACGAGGAACGGCTTGTACATCTCTTTATCCATGAATGAGGCGAACTGCACATACTCGTTGATGTCGAGTTTATATTTCTCCGCGAATGATTTTGGACTGTATTTCGCGCCTTCGTATTCAAATTTCTCAGGAACCTCACCGAGATATCCATCGAGGATTCCGTTTAAAACCTTCGGATAAGTCTCAAAGAGTATGCGGCCGTTGCTTTTCTGTGTGACAATTTTGGCATAGCCTTCAACCGCTTTCTGGAGCTCCGAGTGATTATGTCTGTCGTCGCCGATGACGAGTCCGCTATAGGCCTCATCGGTGATCATGCCGGCATCGTTAAGAGCGTAGAGCACGTCGAACACCTCGCCGCCGCAGCTGAGGTTGGTGGCGCTGTGAAGCTGCACGAAACGGTCGAATTTCTTGGTGTAAGCCCAACGCACGAAGAACATCTCCGAAAGGTTGAGTTTCACGTCGTATTTTCTCAAAATCTCAGCCTCGACGAAGCCTGTGCCGGCAAAACACCAGCATGTGCCTGACTTTGCCTGGTTCTGCACGATGGTATGAGGTACCTCTACATCATCAGTTATCTGATAAACCGGTTTTTCTTCTTTCTGAGCCTGCGCTGAAATTGCGAAAAGCGTAGCAAATGCTAATAAAAAAGTGTACTTTAAGTTTTTCATAGTGTTAATTTTTCTCATTTTCGATGCACAAAAATAATGATTTCTATAAATAAATTTAAATAAAAAATAAAAATTTCATATTTTTTTAAAATTAGTAAAATATTTTACTATCTTTGCGACCTTGAATTAGTGTGTTTTTTTATGACTTTCAAACCAACAAAATATCAGGTGCAATGCGTTGCTGGCGGCCGCGTTTGCGAAGATTCAGGATGGATGCTCGATTTTCCGAACAGTGAGAAACCGAGTCTGATCCGTGCGATTTATGAGAAGAAACAACTTGAGGTGAAAGAGGAGAACGGCGGATTATATCGTTTTGCCGACTGGATGCCTCTGAAGAAACTTTTGAAAGGTGCCTCTTGTCCGGTGACATATAAGAGCGAGAAGTTGGCGAAAAAGTTGGGCCTCAAGAACTTATATATCACTTTCAACGGATATTACCCTGCGATTGGTGCCAGGATGCGTACTTGTTCATTTAAGGAGACTGAGGCATATTCGGTGTGCGCGCGTCTCGATGACAAGCTTCGCGAGCAGGTGATGGTGGTGTCATCGGCAGGTAACACCGCGCGTGCCTTCGCTCAAGTGTGCTCCGACAATAATATCAAGTTGTTGCTTACAGTTCCTGAAGACAACATCGACGCTTTGTGGTTTGAGAAACCTCTCAACCCTTGTGTGAAACTGCTTTGCACCGAGCACGGCAGCGATTATTTCGACGCTATCAACCTTGGAAATGTCGTTTGCGAGATGGACGGGTTCTTTGCAGAAGGCGGCGCCAAGAACATCGCTCGCCGTGATGGAATGAGTACCACCATGATATCGGCAGTGACGTTCATCGGGCGTATTCCGGACTTCTATTTCCAGGCTGTCGGAAGCGGAACAGGAGCCATCGCTGCATGGGAAGCCAACCTGCGTTTCATTGAGGACGGAAGATTCGGCACGAACAAAGCGAAACTTTATGTCTCACAGAATAAGCCGTTCACCCCGATGTACGATGCGTGGAAGGCACATTCGAGGGCGCTGCTGCCTTATGATGCGGAGCAGGCACGAAAAGACGCAAGCGAGATTTGCGCCAAGGTTTTGTCAAACAGAAAACCGCCTTATTCACTGGCTGGCGGACTCTTCGACGCTCTCGAAGACACCCACGGCGACATGTTCGCGGTGACAAACGACGAAGCACAGAAGGCATGCGATATGTTCAAGGAGCTCGAAGGTGTCGACATCTACCACGCCGCCGGTGTTGCAACGGCATCGCTCATACAGGCCATTGAAAACAAACAAGTTAACGCCAACGATGTGATAATGCTGAACATCACCGGCGGCGGTGAGGCGTTGTTCAAACAGCATAACGATGTTTGGTATCTGAAACCGGCCAAGGTTTTTGGTGTGAACGCTACAAAAGAAGAGATTAAAGGTTTCGTGAAAACGAATCTTTAAAAAGGATAAGCGCTTCGCTGATAAGAAAAGATAAGGAGGATAAATTTTATCCTCCTTATCTTTTCTTATCCCTCTAATCCTTTCTTATCCTTATTTCTCGATAAACGCTAAAATGTCGCCTTTCTTTACGACTTTGCCTTGTTCTGCTACCACGTCCACAATCTTTCCGCTCCAGTTACAGATTACTGCTTCAGGTGCGTAAGGTGTCTGTACATAGCATAAGGTGTCGCCTTCGTTGTATTTGGTGCCTGTCGCAGGCGGAATCGACTTCTCATATGCGTCGAGTTCCCAAATTATTCGGCCGCTCACCGGTGATGTGATGGCTTCGGCGTTCGGATGACGCATCTTTCTCAGATCGTCGAGGTTGACGGTCATACCGCTCTTTTCGGCTTTGGCCTGCATCTTTGCCTCGAGTTCCTGGTTGAAACGACGTTTTGCCTCGCCTGACTTATATTCACGATATTGTTTCTCGTGCATTGCGAACTCGAACAACTCTTCGTCGTCCTGACCGCGGTCCCAGCCTTCTTTTTCCATCATTTCGATGAAATGAGGCAGTGCATTCGGGTAGTTGTCCTGAGGATTGCCTGTGAAGAACTCAAAGCCTTTCTTTTTTGCGAGTTCCACTATTTCAGGTGCCAAAGTGCCCGGGAGTTTTCCTGCCTTGCCAAGAATCATGTCCCATGCGGCAGGGTCGATGGATGTCTCGTAACGAGGCTCGCCCTTGCTCATCGCGAAGAGGTTCATCAAGGCGATGTTCTTGGTGTACTGGCTGAATGGCGTCACTAATGGCGGGTTGCCGAGTTTAGGCCAGATATCCTGCACTTCCTGGAACAGTTCGACGAGCATCTCGTCTTCGCTGAGCTCCGGAAGACCTTGATTTTTACGGTTCATGTTGATTGCTGCGTGCACCGGCTTGAGGTCGGCCATCAATGAGCCCATCATGCCACCTGGTAGGCCGCATCCCAACAGCAACGAGTTGATGTAACGGTTGCGTGGGTCGATCCAGTATCCGAGGAAGTCGTCAATGAAACTCTGTGTCATGCTGCGTGCAGCCATGTAAGTCTTCATGTCGATGTCTTTCACGAGGAAACCTGCGTCTTTCAACATCGCCTGTACGCTGATGACGTCAGGATGCACGGTGCCCCATGAAAGCGGCTCCATTGCCACGTCGACGTAGTCGCAGCCGGCCTTGCACACCTCGAGCATTGATGCCATCGAGAGGCCAGGGGTGGTGTGACCGTGGTATTGCACCTTAATTTCCGGGTGCTGTGTCTTGATATGGTTGACAATCTTGCCTAATGTGACGGGACGACCGACGCCGGCCATGTCTTTCAATGCGATTTCCTTTGCGCCTGCTGCGATGAGTTGGTCGGCCATATTCATGTAATACTCGGCGGTGTGCACCTGCGAATAGGTGATACTCATTGCAGCTTGCGAAATCATGCCTGCTTCGTTGGCCCACTGAATCGACGGGATGATGTTTCTGACATCGTTCAGACCGCAGAAAATACGTGTGATGTCTACGCCTTGAGCTTTCTTGACTTTGTACATCAACTGACGCACGTCGGCAGGTACCGGGTTCATTCTCAATGCGTTGAGAGCACGGTCAAGCATGTGACACTCAATGCCTCCCTTGTGTAAAGCTGCAGTGAAGGCACGCACCGACGGGTTCGGGTTCTCGCCGTAAAGCAGGTTGACCTGTTCGGCGGCACCACCGTTGGTTTCAACGCGGTCGAAGCATCCCATGTCGATGATGAGCGGCGCAATCTGTTCCAGCTGGTCCTTGCGAGGCACGTATTTACCTGAACTCTGCCACATGTCGCGGTAGACAAGACTAAATTTAACTTCTTTTTTCATGTTCGTTTTCTTTTATATTTAAAATTTATTTTTTCGACTCTTTTAAATGGGTGTGCAAAGGTACTAATATTTTTTTTATTTTTGCAAAAATAAAATTAAAAATGAAGCAGCTGATAAAATCCAAGTGTGACGCGTATTTCGATGAGGTTGTGGCAATCCGCCGACAGCTTCATCAGCATCCCGAACTGAGTTTTTGCGAGAGAAATACTGCTGAACTCGTGAAAAAATGTCTTGCTTCAAAAAATATTGAGTTTCAATCGGAAATCGCCGGCACTGGTGTTGTGGCGACAATAAAAGGTAAGCCGTCAAATAAAACGGTCGCTTTACGTGCCGATATGGATGCCCTTCCAATCCACGAAACCACCGACCTTCCTTATCGTTCAGTCAACGACGGCGTGATGCACGCCTGCGGTCACGATGCACACACAGCGATGTTGCTTGGAACCGCTTTCATCCTCAATGATTTAAGAGATAAATTCTCTGGCACGATAAAGCTGATTTTCCAATCGGGTGAGGAGAAACTGCCTGGCGGTGCTTCATTAATGATAAAAGAAGGTGTCCTCGACGATGTCGACTTAATTATCGGACAGCATGTCTATCCTGATTTGCCTTGTGGCGAAGTCGGTTTCCACGCCGGTCCTTACATGGCTTCATCAGACGAGGTCAACATAATCGTGAAAGGCAGGGGAGGCCATGCCGCGAAACCCGCTGAGCGCGACAACGCGTTGCTAGCTGCTGCGAAAATCGTCGCGAAATTGTCGGAATTGTATCCTGAAAATTGTAAATCAGATGTTTTGTTGGCTTTTGGAAGCATCGTCGCTGACGGCACTTACAATGTGATTCCGTCAGAGGTGAATCTGAAAGGTACGATGCGCACTTTCGATGAAGAAAAACGTAAATTATTGAAAGACAATATTTTAAATGTTTCAAAAGATATTGCATCTGAATACGGTTGCGAGGCAGATGTCTTCATTGAACAGGGCTATCCGTCGTTGAAAAACGACGTGAAACTGACTGAGAAATGTGCCGCTTTCGCAAAAGAGATTTTGGGAGAAGACAAGGTGAAGGATCTGCCTCAGCTGATGACCGCCGAGGACTTCGCATGGTATTCGCAGAAAATCCCGGCATGTTTCTATCGCCTCGGTACTTCAAATCCTGAAAAAGGCATCAAGGCCAAACAACATACGTCTAATTTTAATATTGATGAAAATGCAATGAGAATTGGAATTGAAACGATGACATATATAACAATGAATATGCTATGAAACTGCTTTTAATTATGAAGATTTTATTGGTTTACGCAATTCCTGAGGAAAAGATTGAGGTTAACATCCCTAATGCGGAGGTGATTTATGTTGAAACCGGCATAGGCAAGGTGAATGCTGCCATGCATACGATGCGTGCCATCTGCGAATATCATCCCGACGTGGTGATAAACTTAGGCTCTGCCGGCACGTTGAATCACAAAGTAGGCGATATCATCGTCTGTAACAGTTTCGTTGACAGAGATTTACGCAATGTTACCCTCGATGGTGTGATTTCGGAGATAGAGTTCGACAGAGATGCGATCAATCGTATTTTTCTATCTGAACATCTGATGGATCATGCGAAATTGATTGGCACCTGCAACACGGGCGACAGCTTCATTACTCAAGGCACCGATATTGAAGGCGATGTCATTGATATGGAATCATACGCTGTGGCTGATGTCTGTCGCAATATGGGAATTCCGTTCATAGCGGTGAAATACGTCACCGACGTAGTAGGACAGAATTCAGCTCAGGAATGGTATGCCAAACTGAAGGATGCGAGAGAGGGTTTGACAAAGTTCTTTAATGACGCCGTTAAATAAAATATGGATTTAAAGTGGCTTCCGATAACGAAGAAGGAATCCGACCTGAGAGGATGGAACGAGCTTGATATTGTGCTCGTCACCGGCGACGCATACGTCGACCATCCATCGTTCGGAACTGCTGTCATCGGACGCACACTTGAAAAAGAAGGCTACAAAGTCGGCATCATTCCGCAGCCTAACTGGCGTGACGACCTTCGCGACTTCCGCAAATTCGGCAAACCGCGTCTTTTCTTTGGTGTCTCGTCGGGCTCCATGGATTCGATGGTGAACCACTACACCGCCAACAAACGCCTGCGTAGCAACGATGCATACACCCCAGGCGGTGAGGCCGGATTCCGTCCTGATTACGCCACGACCGTTTATTCCAAGATACTGAAACAACTCTATCCTGATGTTCCCGTTGTGATAGCCGGAATTGAGGCCTCGTTGCGCCGTGTGACGCATTATGACTACTGGTCGGATTCTTTGAAACCGAGTATTCTCGTTGATTCTCAGGCTGATATGGGCATATATGGCATGGGAGAACTTGCCAATGTCGAGATAGCAAAGGCTTTGGATGCAGGAAAGAAAATCGACGAAATCACCGATATTCCGCAGACGTTTTTTTTGAAAAAGAAATCGCAACATGTTGATTCTCAATGGCAAGATATAAAACTCGTGTCGCATGAGGTTTGCCTGAAAGACAAGAAACTCTACGCCTCGAATTTCAAGCATGTGGAGGAGGAGTCGAATAAAAAACACGCTGCGAGATTATTGCAGGATGTAGGAAATTACACTCTTTACATCAATCCTCCTTATACTACCTATACAACAGCTCAAATCGACGCTGCCTTCGACCTGCCGTACACTCGCATGCCGCATCCGAAATACGCCAAGCGCGGTCCGATACCGGCTTACGAGATGATTCGCCATTCGGTGAACATCCATCGCGGATGCTTCGGCGGCTGCGCCTTTTGCACAATATCGGCGCACCAAGGGAAATTCGTGGCTTCGAGGAGCAAGGAGTCGATTTTAAAAGAGGTCGAACAAGTGACGCAGATGCCTGATTTCAAAGGTTACATCAGCGATTTGGGTGGTCCGTCGGCTAACATGTACCGAATGCGCGGAAAAGACGAGTCACTGTGCGAGAAATGCGTGCGTCCGACTTGCATCCAGCCGAATATCTGCAAAAACCTGAACACCGACCATCATCCGCTTATCGAGCTTTACAAAGAAATCGACAAGAACCCTAATATAAAAAAGGTGACCATAGGCTCGGGTATCCGTTACGACCTTTTCCTTACCAACGACGACCCTGACGGAAAACTCGGGTATGATGAATATTTTGAGCAGCTGATGCGCCGTCATGTGAGCGGCCGCCTGAAAGTAGCTCCTGAACAGGTGAGCGATAACGTGTTGAGACTCATGCGCAAGCCGCCGTTCTCGCTGTTCAATAAACTGAAAAAACGTTTTGACCAGGTCAACGAGAAATATCATCTCAACCAGCAGCTGATACCTTATTTTATATCGAGTCATCCGGCATGTACTTTGATGGATATGGCAGAACTTGCGGTGAAAACCAAGGAGTTAGGCTATCACCTTGAGCAGGTGCAGGACTTCACGCCAACCCCGATGACACTCGCGACTGAAATATATTATTCGGGCTACGACCCATACACCCTAAAACCTGTCTTTGTGGCGAAAAACAAAGAAGACAAACTCGCTCAGCAACGGTTTTTCTTCTGGTATAAAAACGAAAACCGCCAGTGGGTGAAGCAAACTCTCCGAAAAATGGGCAAGGCCGACTGGATAAAACGACTTTACGGAAATTTCTGATGGAACTGAATCGCGATATAATATTAAAAAAGGTGTTGCACTATTGCGCATATCAGGACCGGTGCACGCAGGAGGTGAGGACCAAGCTTGCTACCTTCGACATACCCGATTCCGACAAGGGAAAAATCATGCAACTCCTTTTAGACGAAGGCTATCTCGACGATGAGCGTTATGCCTCCACCTTCGTGAGAAGCAAGATTCATCTTAAGAAATGGGGGGTCAACAAGATTAAAATGTCGCTGAAAATGAAAGGTATCAGCGATGAAATAATTGTCAATGCATTGTCGGAAATCGATCCTGAAATCTATAAAGACGAATTGATAAAAGTCTTGAAAGCTAAGAAAATCAACGAGTCCGACCCATATAAAAAGAAGGCAAAACTTGCGCAATATGCCATTCAGAAAGGCTACGAGCCGGGATTGGTTTGGGAAACTCTTCGCCTCATTGCGAGCGAAACGAAGTGAAGAAATCTTTAAATATATAAATGATATTATTAGAAACTATGAAAACAAAACATTTATCAATTTCGATTTTAACGCTTATCCTAATCGTAGGATGTTTTTGGAATGTCAACGCTCAGAGCTATCAGCCGACGACGTATTTCACCACTGAGGAGATGCCTGATCTGATACAATGCTTGCCGGCACCGCCTGACAGCACGGCGGAAGCATTCAGCTACGATATCCTTCGTTACATGTGGGGCAAGCTGCAACGCTTTGACACCGAGCGCGCCGAAATGGCTAAACGTGACGCTGTATGGACATACGAGGCATTGCTGGCTGAGCTGAGCGTACCGTTTGGACTCGAGATTTCCGAAAAAGGCACCCCCGAGATTTGGAAACTCATCACCAACAGTCTCGCCACTGTCGATCAGATGCGTGTGGCACCGAAGGCATATTATCACCGCACACGTCCGTTCGTGTATTTCCATGAGGAGCCTTTCATGGAGAGCGACAAGGAGTTCGCCAACGAAGGCAGCTATCCGTCGGGACACACCATGCGCAGTTGGACAACGGCATTGCTTCTCTCTGAAATCAATCCGGATGCAGCCGCTGCCATATTCAGCCGAGCATGGCTGTATTGCGAGAACCGCGTCATCACTGGAGCACATTGGCAGAGCGACATCGACGCGACACGCTCCGGAGCAAGCATCGGATACGCCCGTCTTCAGACAAGCCCCGACTTTCAAAAACAGATGGCAAAAGCACAAAAAGAGTTCAAGAAATTATTAAAGAAAAAATAACAAGTCTAAAACTTTTTACTATTTTTGCAAAAAAATGGATTTAAATCTTTGAATTTTAAATCTTTGAATTTTGAATCTTTAAATTTTAAATAAAAAACAACACCTTGTATTATTATGGTCACTTTAGACAGTATAAAAGAGTTAAGTAAGAGGATTGATGCCTTGAGGAGGTATCTTTGACATCGACACCAAACTGTCGAAAATAGCTGAATTGGAAGAGAAGACGAAGGCCGACGGTTTCTGGGACGACCCGAAAAACGGCAAGGTAATCATGCGCCAAATCCGCGACGTGAAGAGTTGGGTTGTATCGTATGACGAGATTGTGAAAGCCAATGACGACCTCGGAGTGTTGTACGATTTCGCCAAAGAAGGTGAGGCGACGGAAGAGGAAGTCGACAAGCAATATGCCGACGTGATAAAACTCGTTGAAGACCTTGAGTTCCGTAACATGCTTCACGACGAGGCCGACTCGATGAGCTGTGTGCTGAAAATCAACGCAGGCGCAGGCGGAACAGAGTCGCAGGACTGGGCCGACATGCTCATGCGTATGTACATGCGCTATGCTGAGGCTCATAACTATAAGGTGAGAATCAGTAATATTTTGGAAGGTGACGACGCCGGCATCAAGTCATGCACAATGGAGATTGACGGCGATTATGCCTATGGTTACCTCAAAGGTGAGAACGGAGTGCATCGTCTCGTGCGTGTGTCGCCATTCAACGCACAAGGCAAACGAATGACATCGTTCAGCTCAGTGTTTGTGACGCCTCTCATCGACGACACCATCGAGATAGTCATCGACCCGTCGCGTCTGACATGGGACACATTCCGCAGTGGCGGCGCAGGCGGTCAGAACGTGAACAAGGTGGAGTCTGGAGTGCGTCTGAGATATCAATACAAAGACCCTTACGACGGTCACGAAGAAGAGATTTTGATTGAAAACACTGAGACTCGCGACCAGCCGAAAAACAAGGAAAACGCTATGCGACTGCTGAAATCACAGCTGTACGACAAGGAGCTGCAGCACCGCATGGAGGAGAAAAACAAGATAGAGGCGTCGAAGAAGAAGATAGAGTGGGGCTCGCAGATCCGCTCTTACGTGTTCGACGACCGCCGCGTGAAAGACCATCGCACCAACTACCAGACCAGCAACGTGCAGGCCGTGATGGACGGTAAAATCGATGAGTTTATTAAAGCTTATTTAATGGAATTCGGACAAAAATAAAAAATTATGATAACATTTTTTATTGCTCTAGCCGTTTTGATTATCGGCTATTTGATTTACGGAAAGATTATCGATAGGCTTTTTGGCGCTGATCCGAAACGTGAGACTCCGGCTGTCACTATGGCCGACGGCGTCGACTACGTTCCTATGAAGCCGTGGCGTATCTTCCTGATTCAGTTTTTGAATATTGCAGGTGTTGGACCAATCATCGGTGCCATCATGGGTGCGCAGTTCGGAACGGCTTCGTTTCTGTGGATTGTGTTCGGAAGCATCTTTGCGGGTGCCGTTCATGATTACCTTTCAGGAATGATTTCTTTGAGAAACAAAGGCGCGAGTCTGCCAGAGATTCACGGAATGTACCTCGGCAACGGCGTAAAACAGTTCATGCGTATATTATTGATAATTCTGATGGTTTTGGTTGGCGTGGTATTTGTAAACACTCCTGCGATATTGTTAATCAACAACTTCACCCCGAATTTCAGCCCATATATCTGGGTCGCCATCATCTTGGTTTATTACCTGATAGCCACTCTGTTGCCTATAGACAAAATCATCGGAAAGATATACCCTGTTTTCGGATTTTTGCTGTTGGGAATGGCGGTCGCTATCTTCGTGGCGTTTATCATTTATAAGCCTGAAATTCCTGAGATTTGGAGCGGGTTATACAACCGTCATCCGGATGCGGCTCACAGTCCGATATTCCCAATGATGTTCATCAGCATTGCTTGTGGCGCTATCTCCGGTTTTCATGCCACGCAGTCGCCTCTCATGGCACGTTGCATGGTCAACGAGAAGCAGGGACGCAGCATTTTCTACGGCGCGATGATTACTGAAGGTGTGGTTGCCTTGATATGGGCGGCCGCTGCGGCATATTTCTTCGGTCCTGACAGCGTTGTCGACGTTACGGGTAAGAGTGGAGTGGCTGTTGTCGGCATTATCGCCAACACTTGGTTTACCCCAGCTATTGCATTAATTACAATTCTCGGCGTCATCTCGGCAGCTGTTACTTCTGGCGACACGGCGCTTCGCTCGGCGCGTCTCATCATAGCCGACTTCCTGCACTATGACCAGAAGCCCATTAAAAACCGTCTCATCGTTGCCATCCCGATGTTCGTCGTGACAGCGGTCGTGTTGGTTTACAGTCTCGCCGACACGTCGGGATTCGATATGATTTGGCGTTATTTTGCTTGGGCGAACCAGGTGATTGCGATGGTAACTCTTTGGGCTATAACGGTTTATCTCGCCAAGGAGAAGAAATATTATCTCGTCAGCCTCATCCCTGCGATGTTCATGACGATGGTCACAATGACATATATTATCGAATTCCCTGCCGGAAAATACGTCGAAGGTGTGGGCTTTTCGGGTACTGTCGCCACGATAATAGCAGGCTGCATCACGATGTTGTTCACGGTTTTGTTTTTCAATTTCCGTAGGAAAAACAATAACGTTTTGAAAAGCTGATGAATACAGCAACCCGTGATTTCATTGAGTCGCATCTGAAGGATGACGTGCGCCAGCTGGCGTTGCAGAAGTTTCCTGATGATGTAGATAAGGTATTGGTGCTCAATCAGATAGAGGCACGACAACTTCTGTCGAAGAAAGTGCCTTCTTGGGCATCGAATCCCGATTTGCTGTTTCCAAGACATCTCTCGATAGAGCAATGTTCTTCCGAACTTACCGCGAAATACAAAGCTTCTATCATCGAAGGTGGTGATGTCTTTGTCGACCTGACAGGTGGTCTCGGTATCGATTCATATTTCCTTTCGGAGCAATTCAAGACATCCTATTATGTTGAAAATCAGAAGGAACTGTGTGATTTGGCGGAACATAATTTTACGGTTTTAGGACGAAAGATCACGGTTGTAAATGAAGATTCCGAATCATTCTTATCAAAAAATCAAAATTTTGATTTGGTTTTCATCGACCCAGCCCGAAGGGATATATATAACCGAAAAATGGTTTCGTTGCACGATTGCAGCCCGGATGTTGTGAAACTTGTAGAGACGTTTCCTGAAATGTCTCCCCGTAAACCATCATTTTTAATCAAGGCCTCCCCGATGCTGGATATTTCCTTGATTACCAACGAATTGAAAAACATTTCAGAAATCCACATCGTTTCAGTAAAAAACGAATGCAAGGAGATTTTGATAAAGATCAAACCGGGATTTGATGATGAAATAAAATATTTTTGTTTGAATTTTGTTGGAAATGATTTAAAATCGGCACAATTATTCGAGTTCTCTGAGCATTCTGAAAGCTCCGCGAACTCTGATTATGCGCCAAAAATAAAACGCTACCTCTACGAACCTAACGCCTCCCTAATGAAATCCGGCGC
>JAGCFU010000037.1 GCA_017649945.1 Bacteroidales bacterium | reverse complement strand
TACATGCGCATTATCCAAGGCGCTATAATTCAGTCGTTTTCAATAGAGATGAAACGAAAGTTGGAAGAGTCGCAGGAAGAGCTTTTATCATTGGCAATCATTGAGTTACGTCAACGTTTTGAGAGCTCCGTCAAAGAAATCATCGTGCCGCTGAAACTCGACATGGAACTGGAAAACGTGAAGTTCACCATTCCGAAAAAAGGTGAAAAACTCGAGATTCTGTCTCTTTCGACCCGCAACGCCAAACAATATCGTTTCGAGACCGAGAAACTGCGTTCTTTGGTTGACCCCGAGCGTCATTCCAAACGTATCTTGGCGGAGCTTCAGAAAGACTTGCATCTACCTGAGCCTCCGGCTGTCATCGAATGTTTCGACAACTCGAATTTCCAAGGCGACTACGCCGTTGCTGGCATGGTGCAGTTCGTCAACGGCAAGCCAAACAAGGCCGGTTACCGTCATTTCAACATCAAAACTGTCGAGGGTCCCGATGACTACGCCTCAATGAAAGAAGTAGTGCGCCGCCGCTATTCGCGTCTCTTGGAAGAAGGTAAGGAACTGCCCAATCTCATCATCACCGATGGCGGCAAAGGTCAAATGGAAGTCGTACGCCAAGTCATTGAAGATGAACTGCATATCAACATCCCGATTGCAGGTCTCGCCAAAGACGACCGTCACCGCACAAATGAACTTTTATTCGGTTTCCCGCCTCGCGTGGTGCAGATGAAGCCTAATTCGGAGGTTTTCCACCTTCTCATGCATATCCAGGACGAGGTGCACCGCTTCGCAATCTCGTTCCACCGCAAACAATTCGAGAAGGGCTTCGTGCACTCCGAACTCAACGAAATAAAAGGAATAGGAAAGACAACAGCCGAGAAACTGCTTCTCGAACTGAAATCGGTAAAAAACATCAAATCCGCTGATTTACAAAAACTTAGCGACATCATAGGCCCGGCAAAGGCGAAGA
Source organism: Bacteroidales bacterium (assembly GCA_017649945.1). Taxonomy (GTDB): domain Bacteria; phylum Bacteroidota; class Bacteroidia; order Bacteroidales; family F082; genus Limimorpha. Next base: position 61,809 of record JAGCFU010000037.1, on the reverse strand, counting down.
TTGTCTACGAACATTTCCACTAATTCTTCATCTTGGTCAGACGCATCTCTACAGAATCTAAAATCCTTATAAATACCTGAGGCTCAACCTCATAGTAATAAGTCATATTCTCTGTGAAGATAGAATCTGTGATGCCGTGATGCGCAAAAAGCGTGTCGTAACCTATAGTTTTCAGATACGCCGTCTTCTGGTTAACGTTTTTCTTGTAGCTTATCGTAGCTTCCATGATTTGAACATCAGTCATGATGTCAACCATCTGAGGCTCAGACAGAAACACCGCCGGCACCTGTTTCTTCTTGTCGCTTTCGCAACTGAAAAACAGGCAAATGACGAACAATAAAAGCAATAGTTTTTTCATTAGTTTCCGACCTCCGACAGGAACTGTATCCTCATCAAACGCACTTCCTCTTCCTCGTATTCGTTCTCGCCAAGAGTCCGCATCGCCGTCTCAAGGTCGTCTGATTCAGCTTCCCTGAAATATTGGATGATGTCTTCCTGATGATACTGGTCGATGTTGTCGCGGGTGTAATATCTGATGTCGAGATGCGTTCCACTTGCCACGATGCTCTCGATTTCTGTCAAGAGTTCATCGAACTCGAGGTTCTTTGAATAAGCGATGTCTTCAAGAGGAATTTCCTTGTCGATATTCTGTATAATACTGATTTTCAACGCCGATTTGTTCACTACCGACTTCACCACCATGTCATTCGGACGGGTGATTTCGTTCTCCTCAACGTATTCTTTGATTAGGTCGATGAACGGCTGACCGAATTTCTGTGCCTTTCCAGCGCCGACACCTGCAATCTGTGTCAACTCTTCCATCGTGATAGGATACTGAATTGCCATGTCTTCCAACGACGGATCCTGGAAAATGACGAACGGCGGCAGATTTTTCTTCTTCGCGATGGTCTTTCGGAGGTCTTTCAGCATCGAGAACAATGTCTTATCTGTGCCTGAGTCCTTTGAAAGTGCCACTCTTTCCTCATCAAATTCGTCGTCGTCAGTCTTGTCATAGTCGTGATCCATCGCCACCATCACAGGGTATGGTTTCTTGACGAAATCCTTGCCTTCTTTCGGCACTTTGAGGATTCCGTAATTGTCTATATCTTTGACTAACAGCTTGTTAACCAAAGCCTGACGTATTATCGAGGTCCAATATTTCTCATCGTGGTCATCACCGGCACCGAAATATTCATTGGTGTCGTGTTTCGCTGTCTTGATGTCGCCAGTCTCTTTGCCTGCAAGGAGTTCAGAGATATGTTTGGTTTTGAACAGCTGTTTTGTCGCAAGCACCGCCTCGATGACGAGTTTGATGTCTTCCTGACCGTCGAAACGAACCTTCGGATTGAGGCAGTTATCGCATGCGCCGCAGTTTTCCTTGTCGTATTCCTCGCCGAAATAATGCAGCAGCAGCTTGTGGCGGCACACCGGCGACTCGGCGTATGTCACTGTCTCATTCAACAGCTCGCGTGCAATCTCCTGTTCCGCTACGTTCTTGCCTTTGTTGAATTTCTCAAGTTTATGGATGTCTTCGTAGTCGTAGAAAGCGATGCAGTTGCCTTCTCCGCCGTCACGACCGGCACGTCCTGTCTCCTGATAGTAGCCTTCAAGGCTCTTAGGGATGTCATGATGTATCACAAAACGGATATCAGGCTTGTCGATGCCCATTCCGAATGCTATGGTTGCCACTATGACGTCGACTTCCTCCATCAGGAACTTATCCTGGTTTTCCTTACGCGTCTGGCTGTCCAAACCGGCATGGTATGGCAACGCCTTGATGCCGTTAACTTGCAGAGTCTCAGCGAGTTCCTCCACTTTCTTACGGCTCAACGTGTACACGATTCCCGATTTTCCGGGGTTCGATTTTATATATTTTATGATGTCTTTTACCACATCTTTCGTCTTCGGACGTACTTCATAATAAAGGTTTGGTCTGTCGAACGACGATTTGAATATCTTGGCATCTTGGATTTCGAGGTTTTTCATGATGTCCTGCTGAACCTTCACCGTCGCCGTTGCTGTCAGAGCTATGATTGGTAGCTTCGGATTGATGGCGTTGATGATAGGGCGCAGACGGCGATATTCCGGACGGAAGTCATGTCCCCATTCGGAGATACAGTGTGCCTCATCGATGGCAAAGAAAGCGATGTTCAGGCCACGCAGAAACTCGAGAGTTTCCTCTTTCGTCAATGACTCCGGAGCCACGTAAAGCAGCTTAGTCTTTTTGTTCACGAGGTCTTCGCGCACCTGCAGCAACTCGGCTTTCGACAACGACGAGTTCATCACATGGGCTATTCCTGTGTCAGCGCCGAAGTTACGAATCATATCCACCTGATTCTTCATCAAGGCAATAAGTGGTGAAACCACAATCGTCGTGCCCTCGCTCATCAAGGCAGGCAGCTGGTAGCATAATGATTTACCGCCACCAGTCGGCATCAGCACAAACGTGTTGTTTCCCGACAGAATGCTCTTAATGATGGCCTTCTGGTTGCCCTTGAACTGGTCAAATCCGAAGACATTCTTCAGCAAATCATGTAAACTTTTTTCATCAATTTTTGCCATAGTTTCAGCATTAAAAAATAATCATTATCTTTGCATCGTTATTTCTACAAAGTTATAACTTTTAATTTTAATAAAGCAAGAAAATTTTTAAAAATTTTTTCAAGATGGAAAATTTACGCGAAATTGCACTGCAAGTCATTGATACTGAGGCTAATTCAATCACTGGATTAAAGGCTCTCCTGACCGATGATTTTGAAAAAGTGGTCGAATTAATATATAATTCGAAGGGCAACGTTATCGTTTCCGGCATCGGAAAAAGTGCAAACATAGCGCAAAAAATCGTCGCAACTCTCAATTCCACGGGCACTACGGCTGTCTTCATGCACGCCGCCGACGCCATCCACGGTGACCTCGGCATCATCCGCGACGACGACGTGGTGATAATAGTGTCGAAAAGCGGCGAGACTCCGGAAATCAAGGTGTTGATACCTCTTATTAAGATTAGGAAAAACAAACTCGTTGCCATAGTGGGCAACAAATCGTCATATCTTGCGAGCCAGGCTGACTTCGTCTTGGACACCACCGTGCCTCGTGAGGCCTGTCCTAACAACCTCGCTCCTACCAGCAGCACCACGGCACAGCTCGTGATGGGCGACGCCATGGCAGTGGCACTCCTTAAGATGCGCGGATTCACAGCTGAGGACTTTGCAAAGTTCCATCCAGGCGGCGCTCTCGGCAAACGTCTCTACCTCACCGTGGGCGACGTATGCATCAAAAACGGCGTGCCACAGGTCAAACCTGACGATATAATGACGCAAGCCATCATAGAGATTTCTGAGAAAATGCTTGGCGCCGCAGCTGTCATCGAAAACGACAGACTCGTAGGCATCGTCACCGACGGCGACCTGCGCCGCATGCTGATGAAACACCCTAACATCGAGACCGTCCGCGTCAACGAAATCATGACGAAAAACCCGACAACAATAGAGAAATCGGCACACGTAGCCGACGCACTCAACATCATGCAAAGCAAGGAAATATCAGTACTCCCGGTTATGGAAGACGGCAAATACGTCGGCATGATTCATATTCACGACATCATCAAGGAAGGAATTATATAATGTTACTCAGAACCGATACTTTAGTCAAGAAATACAAGCAACGCACCGTAGTAAAAGGTGTCAGCATCGAGGTTAACCAAGGTGAAATTGTTGGACTTTTAGGTCCTAACGGCGCCGGCAAGACCACCACTTTCTACATGATTGTGGGACTTATCAAGCCTTTCTCGGGACATGTTTTCCTTGATAATGAAGAGATTACAAAATTCCCGATGTACAAACGCGCTCAGATTGGCATCGGCTACCTCGCCCAGGAAGCTTCCGTGTTCCGTCAGATGTCGGTGGAAGACAACATCTATTCGGTTATGCAGTACAAACGCAGCATGACCAACGAGCAACGTAAGGAAAAACTCGAGTCGTTGCTCGATGAGTTCGGTTTGCAGCATATCCGCAAGAGCAAGGGTATCCAGCTGTCGGGCGGTGAACGCCGTCGTTGCGAGATAGCGCGCGCACTCGCCATCGACCCGAAGTTCATCCTCCTCGATGAGCCTTTCGCGGGCGTCGACCCTATCGCCGTGGAAGATATCCAACGTGTGGTGGCTAAATTAAAGACGAAAAACATCGGAGTTCTTATCACCGACCATAACGCCAACGAGACGCTGTCAATCACCGACAGAGCTTATCTGGTGTTTGAAGGACAGCTGTTGAAAGCAGGCACACCGGAAGAACTCGCCAGCGACCCTGTCGTGCGGAGCCATTATCTCGGTTCTAACTTCGAGCTTAGAAAGAAGGAGTTCTAATCCTCATTACTATTGAAAATCAATAGATTAACTTTGTTTTTATCGTAAATGTCGTTGGCGATTTCGAGCAAGTCGCCTGATGTAATCTTTTCTAATTTAGCTATCGTCTCAGGCAGTGTCTCGATATGTTCCTCAAAGAATCCAGCACGCACCATGCTAAGCAGCTCGTTCATTCCCGACTCATTACTCAACGCCACTTGCCCGATGAGCTGTTTTTTTGCGTTTGAAAGCTGCAAAGTGCCGAGCTTCTGCGTCATCAGTTTGTTTAACTCCTTGTAAACCAACTCAATAGAGCGTTCCTGCGAATGTGGGTCCACGCCCATATAAATGGTGTAGTTTCCCGTATCTGAATACGCGTTGTATTGCGATTCGATGGTATACGCGAAGCCGTATTTCTCGCGGATGTTCAGGTTCAGTCGCGTGTTCATGCCTGGACCGCCCAAGATATTGTTTAAAAGTATCAGCTTCAGCTTACGCTCGTCGTTGTAAGGATACGCCAGACCTCCCATTATGACGTGTGTAAGGTGGTTTTTACGCACCTCAATGCGCGTTGTCGGAATATTACCCACAAATGGGACTCTTTCAAACGGTATCGCATCACCTTGATAATCAGAGAAATATTTATTTGCGAGCTTCAAAAAAGACTCAAAAGAGATGTTTCCGATGCATGCAAGCACCATCCTTTCAGGCGCATAATGCTGATTACGGAATCTCACTATGTCTTTCCTTGTGTATTTACTCACCAAGTCAATGGTTCCCAGGATGTTACGTCCCAACTGATGGTCACGGTAAATCAAGTTTTCAAACTCGTCGAATATCTCGTCGGCAGGCGTGTCACGGTAAGAGTTTATCTCGTCGAGAATCACCTCCTTCTCTTTCTCCATCTCGTTTTCCGGGAAGGTGCTGTTAAACATGACGTCGGCGAAGAGGTCCATCGCCTTGTCGATATGTTCTTTCAAGAAAGATGCATGAATGCATGTCTCTTCCTTTGTGGTAAACGCGTTAAGGTCACCGCCCACGTTCTCGAGGCAGCTCAGGATATGATAAGCCTTGCGGCGCTTAGTGCCTTTAAACACAAGGTGTTCGATGAAATGCGCCAGTCCGTTCTCGTTTTCCTTCTCGTCGCGCATTCCGGCATTCACCATCAACGCCAAATGCGATAATTCACCAGCGCGATGCCGGTGAATTACCTTTATTCCATTCGATAAGATTGCTTGTGAAATCAGATTATCTTCTGACATTTTATTTTCTTCTAAACATCCAGAAAGCGTCATGTTCAGGCGCTGTCATATCTTTGTCTGTTGTTGCTTCCTTACCCATCCAGTTGTTATTCTCCGCAAGACCGTCAAAGTCGCCGAGAATACGGTATGAGTTGACAGGATAGAGGTTCGGGTTACCGCTGGTTTCAAGCAGAATGACAGCCACCTGGAAATCCTTTAATCCGCCGAGAGTATCGTTCCAAATGCCGCTGAAAATCGTCGACTGAAGAGCATACATACCGTTCGGGTAACCTTCTGTAAGGTAATAACATGTGAAATTATCGCCACTACCTACACTGTTCAAATCTCTATATACTTCCTCGTAAAAAGCATTATATTCATTATCCCACTGTTTGCCGTAGAAATTCACGAGTCCGTTGCTTGTTCTCTCGAAACAGATATAACGGTCGTTGTAAACCTCCACTGAATCAGGGAAAACATATGTAGGATCAACTGAAGTGGCTATCAAAGCGTGCGGGCTTGACACAAACTGACCGACGACCGGTGCCGGGTCATCACCGCCATAAATAGTAAAATATTCACCGACCACATCCACGAGTTCAGCTGGCAACACTGACTCAGGCAATTCTCCGTTCTCAGGATCTGGAGACCATGGCTCATGCGGTTGCGGAGGATTAGGATTATCATTTTTATCGTCCGACTTACTGCATGATGCAAAACCTAAAACAACAACCAACACCAATGTGCTGAGAACCAATGAGAATAGTCTAAATTTCTTATTCATAAAGTTAAATTTTTATTTATACAACCGCAAAATTACTAATTATTTTCCAAACGATAAAACATTTTTTAAAAATAATAAATAAAATTAAAAAACGTTTATTATATTTGCAAGGGATTAATATTTTACCACATGAATCGTAAGAGTCTGATTTTCATACTATTAACAATACTACCATTTATTGTCAATGCCCAACATGACATCAAGAAAGAACATATTTCGACCTGGATGTTCCAGGCCACTTATGCTTTTCAGGTTCCGGGGCAGGACACCAAGACGTTGTTTGGCAACAACCATTCCGTAGGCGGCAGCGTTGTTTTCAAGACTAAAAGCAACTGGATGTTCAGCGTTAACGGTAATTTCATATCCGGCAACGAGGTAAATATTTCAAGACAAGAGCTTTTCGGTGACATTTTGGACAGCAACGGCGAAATCATCACCGGTGACGGCATCTACGGAAGCTACGCTCTGTTCGAGAGAGGCGCTCATTTTCAGGCAAAAGTCGGAAAGATTTTCCCTGTTTTGTCGCCAAACCCTAACTGCGGTTTCTTCGTACAAGGCGGCTTGGGATATCTTTTTAACAGGGTCAGATGCGAGTTCGGCTCATACGCCTCACCACCTCCGGCAATGGCCGGCGACTATCTCTACGGTTACGACAGAATGCGCGGCGGCTTCGCATGGTCAAGTGAGATAGGATACCTCTTCATGAGCAACTCCAGAATCCTGAATTTCTCAATATCACTTGAATTCATCCAAGCCTATACACAGCCGATGCGTGAATGGGATTTCCACCTGATGGAAAAAGACACCAAGTCGTACATCGACCAATACATCGGCGTTAGAGCAGCTATTTACATCCCGACATACAGACGTAAGCCGGCAGAATTTTATTACAACTAAACTATGAGATTATTTTACACTTTTACAGTTCTCTGCTATGGAGTACTGATTCAATTTGCAGCATTTTTAGGTAACCAAAAAGCAAAATTATGGGTCGAAGGCCGCAAAGGACAATGGTACAAACTGAAATCAGCCAACCCTGAAGACAAATGGATATGGATGCACGTGTCGTCACTTGGCGAGTTTGAACAAGGCCTGCCTATCATTGAAGCGTTGAAACGTGATTATCCGCAATATAAGCTGCTCCTCACCTTCTTTTCACCTTCAGGATATGAAGTGAAGAAAGACTTTCCACTTGCCGACATCGTGGCATATATGCCTCTCGACACACTGAAAAATGCCCGACATCTGACAAAAAGATTCAATTTCAAAGCTGTCATCTTTGTCAAATACGAGTTTTGGTTTAACTACATCAAAGTGTTGAAAGACAAGCACATACCTCTGTTCTACGTATCGACGGTGCTTCGTCCGAACCAGTATTTCTTCAGACCTTGGGGCAGATGGTTCAGAAATCATTTCCGTAAAGTTAAGTTTTTCTTCACACAGAACAACGAAACCGCTAAGCTTCTGTCAAAGATTGGCATCGAGAACTTTACTGTAGCAGGCGACACCCGTTTCGACAGAGTGTACGAGATAGCGCGCCAAGCCCAACGTTTCCCCGACATTGAGCAGTTTATCGGTAACAGAAAATGTATCATCGCAGGTAGCAGCTGGCCGTCAGACGAGAAGATTCTCTATAATTTCATTGAGAACATGCCGAGCGACTACTGCTTCATCATGGTGCCGCACGACATCTCCAACTCACACGTCAAACAGATAGAATCGCATCTTAAAGATTACCAGTTATATACTGATTTCGATCCGAACAATCAATGCAAAACATTGGTTATCAATAAAATAGGCATTTTGTCAAAGATTTACAGATACGCCCGTTTCGCATACATAGGCGCAGGTTTCTACGACGGAATCCACAACATACAGGAAGCCATCGTATTCGACGTGCCTGTAGTGTTCGGACCGAAATATCATGAGTTTGAAGAGGCAGTCGACCTTGTGAAACTGAAAGGTGCGTTTGTAATCAACAACCAACAAGAATTGGAAAACGTGTTTTACCGTTTAATCAACGACGACAATTATTACGAGAAAGCATCGAAGATTTGCCATGACTACGTGGCAAGGAAAATTGGTGCAACAGATAAGACTATGCGCGTTTTGGAGGGATTTTTATCATGACAGAATTAAAATTTAGAAAAGACGACAAGATTAATGCCAAGGTTTTCATCTTGGAATCGGCAGACCAGATTGAACAAATCGGGCTTCTCAAAAAAGAATCCGATTACGTAAAGAAAAGTTACGATGACAACAAGGATAAAACCGTCGTAATCAACAGATACACAGAGTGTTACCATATCTTTTTCGTCGACACCACAGAAGCCGAGAGCAAGTTTATGGAGAGATGCCGCAAGAAAGGCGCATCTATCTGTAAGTGGTTGAATGCCAACAAGTATAAAGACGTTTTAATTCAAAATATCGGCGAGAAACGTTGTGTGAAGATGGGAACGGCCGAAGGTATGATGCTCGCCAACTACGAGTTCAAGAAATACAAGACCGACGCCAAGGCTAACACCTTGCAAACCATCTATTTCCTTGAAGGCACGGCATGCGACGACTGCGTGGAGAAACTCAACATCACCGTCGAGGCCACATTGAAGGCACGCGACCTAGTGAACGAGCCTGTGAACCACCTCAACGCCTCAAAACTGGCGGAATTTGTCAGTGAAAAAGTACGCTCCGTAGGCGGAAACGCTGAAATTTTCAATAAAAAGAAGATTGAGGCGCTGAAGATGGGCGGCCTGCTTGCGGTCAACGCCGGAAGCATCGACGAGCCTACGTTCACCATATTGGAATGGAAGCCGAAGAACGCTGTCAACGAGAAACCCATAGTGCTCGTAGGCAAAGGCATCGTATTCGACACAGGAGGCTACAACCTCAAGACATCCAACTTCATGAACGACATGAAAGACGACATGTCAGGTGCTGCGACGGTGGCATGCACCGTGTACGCCGTGGCTAAGGCTAAGCTCCCGATTCACGTGATAGCTCTCATCCCGGCCACCGACAACCGCATCGACGGCAACGCACGGGTATGCGGCGACATCATCACCATGTACGACGGAACCACAGTGGAAGTACTTAACACTGACGCCGAAGGCCGTCTGATTCTCGCCGACGCACTCGCATACGCAAAGAAATACGATCCTATGATGGTGTTCGATTTTGCGACACTCACAGGTGCAGCGTCAAGAGCCATCGGACCAGTGGCGACAGTGGCGATGGAACACAACGCAGAAGACATCTACAAACAGCTTGAGGCAGTAGGAGAACGCGTCTATGAACGTCTCGTGAAGTTTCCACTGTATGAGGAATATGGCGAAATGATTAAGTCAGACCTCGCAGACATCAAGAATATCGGTGGAGCATACGGCGGCGCAAGCACCGCAGGCAAGTTCCTCGAGCATTTCACCGACTATCCGTGGGTGCATTTCGACATCGCGGGAACAGCGTTCCTCGAAGCTGCCGACAGTTACAAGACAGCAGGCGGCGTCGGCATACATGTGAGGCTGCTGATGCGTTACTTCAGAGACATGGTGAAGTAAATTACCGTTTCTTTTTAAAGAAATCAGTCAAGACTTGCAGGCATTCTTCCTTGAGGATGCCTGTTTTTATTTCGGTTTTCGGATGCAGGAGGTTGCCGAAACGCTGGAACCCGTTTTTCGGGTCGTCGCATGCCCACACCACCTTTTTGATATGACAATGTTCCAAAGCGCCGGCGCACATCACACAAGGCTCAAGTGTGACATACAGGGTACAGTCGTCTAAATATTTGGTTCCTAAAGCGTTACATGCAGCGGTAATAGCCAGAATCTCGGCATGAGCGGTTACATCGTTAAGCAACTCCACCTGGTTGTGTGCCCTCGCGATTATCTTGTCATTCACAACGACGACGGCACCCACGGGCACCTCGTCGGCATCCGCCGCAGCCTTGGCCTCAACCAAGGCCTGCAGCATGTAATTCTCATCTGAAAAAATTGATAACATCAATATTGTTTTACATCACGCAAATTTCCTTCTTCATCGTAAACTTTCCAGATTCCGGCCGGTTTGCCGTCACGGTATTCGTTTTCGATGTTGATTTTGCCATTCTCATAATAAATCTTACCTTTCCCCTCGCGTTTGCCTTTCACAAACTTTCCGACGCTCATCAACTCGCCCGTGGGGAAATAACCCTTAAACACTCCTTCACGTTGATTATCAACGATTTTACCTTCAAGTTGCAGCACTCCATTCTCATGGAACCACTTCTCCTCGACCCACGTCGAATCTTTTCCGACCACATCATAGTAATAAATTACCCATGGCAAATTGGTTTCCGCATAATAATGAGCCACTTTCTGCACGTGACGCACATTTTTATCCTGACAAGAGGTGATCACAAACGCTAACACAATGATTATCAATAACTTCTTCATATTCTAACGTTCAAATTCCAAAGGTTTTCCAATGATATTATCTTCAACTATTCCATCATGATAAACGAGATTTCCGTTCACAAAAGTATGTGTGACTTGCGATTTCACCGTCATGCCGTCGTATGGTGTCCAGCCGCATTTGTAGAGCATGTCGTCGTTTTTTATCACTTTTTCATGATTCAAATCGACCAAAACGAGGTCGGCATAATAGCCTTCACGGATGAAACCGCGTCCTTTAATCTGATATAATGTCGCAGGATTGTGACACATCAATTCAACGATTTTTGTCAGTGAAATCAAGTCCTGATGATATAGGTTCAGCATTATGTCGAGGCTGTTTTGTATCGACGGGAATCCCGATTTTGCCGTAAAATAATCGTCGGTGAACTTCTCATGCCACAGATGCGGTGCATGGTCGGTTCCTATGGTGTCGATGTGACCGTCGACAATGGCTTTACGTAAAATCTCACGGTCGGAAGCCATCTTGATGGCCGGGTTGCATTTTATCGCGAAACCTTTTTCGTCATAATCCTTATCGCAGAATGTCAGGTAATGAGGGCATGTCTCAGCTGTAATCTTCTTGTCTTTCAACGGGATATCGTTTCTGAACAATGTCAGTTCCGACTTCGTCGAGATATGCATTATATGCAGACGGGTGCCAAATCTCGTTGCCATGTCAACCGCTTTTGCCGTCGATTTGTAACAAGCCTCCGTTGTACGTACAAAAGGATGTATTCCAGCATCTGGAATAACTTCACCTTTAGAGACCAAATCCTTACAGCATACGGTATTTTCGTGAATTATCTGTTCATCCTCGCAATGTGTCGCGATAAGGCACGGTGACTCGTTAAATAGGCGTATCAGGGCGTCATTCTCGTTCACGAGCATGTTTCCTGTGCTCGAGCCCATGAACAACTTGATTCCGCACACCTTTTTAGGGTCGGTCTTAACGATTTCCGCGATGTTGTCGTTGGTGGCACCGAGATAAAACGAATAATTCGCCGCTGATTTCTGTGCCGCGAGGTCGAATTTCTGTTGCAGCAGCTCCTGTGTGGTCGTCTGTGGACTTGTGTTAGGCATCTCCATATAGGAAGTCACTCCACCTGCGACAGCAGCTCTACTTTCCGTATAAATATCGGCCTTTTGTGTCAGTCCAGGTTCACGGAAATGCACATGCTCGTCGATGATTCCGGGGATTAGGTATAATCCCGTGGCATCAATGACATTCCCATCACAAAAATCATTTTTTCCAAAAATGATTTTTGTGATTTTGTCGTCGGAAATGACAACACTTGCCAGCGTGGTCTTACCCTCGTTGACAAGTGTCGCGTTTTTAATGATGTAGTTCATTATTTCTTTCTTGGTTTTATCTTACCCAACATGCCCCTCCATCTCAGGTTAATGACTCCAAAAATGGCTTCTCTAAAAATACCGCCCGACATCTTCGACGTGCCTTCGCGACGGTCGGTGAAGATGATTGAGACCTCGTCAATCTTGAATCCGAGTTTCCAAGCGGTGTATTTCATCTCGATTTGGAAGGCGTATCCGATGAATTTGATTCTGTCGAAGTCGATGGTTTCCAACACTCTGCGTGTGTAGCATACGAAGCCTGCTGTGGTGTCGCGCACCTTCATTCCGGTGACGAAACGCACGTATGCCGAGGCGTAATATGACATCAGCACACGACCCATAGGCCAGTTCACCACGTTCACGCCGCATTTGTAACGTGAGCCGACAGCGAGGTCAGCGCCGTTAGCACAGGCGTCGTGCAGACGGATGAGGTCGTCAGGGTTATGCGAGAAGTCAGCATCCATCTCTGTAACATACTGATAATCACGTTCCAAAGCCCATTTGAAACCATGGATATAAGCCGTACCAAGCCCGAGTTTGCCTTTTCTCTCCTCGATGAAAAGCCTGTCAGGGAACTCCTGCATCAGTCGTTTCACGATGTCAGCAGTGCCGTCAGGACTGTTATCTTCAACGACCAAAATATCGAATGCCATTGGGAGATTGAAGACGTACCGTATGATCTTCTCAATATTCTCCTTCTCGTTATACGTCGGGATGATAACTAAATTTTCTGCCATTTTATTTATTTTATAAGATATAAACCAATCTGACTATCAATGTCTTTCGCCTTCCATGTAGACATCTCTTGCATTGTCATCTCTCACAACCAGCTGCCAAGTATCCCTGTAGCGTGTCACGATGGCGGTAAGATAACCGTTTCCTGTAGGAAGAGGCTTGTTTCCGAAAGCGGCATAATTGCTTGTTCTAACCATGATTTCGCCCACCTTATTCCAGGTAACAGAATCAATTTGAACAAACTGCTCGAGCGTGCGCTCGCCATAATCATCATTCTCTGCCCAATTCTTTGTCGTATCTGCAGCGACAAACTGGACGTTTTCCAATCTCACAAGCTGACATATTTTATTCTGTGCAATGACATCTGTAATCAAAGTAACCTCTGGCTCGATGAACTTGAGATTCTCAAGAATTACAACGTTGAGAGGACTAAGATCCTGGATTTGAGGAGTGTTCTTATAAGCGCCGAGTGTAGCACCTTTAAGGCACACGCGCACTGAATCTCCGATACGGAGGCCTGTCACGCTCTTCATATAAAGCTCGATGGCCTTTCCGGTAGCTCTCTCCTGGATAAACGAAGCCTTATAGAGGTTTCCTGATGTCTCATCGTCGGTAATGATACCATAAATAGAACTGTCGTCTTTAAAGATAGTATCATTTTTATAATCTGGGTCACCGGAAATTGTAACCATCTCCACAAGCTCACTGATTGTGAAAACAGTTCCTACCGGCGGCTCCGGGATAATCGGAGCCGGGTAGTTATTATCTTTTGCGTTCTTCAGATCATTGCAGGAACTCAACATTCCCACAATGGCTAAAGTCAGCAAACCATATTTCATTATTTTGTTCATTTTCTTGATTTTTTAAATCAGCAATTAATCTGAGATTACGAAATTCTTGATCTCCCATGTGGCTGCTGCACTGGTGGTGCTGGTGTATTTGAATGCTATTGTCACATGTTTGCCGACATAAGATGTCAGGTCAACTGTTGAGTTCATGAATGTCCAGTTGTTACCTGCAGGCCATGCGCTGAGGGTAAGTTCAGTCCATTCGGTAGTGTTGACATCATCGGTGAAGTCGGTTGTAATCATGACTGACAAAGCGCCTTCAGGTGAAGCATAGTTGACGGCTTGGTCGAACTTCAGTGTTGCTGTGCTGACGCCTGAGATGTTAATGTCTGGTGAAATGAGCCAGCTCTCAGTTGCATAAGCCTGACTGACGTATGCGCTGGCTTTCATGCATGAATAGTTAGCAGCGTGTGCCCAAACATATGTCAACTCTGAAGGCATCACGACATCCTGGATACTGAACATTCCCTGACCGCTTGCAAATGTCTCTGAGAAGATTTCCGTACCTGGTGTTGGAGGTACATAACCTTCCAAGACGAAGTCATTTTCGCTACCGTTGCTGTCACGCAAACCGGCTTGTCCGAAATATTTGCGGAGCTTGCCTTTAACTGCCAGAAGCTTGCCTAAGTTATCCGGATTGTCATATAAGTTAACCTGTGCACGTAGTGGCTTTCCTGCAGGCAGATTCACGATGATGCAGTTGGCAATCTCATGACAATCAGCATCATCAGCGATAACCACATTTGTAAATGAATCAAACGGAGCGTTCCAGTTCACGTCGTCGTTGCTTGAGACGTTGCTTAAACCGTTTTTCACTGCACCAACGATATAGCCCTGCACCCATGCTATAACTTGTGTGTCTTGCAGACCGATACCTGATGCCACGTTATACGGGTCTTCAGCTGTACCGCTACCGCTGCCTGGACCTGGTGTCGGAGGTGTCGGTGGTGTCACACCACCAGCTTCACCTTCCATGACAGTGATTGCTTTAACCTCTATTGTACCGGCCTTTGTTGTATTTGACAAATATTTCACTGCGATTGTGATAGTCTTTCCGATAAATTCGTCAAGGCTGATTTCTGTTGTTGCAAAATCAGTCCAGTTAGAACCCTCTGTAAATGAAGCTGCGATCTGAGTCCAAGTTGCAGTACCTGGCATTTCATCAAATACATAATCTTCTGATGCCCAGATTGTTATATCATCATTAACAGAACTGAAATAACGGCAAATGTATTCCATCACTATCTTGGCATGCTCAACACCTGTAACATTCACTGGAGATGAGATAAGCCAGTCTTCATTTTCACGGTTCTCACCGCCAACATAACCTGTCATTTTTGCTGTGCTGTAATCAATCATCCATGATTCATCACCAAAGACATCCTTTGTGCAATATGTTCCAAACGATGAAGCGAAACTCTGCTCGTATGGCATATCCTGGATTTCGCCACCCTGGCCGCCACTGCCGCCACCAGAAGCCTGACCTTCCTCAATACTCAAGGTCTTCACCTCGATAGTACGAGCCTTATCAGTTGTTGAAGTGTACTTGACAGCCACAGTGATTGTGCTGTTAAGATAAGCATCAAGGTCAAATTCCATATTGGTGAATGTCCAACCTTCTGTATTCACGATTTCCTTTGGGAGAGCAGTCCATGTGGCTGTTGTAGGGCTATTCCCAGCTTCATAATCTGTTGACACCTGCATGGTAATGTCATTAGCAACTCCTTGATACTGAGCTGCATAACTCATAACAATCTTAGCATGTTCAACACCCTTGATTTTAACCGGTGATGAAACAAGCCAGTCTTCGTTATCATATCTCGAACCATCTTCATAGCCTGACATAACTGCTGAGCTATAGTCGATATGCCAAACCTGGTCACCGACTACGTTGTATGTCGCATAAGTTCCGAAGTTGTTTTCAAACGACACCGTATATGGCATTGTCATAACGTCACCTGTATTAGGGACTGGAGGATTATCCACTGACTTTTTCTTGCAAGATGTAACCAATGCGAGCGCTACACCTATAATTAATAATAAACAGCTCTTTTTCATGATAATTAGTTTTTATTAGTTAATATTTCTGTTTTCTATTTAAAATCTTACTGTTAAACTTGCGAAGAAATTAGTTCCGTAAAGGTATGAGTATTTCTCAGGGAATCTGTCGAGATCGCTGTAATCGCTACGAAGCTGCTCATATCCGTAAAGAACGATATCCTGGTTGTTGAGGATGTTGTTCACGCTCAAGTTCAGGAGAATGTAAACACCTTTCACCGTCCATGACTTTCCTGCATACAAGTCGAGAGTGAAAGCGTCGTCGATTTTCTTCTGAGCGAGGAGCTTGCTTCTGTCGGCAGGGTCTGTCTGCGCTACTGCGTCGTAGGTGTGATTTGTCGGGTTCACAGCCATATAATATTCCGCGAATGCGTTGGCGTTCACGCTAATCCACCAATATTTAGGTGAGTTGTACTTCAAACCGATAGAACCTGCTGTCTGTGGCATCTCGCCGACGTAGTAGTTGTTAAGGTAAACTGTCTCGCCTTCATAGATTGCTTGCGCGTTGTTATCCTCATACACATTGACTTTCGGGTTGTTTGAATAGCAGTGCTCGCCGATGGTTCCTGCCAGCTGTGCGCTGATGGTTGGGGTAATGTTGATGTCGGCACCGAGTTCAACACCTCTTGAATACTGGTTGATGTCGTTCATGATATAGTTGACATATTTTCCGGTAGCCTCATAGTAGAACGAGCGGTTCCATGTGAGGTCATTGAACAATGTGTAATAACCACTCAAACGTGCCTTAACCACTGGTGAACGGTATTCGTAGCCGAGGTCAAAAGCATAAATCTTTTCGCTTTCAAGTCCTTTGACTACGGTGTTACGCACACGCGGAGCCACGAAAGCGCTTCTGAAGTCAGGAGCCAGACTCTTCAAAATGGCGTTAGCCACAACGTAGTTACGTCCGTTGAGAGCGTAGCTGCCACCGAGTTTACCACTGACATTGAAATAATCGAGTTTTTCGGAATCGCCGTATGACTCGCTGCCTTGGAAACGACCATTCTCGAAGTTACCGGTACGGTACATCTGGGTATAGGCGCCTTCAAGGCCAACGTATGTCGACCAGTGACCTTTCATGTAGCTCAGCTGGCTCCAGAGGACGACGTCGTTTTTGTTTGCGATATAGTTATATCCGATAACATCACCGACTTTTGCGACATGGTTCTTATTGCGGAGATCGGTCTGCTGTGCATCGGTAATCTCAAATGCCTCACCGTCAGCGTATTTGTCGATATCAAGGTAATAGTCGCCACCAAGGAGGTCGGCCACCTTTTTGTAATAATGGGTCTTCGAGATACCCATCCTGATACCGCCATGCAAATGGAGATGATCGCTGATATCATGTCTGAAGGTGCTCACCAAGCCGCCCTGTTTTTTGTCCTGACGGCGTTCCTCTACGATATATTTTGAGAAATAACCCTGCACGGTGTTGCCTGGAGTGTTGTTGGCGTCTTCCACGGTCTTAAGGTTTCTTTCGTTGGCTGCGTAGAGATTATCCCAGTTGATTTGGTGCATATTAGCATCGTCAATCCACTGGCGGATATATTCATAATAACCTTCCTCAGTATAACCTTCTTTGCCAAGGTCGAGCATGTATTTGTAATAGCTCGGGAGGTTTTTATAGTAATCCGGGCGCGGGTCGGCTGCCTCACCCCATTCGAGAGAAGTCGAGCCGCCTCTACCGAACCAGTAATATGCTGTGGTGTTGACCTGCCATGTCGAGCTTGGAGTCCAGTAATGCTGCAACTGGAACATCGGCTGGTGGTATGAGCTCACGCGAGCGTTACGCATGAATCTGCTGCCATCGGTATCCGTCTGCCAGCCCCAGTTAGGGTTGTAGTAATTTTCCCCGAGCAGGTCGAACGTCTCCTGCACTGCAGGTGATGAACTCGCACGGCTTGATGGTGAGCCGAACACTAAAAATCCCAACGAATGTTTCTTGTTGAGTTTCTTCTCCACCGACATGAAGTAACTTGATCCGTTGTACCATGTACCGTCATTCCAACTCAGCGAGCTGTTCATCGGGGTGTAACGTCCTGATATCGAAGCGGTGAATGCCCAGCCGTTCTCCATCATACCGGTGCTACCTGTCGCCATGATACGATGGTTATATGAGCGGTTTGACAGAGAGTAGCTCAGCGAGATCTGCTTGCGGTAGTTACCGGCTCTCGTTGAGATTGCTGTCACGCCACCAGGACCGCCTAAACTCTCGTATGCCAAGCCCGTGTTGACCAAAATGACTGAATTACGCATCGCGTCATTGAGTCCGCCCCAGTTGGAGTAGTAAGGACGTCCTCCTTCAGGGTCGTTCATCAAAACACCGTTAATCATCACATCGGTGTATTTTGAGTCGTAAGCGCGGATGCGGAATCTTCTCGTGCTGAGGTTATAAGCCGCGATGTTGTTGAATGCATCACGCGACGACTGCAGGAAACTCGAGATATCCGTCGAGCTGTTAGTCTCGTCATACTCCGTGTCAATCATAATGATTGTCGGCAACGTAATGCTCTCACTGACAGTGTCAGTCGTTAGCTCTTGTGCCATCATGTTCAGGCCAAAAGCCATTGTCAGAATTAACAGTAGATACTTTTTCATTTAACAAAATTTAATCGCACAAATTTACAAGTTTTTTCGCTTACTAAATAAAAAAGGTGAAAAATAAATTAATATTTTTTTAAAATTTATATGAAAATAATTCACTATATTTGTACCCAAATTTATTTTCGTAAAACTATGTTGAAAAAATTAAGCATTTTGGTGTCCGTGATGATGTTTGTCGTCACCGCCTCTTACGCCCAGCAGCAGTATAAGATGGGTCTTGTCGGATTTTACAACCTCGAAAATCTTTATGACACTGTGAACGATCCGCATAAGAACGACGAGGAATTCCTGCCTCAAGGCAAGAACGCGTGGAACACCGAGAAATACATCACAAAGCTTCACAATATGGCGTATGCCATCTCGACGATAGGCACGGATAAGAATGACAAGTTCTACTCTCCGGATGGCATTATGGTGCTTGGCGTATCGGAAATCGAGAACCGTAACGTGCTTGAAGACCTGGTGAAACAGCCTGAGCTTGCCGACCGAAACTACCAGATTGTGCATTACGACTCGCCAGACCGCCGTGGTGTAGACGTAGCGTTGCTATACAACCCGAAATATTTTAAGGTTACCAACCACAAATCATACCGTCTGAATGTCCCGGGACAGCCTAACTTCATCTCCCGTGACCAACTCGTGGTGACCGGTATCCTCGACGACGAAGAGATGTCGTTCATAGTGATGCACTGGCCTTCACGTTACGGCGGCGAGAAACGCTCACTTCCCGGACGTTTGGCTGCTGCCGACCTCTGCCGTCATATCGCCGACTCCATCTTGGCTGAGAACCCTTTCGCGAAAATCGTGATGATGGGCGACTACAACGACTATCCGACCAACACCAGTATCATCGACGGACTGCGTGCCAAAGGCAAGGTTGAAGACATGCAGGATGGCGACTTTTTCAATCCTATGTGGAAGATGCATAAAAACGGAGAAGGGACAAACTATTACCGTGACACCAAAGGCGTGCTCGACCAATGCATCATCACGCCGGCATTGCTCAAAGACGAGAACGACCCGTTCGCCACATATCAGATTTTCAAGCCGATGGTACACGACAAGGCATTTCTCAAACAGCACGACGGACGTTACAAAGGCTATCCGTGGCGTTCATTCGCTGGCGGTGTGTGGCTTGGTGGTTATTCCGACCACTTCCCGGTTTATTTGATTTTACTGAAGAAACTTTAGCATAATCAGGATAAGAGAGGATAAGAAAAGATAAGAGAGGATAAGAAGGATAAGGGGGCTTATCAGCCGAAGGCGCTTATCCTTCTTATCTTTTTTATCTTATTCCTTAACGTAGATTCGTTTCACGCGTTGTGAGATTCGCGTCATGATTTCGTATGGAATCGTGTCGCATGCATCCGCTATGATGTCAATCGGATGGTTGTCGTCGAACAACACTGCCGTGTCGTCTTCCTGACAATCGATGCCGGTGACCTCAATCATGGTGAGGTCCATGCAAATGTTTCCGATGATAGGTGCCGCCTTGCCGTTGACCCAGAAACAGGCGTTGCCGTTGCCGAGCTGCCGGCGCAGTCCGTCGGCGTAACCGATAGGAATCACAGCTATTCTTGAAGGTTTCGTAATCTTTCCGTGGCGGCCGTAACCTATAGTCTCACCAGGTCCGTATTCCTTTATCTGTTTGATAGTCGTCTTCAGCGACATCACGTTATGAAGCTTGCCACGGTCTTCGTCGCACACAGCCACGCCATAGACACCGATACCCAAACGCACCATATCATATTGATAATCAGTGAATCGTGAGATGCCTGCAGTGTTCAAAAGATGACGCATAATCTTATATGGAAACGCCGTCACAATGCACTGACTCATCATCTCAAACTGGTCTATCTGATGAATCACGAAATCGTCCTCCTCAGGCATGTCACTCGTTGCGAAATGTGAGAAAACACTCTTTATTTTCAGTTTCGGATTGGATTTGACACGCTCAATCAAGGCATCGATATCTTCAGGGAGGAATCCGAGACGATGCATGCCGGTATCCACTTTGATATGAATGCCCACAGGCTCAGTCAGCTCCGTATCTAATTGATTTATAGCGTCTTCAAGTTGCGAGAGACAACGGAAGCTATAGATGTCAGGCTCCAAACCATGTTTGATGATGATATCGAAAGTGTTAGTTTCCGGTGTCATCACCATGATAGGCAGTTTGATACCTTTGTTACGCAGTTCGACACCCTCGTCGGCATACGCAACTGTCAGATAATTAACATGATGGAAGGCCAAAGCGTTTGAGACCTCGTAGTTGCCGCTACCGTATGCGAAAGCCTTAACCATTACCATCATTTTGGTTTCTTTTTTGAGTTTTCCGCGATAATAATTGAGGTTTTTCACTAGGTTGTCGAGGTTGATTTCGAGTACCGTCTCATGCGATTTCTGTTGCAGCACCTTCATGATGCGCTCAAACTCGAAACTTCTCGCACCTTTCAACAGAACAATCTGATTCTCAAACATTTTCATCGGATGATTGGCAAGAAAATCAGATGTCGAGGTATAAAAATATGATTTGATTTTCCCAGTAGGGATAAGGCCTGCCTTATCCCTACTGGATGACATGTATTTTGATATTGCAGGACCGATGCCGATGAATGTATCAACACCTTTATTCTCAATAAGTTGCGCAATGTTTTTATAGAGTTCTTCTTCTTTCAGTTCGCTTTGTAGGATATCTGAGAGAATCAGGACTTTGTTATCGTGATGTTGCGCATTCATGAAGTCGAGGGCTATGGCGAGCGCGTTTCTGTCGTTATTGTATGAATCGTTGATTATTAAACAGTTACGCACACCTGCTTTGAGTTCCATTCGCATCTCCACGCTCTCAAGATGTGCCATGCGTTCAGATATGGTTTCATTCGGGATACCGAGCAAAAGCGCAACACACCAGCAATTGATGGAGTTTTCGATTGAAGCGTCGTCGATGAAAGGGATGGTGATTTTTATTGAATCGCCTTTATAAACACCTGTTATTTCGGTAAAATTGGCGTGTTTTTTTGATATAACAAAAAGATTCGCGTCCTCGTTAAGTTTGCTCCACGAAAACGTCGGGATCCTATATTTTTTTATGCTTTCAGCAATCTCTTTGTTATCTTTACAGTAAACAAGATTTTCAATTCCATCACTGAACAATCTCATTTTCTCTTCGATTTTCTGCTGCACGCTCTCGAAATTCTTGCCATGCGCCGGCCCGATGTTTGTGAACACTCCGATTGTCGGTTTTATTATCTCGCGCAACTTCTCCATCTCGCCCGGACGTGATATTCCAGCTTCAAAAAGCGCGATTTCGTGAGTTGAATTCATCTGCCACACCGACAGCGGCACACCGATTTGCGAGTTGTAGCTCTTCGGGCTGCGACACACCGATAACGACGGCGACAATATCTGATACAGCCATTCTTTCACAATGGTTTTTCCGTTGCTTCCGGTGATTCCCACAACAGGAATGTCAAATTGTTCACGATGGTATGCGGCCAACTTTTGCAAAGCGGCAAGGGTGTCGTCAACAACCACAAAAACAGCGTCGGAATACTTCTTTAACGCCTCAATTTGAGCCTTAACATCGTATTTTTCAACGTTTTTCCTCGAAATCACAAAGGCTTTTACGCCTTTTTCATACAATTCGGTGATATATTTGTGACCGTCATTACGTCCGCTGTAAAGTGCGAAAAACAACGTATTCTCGGCATCGATGAGCAATCGGCTATCGAACAGAATATCGTTAACAACAAGCGTATCTAATTGATTACCAACTATTTGACCTCCAATTATCGAGGCTATCCGTTTTACTGTATACCCTTCGTTTTGCATATCGCAAATTTACTAAATTTTCACATAAATAATTGATTTTTAAAAATTTATTAAAAATAATTTGCTTTTTTAAAAATAATTTTGTAATTTTGACCTTTCAAAACGAGTTTCCTTATGACACCACAAATTAAGACCTTAAATCTTCCGAAAATCGGTATCACCCAAGGTGACATCAACGGAATCGGTTACGAAGTGATACTCAAGGTTTTAGCCGACTCACGCATCCTTGAATCTTTTATCCCGATAATTTACGGGCAGTCGAAAGTGTTTTCTTATTACAAGAAAAATTTTGGCATGGAAGAGATGTCTTACACTGTGATTCGTGACGCGTCGCAGGCTCAGCCGAAACGCATAAACATCATCAACCACACCGACGAGGAGTTGAAGGTGGAGCCGGGATTCTCGACACCGATAGCAGGAAAGGCCTCGTTCGCGGCACTGAAACTCGCCACCAACGACCTGCGCAACGGCCTCATCGACGCAATGGTGACAGCGCCAATCAACAAGAGCAACATACAATCCGAACAATATAAATTCAATGGCCAGACCGATTACATCAAGTCGTTTTTCCCTGAAAGTGAATACATTACACTGTTAGTGTGGGAAAATCTGCGTGTCGGTTTCGTAACGAATCACCTGCCACTAAAAGACGTGCCGCATGTCATCAACAAAGACTTGATTATCAAGAAGTTAAAACTTATAAATAATTCTTTGGTCAAGGATTTCAGCATCGTGGCGCCGAAGATTGCAGTGTTGGGTCTCAATCCGCATGCAGGCGATAACAACATCATGGGAAGCGAGGAGAAAGAAATCATACAGCCAGCGATGGAAGTCGCTAAGAGTCAGGGCATTATGGCATTCGGGCCGTTCCCTGCCGACGGTTTCTTCGGTTCCGGCGCCTGGCGCAAATACGACGGCATCTTGAGCATGTATCATGACCAAGGACTCACCCCGTTCCGTGTCCTCGCTGTCGACGGTGGCGTCAGCTTCACCGCAGGGTTACCGGTGGTGAGGACATCCACCACACACGGCACAGGCTACGACATCGCGAATAAAAATATCGCGGACCCCGATGCAATGAGGCACGCGATATATCTTGCAATTGATATCCTTAATAACAGAAGATAAGCACTACGCTGATAAGAAAGGATAAGAAGGATAAATCTTATCAGCCGTCAGGCTCTTATCCTTCTTATCCATTTTATCCTTATTGCCTTTCGTAAGTCTGCACTTCGTCGTACACGTATTCCAGTTTTATTCCGGCCTGACGGAACATCTCCTCCGACTCGGCTCCGTCGTGATATTTGCGCTGGCACACCACGCGCACAATACCGCAGTTGATAATCAGCATAGCGCATGTGCGGCACGGTGTCATCCTGCAATATAAAGTGCTTCCTTCAAGAGCTATGCCGCGTCTCGCCGCCTGTGCGATGGCATTCTGCTCGGCGTGCACAGTCCTCACGCAATGTTCCGTGATTCGTCCGTCAGCATGAATCATCTTTCTGAAAAGATGTCCCACCTCGTCGCAATGCGGAAGTCCACGTGGCGAGCCGACGTAGCCTGTCACAAGAATCTGACGGTCTTTTACGATGACACATCCGCTGCGGCCGCGGTCACAAGTGGCACGCTCAGCCACGGTATCAGCCAGATTCATGAAATATTCATCCCATGAAGGACGTTTATACTTCTGATTTTCAATATCTTGCAGCACCTCTTCCACTCTCTTGTGCAACTCCTCTATGCTTCCGTTATTTTGGAACACATAGTCCGCCTGATGTATGCATTCGCCGAGGTTCTGTTTGTTAGGGTCGGCGTTGTTCATCTCACGTTCCTCGTTGGCAACGAAAGTCTCGTAACTCACCGAGTCGGTCTCCGACTTACGCTCCGTGATGCGCTCGTAACGCACTTTTCTGTCGGCGTCGACAGCGAAGAGATGGAAATTACCCTTCGAACGCAGCGCCGCTATCTCGCCAGGGGTGCGGATACTCTCGATGACAGCGTCCTTGCCGTTGTTGTATGCGAGGTCGTAAAGCTGTTCAGCGATATAACTTGGACTGTTGCTCGCACGCAAATCGTTAGCCACCGATGTCAGGGTGTCACGATTCACTTCAAGTCCGCGACGTTTCACCTCTTCCGACAAAAATGCGCGCACCGAATAGTGAACGTAGCCTTTTTTCTGCACGAGGTAATCGACTATTGTTCCTTTACCTGCCCCTAAAGTTCCTGTGATTCCAATAATATTCATAGTTTTTATTTTTTTGGTCGCCTTACGGCTCAAAATCTTTCAAAATCTAATCAAGAATCTTTCAAAATGTTCTTCCCAAATAATCCTAAAACCTCTCTTTTAACTCTCAACTCTTAACTCTTCCTTGATATCATGAATCCATTTCTCCATCGTGACCGGATGATACTGCTCCAGCCGTTGGAACAGTTCCTTCGGGTCGTCGGTGACGATGATGTTTTTATTGTGGTCGCTGCGCACGAAGCCTTCTTTAATACCTTTTTCAATCCAACGGACCAAATCATCGTAATAACCCAGTGTATTATACAAAGCGACAGGCTTATCAATCAGCCTAAGTTGGTCAGCGACAACGACTTCCGAGAACTCGTCAAGGGTCCCGAAGCCTCCTGGCATGGCAATGAAAGCATCCGATTCGCGCATCAGTATCTCCTTGCGCTCAGCCATGGTCTTGGTCGGAATCATCTTCTGGATTCCGTTGTGACCAATCTCATGTGACAGCAGGAAATCAGGCATCACGCCGACTACCTCGCAGCCTCTCGACAGCATACGGTCCGCTATCACATTCATGAGGCCGACGCTTCCGCCACCATAGTATAAGGTGCAGCCGTTGTCGGCAAGGACGTCGCCAAGACGCGCCGCAGCTTCCTCGTAGCGTTTGTCGAAGCCCATGCTGCTTCCGCAAAAAACACAAATATTCTTCATTATCAAATTTTTGCAAAGGTACAAATTTTTTCAAAAACATCAATTCCTGCGTCTAAAATTTCGTCTTCAAACACATAATCCGGGTTATGCAGTGGCAAGTGGTCCTCACCGCAGCCAAGTCCGAACAGACAGATCGGGCACACGTCGGCGAAGCGGCCGAAGTCTTCCGACCAGCGGAACGGTTCTTCAAGATATTGACAGTCAAGGTTTAACGACTTTGCAGCATTCTCCACTACGCTTACTGCTTCATCGTTGTTCATGGTAGCTGAAAACGCCTCGTGGATGCTGCTTCCGAAGTCAAAATTCTGCTTCTCTGCGACCATAGCACACAGCTGGACAACGTCGGCGGTAAGATGCTGCAGTTTCTCGTTGTCATACGAGCGCAATGTGAGCCAAACCTCAGCATGAGCCGGCGCCACACCGAAGGTCTCCTCTCCCAAGACAGCATGTGTCATCGTCATCATGGTGAGAGGTTTTTCGTTTTGCAACATGGCTGCTTTCTTGCCGAAGATGTCAATTAACGCCGACAAAACATGCTGCGGACTGTGACCCGTCTCAGGCTGCGAGGCATGTGCCGTGACACCGTCTAAAACGAGTTTCAAGCCAAGAGAACCTGCTGCGAAACAGCCTTTTCGTAACAAAACAGAGTTTTTCGCATATCCCGGAATGTTGTGCAGAGCAAACGCCATATCAGGTTTTATCTGTTCAAATTGTGGGTCAGCGATGACGGCCTTCGCACCTTGTCCTGTCTCTTCAGCAGGCTGGAAAAGCAATACAATTTCGCCGTATTCAGGGCGTTTTTCGCTCAATCTCTGTGCCAATCCGGCAATTATCGAGGCATGTCCGTCGTGACCGCAGCGATGCGAGCAGTGACGTTCGCCTTCAGGGATGTTCAGCGCATCGATATCGCCACGCACCAAAATACGTTTTCCTTTGTCTTTCCCCTTGAAAACCACAGCTATTCCGTTGCCTCCGATGTTACGGATATGCACATCGGGATTCAGTTTCTCTAAAAACTCGTTTAAAATTGCATTCGTCTTCACTTCTTTGCCTGAAAGCTCAGCGTTTTCATGAAGAATGTGACGAAGATTTATGATGTTTTGCATATTTCAAAATTTATTCCGCAAAATTAAGTTTTTTTTCATATCTTTGCACGTTTGATTTAGATAAAAATGAGTGTATTATATCCATTGAAGTTTCAGCCCATCTATTTGGAGAAGATTTGGGGTGGACAAAACGTTAAGACATTGCTGCACAAGGACTTCGGCAAGCTGATGAACTGTGGCGAGATGTGGCTGCTTTCGGGTGTTGAAGGCCAGAACAGCGTGGTCTGCAACGGCAATTTTGAGGGCGACGAACTCAACGACCTCGTTGAAACCTTCATGGGCGACCTCGTCGGCGACGATGTTTTCGACAAATACGGCGAAACTTTCCCTCTTCTGATAAAGATTATCGATCCTTTGACATGGCTCTCGGTGCAGGTACATCCCGACGATGAAATTGCTCAGAAAATCGGGCTTGAAAACGGCAAAACTGAGATGTGGTATGTGATGCATGCCGACAAAGACGCTGAACTCGTTTCAGGTTTCAACCGCGAGGTTACGAAAGCTGAAGTTGAGAAGCTGATTTACGAGAAAAAGATTTCAGAAGTCCTTAACTATGAGAAAGTTAACGACGGCGATGTGTTTTTCATCCCGGCAAGAAGGATTCATGCTTTAGGTCCGGGCTGCATGGTGGCGGAGATTCAGCAGACGAGCGACACCACCTACCGTGTTTACGACTGGGATCGCCTCGACCAGCACGGAATGTACCGCGAACTGCATATCCCACAGTCGCTGTTCACCTTGAATTACAAGCACGAGGACAATTATCGCACCGAATATCAAAGAGATAAGAAAGACGCCACGGTAAAGATGGTGGAATGTCCTTATTTCACTACAAATTACATCAATTTGGATGCGATTTTGGCAAAAGATTATTCAGAACTTGATTCTTTCGTAATCTTGACATGTGTTGAAGGCGGCTTCACTTTGAAATACGAAGACGGCGAGGAAATCGTCAACACAGGCGAGTGCATTTTGATTCCAAACATCATCAAAAAAGTGGAAATAAAGGCCTTAGGACATTGTAAAATATTAGAAACTTATATTGTTTAACCTTTAAAATTTATATCATGAAAAAATTATTGGCAACCTTACTTTTCGGTTTCATGGTTTTCGGCTTGGCTGCACAGAGCAAGTCGGATCTGCCGAACATCACATTGAAAAACCTTGACGGTGAATCAGTCAACATCGCCGAAATCAACAACGACGGCAAGCCGTTTGTGATGACATTCTGGGCCACCTGGTGCGGTCCGTGTATCAAGGAGCACAACGCTTTGAGCGACGTTTACGACGACTGGGTTGAGGAAACCGGCATCAAGATTTTCTCAGTTTCAATAGACGACGCACGTGCAACAGCGAAAATCAAACCTTTCGTTGATGGCAAGGGCTGGCCTTTCGAGATTTTACTCGACGTGAACAGCGAGTTGAAACGCGCCATGAACGTCAGCAACCCGCCACACACCTTCCTTTTTGACGGCGACGGCAAAATCGTTTGGCAGCACACCGGATATTTAGACGGCGGCGAGGAAGATTTGTATCAGGAAATCTTAAAAATCTCCAAATAAAAAAATATGAAAAAAATATTATTAATCGCAGCTGTAATGCTTTGTGCAACAGCAGCATACGCCCAGGACATCCTCTCTGGCGGAAAAGTCAGCGGCAGCTTCCAGGTTGACGGAAACTACTATTGGGAGGATAAAGGCATAGACATCACCGAGGAAAGCCTCGACGGACAGCTATTCGGCGCCTACGGATTCGGCAAGCTGCAGTATCAACTTGGAAACTTCACCGCAGGCATACGTTACGAGGCATACCAGACCACTCCGATGTCGGGCTTCGACGCACGAGTGAAAGGCAATGGCATAGCCAACTATTTCGCGACTTACGATAACGGAACCATCGGCATCACCGTAGGTGACATTTATGACCAGTTCGGTAACGGTCTGATTTTCAGAACATACGAAGAATGGACATTAGGTTACGACAACTCTTTGAGAGGTGTCAGAGCCATTTTCCGCCCATGCGACGGCGTGACATTCAAAGGTCTTTACGGAAAGCAGAGATATTACTGGGTCTCATACGATGAAGAAAGAGGTCTTGTGCGCGGTATCGACGGCGAATGGGACTTGAACCGCAGCATCAACGCACTCAACGGAGCCAAATTCAAAGCCACTCTCGGTGCGAGTTTCGTGAGCAAATACGAGAGTGAGAAAGAACACGTCGACGGTGACATCAAATATATCCTGCCACAAAATGTCGGCGCTTACGCCGGACGAATCAACCTCGGATACGGTAAAATCGGTCTGTCGGCGGAATATGCACGTAAAATCAACGACCCGTCGGCATTCAACAACTGGATTTACCGCGAAGGTCAGGAATTGTTGGCATCACTGTCATATTCACAGAAGGGACTCGGCATGGTGTTGCAGGTGAAGCGCGTCGACAATATGAGTTTCAAGTCGATGAACACTGCATTGAGAAACGATCTTGACATCGGTTTCATCCCACCTATCAACTACACTCACAGTCACAGCCTGCCGTCGATGTTCTCTTATTCGACACAGCCTCTCGGCGAGATGGGAATGCAGTTCCAAGTGAACTACACCATCCCGAAGAAGACTCTCCTCGGCGGCAAATATGGTACCAAGCTCGCTTTCAACTTCAGCCAGGTCAACGATATCAAGAGAAACCCTATTAAGGTCGACGGAGTTGAAGTGCCTGTTTACGAGCCAGGTACAGAAGGCTACGACTCACCGTTTTTTGAAATCGGCGACCGTGTGTTCTACCGTGATATCAATTTTGAAATCGAGAAGAAAATCAACGCCAAGTGGAATCTCACATTGATGTACATAAACCTGCATTATGACTTGGACAAAATCGAAGGTCATGAGGGAGCCGAAGACGTGGAAGCCAATTTCGCTTTCGGCGAGGTGATTTATAAAATCAACAGAAAACACAGTGTGCGCGTGGAGTTGCAGCATATGTGGGACAATATCGGCGAAAATTATGACATTGACCCTATGCACCCCGATTTTTATGTAAAACGCGGCAACTGGGCGGCATTTCTTGTAGAATACACCATTGCTCCTAAGCTGTTCTTCTCGATAGCAGACAAATACAACTACGGCAACCCTATCTCCGACAACCGCGACCATTATGTCACAGGCTCAATCGGTTTTATCAAAGACCAGACACGTATTGCACTCAGCGGCGGACGGCAGAGCCAAGGCTTAGTATGCGTCGGCGGCGTATGCCGTGAAGTGCCTGCATCAAGTGGAGTTTCAATAACAATAACAACATCATTTTAGTTAGAAGTTAGTAATTAGAAGTTAGAAGTTATATGAAGAAAATATCAGTAATATTAGCAAGTTTGGCGTTAGTTTTCGCAATGACATCGTGCGATAAATTAAAAGAGCCATATAAAATCGAGCCGCCAGTCATAGTGGTCGACACTAATTTAGTACAGTTGACTGCTGAAGACACCTTGAATTTCGATGGTAAAATCGTTGTTCTGCTTGAAGATTACACTGGCGTCAGATGCGTAAACTGTCCGGAAGCCGCCGAGATAGCTTCACAGTTGCAGGAGCAGAATGAGGGACATCTCATCGTTTTAGGCGTGCATCCTAACACAGCATACCAGATACCTTACAATGATGTCACTGATTTCAGAACAGAAGAAGGAAATGATTGGAACAACTATTTTAACATCGATTCATATCCTTCAGGCACCGTAAACCGTAAAGAAGCCATCGGCAATCCTGAATGGACAGCTGCCGTCAACAACGTAATCGGCAGCGACGCTCCTGTGAGACTTATAGTAAAGACAGCTTATAACGAATCAGAGAGAGAAGTGAGTCTCAGCGTGTATTCAAAATTCCTCACAACAGTGGAGAGCGACGATGTACGTCTCACGCTTTGCATGATGGAAGACAGTATCGTAGGTCCGCAGCAAACAACAACGGGTGTAAATACGAATTACATGCACCGTCATGTGTTCAGAGGCACTGTTGACGGCCTCACATGGGGAAGAGTGCTTGATATCAACAGCGGGAGCACTATTGAGTCTGGAAGATATTTCGCCACAAACATGAAGTTCAACGTCGACGAGAAATACAACGCCGACCAGTTCTACATCGTGGCTTTCATTACCGACCACAACACCCGACAGGTTTTGATGGCGGCTGAAGCGAAGATAAAATAAAAAAGGAGGTCTTTTGACCTCCTTTAGTAGCGGGGGGCGGATTTGAACCACCGACCTTTGGGTTATGAGCCCAACGAGCTACCGGACTGCTCCACCCCGCATCGTGATTTGAGAGTGCAAAATTACAACATTTTCGCTCTCGTGTCAAGTGTTTTTTGAAAAATTTTTGAAATATTTAAAAAATATGGATCATAAAGCAGGTTACGTCAATATAATTGGCAAGCCAAACGTCGGAAAATCAACGCTTATGAACGATTTGGTGGGCGAGAGAATCAGCATCATCACGTCGAAGGCGCAGACCACCCGACACCGCATTTTGGGCATAGTGAACGGCGATGACTTCCAAATAGTGTTCTCCGACACCCCTGGAATCATCAAAAATCCGGCCTACAAGATGCACGAAATCATGAATCAGTATATCAATGTGGCGTTTATCGACGCCGACTTGATACTGTATGTGGTCGACATCACCGACAAGAAAATCGACGAGGAGACAGTGGAACGCATCAAGAAAATGGAGGTTCCGGTTT
Source organism: Bacteroidales bacterium (assembly GCA_017649945.1). Classification (GTDB taxonomy): domain Bacteria; phylum Bacteroidota; class Bacteroidia; order Bacteroidales; family F082; genus Limimorpha. The sequence continues at coordinate 30,814 of JAGCFU010000037.1, read as the reverse complement.
TCGTTTTGCTGAATAAAATCGACCTCTCGAACCAAGAAGACGTGGAAAAAGCCGTGGAATTTTGGAAAAACGCGCTGCCAGCAGCCACAGTGTTCCCTATCTCGGCAATGCACCAGGCAAACATCAAATTCGTGTTCGAGAGCATCATCGAGAAACTGCCTGTTTGTCCGCCTTACTTCCCGAAAGACGAGCTCACCGACCGTTCGATGCGATTTTTCGTGACGGAAATCATCAGAGAGAAAATTTTGTTGAATTATCAGCAGGAAATCCCTTACAGCGTTGAGGTTGTGGTAGACGCATACGAAGAGAGCGCGAAGCTCATCAACATCAAGGCGACGATTTTCGCATCACGCGAGTCGCAGAAGGCTATATTAATAGGTAAGGGCGGTGCCGCCATCAAGAAGGTGGGAATACAGTCGCGCGCCGACATTGAGGAATTCACCGGAAAGAAGATTTTTCTGGATTTGAGAGTGAAAGTCGACAAAGACTGGAGAGATAACGAGGAGGAGTTGAAGCATTTCGGGTATGAAGCATGATTTAAAAGGATAAGAAGGATAAGAATGGATAAGAATGGATAAGAATGGATAAGAAAAGATAAGAAAGGATAAGAAAAGATAAGAAAGGATAAGATTATGAGTAATATAGTTGCAATAGTTGGAAGACCGAACGTCGGAAAGTCGACGTTATTTAACCGTTTGGTGCAGTCAAGACAAGCCATCGTGGAGGAAAGCAGCGGCGTGACACGCGACCGTCATTACGGACACAGCGACTGGAACGGCAAGTCGTTCACCGTCATCGACACAGGCGGTTATGTGGTCGGATCAGATGACATCTTTGAAGAAGAGATTAGGAAACAAGTCGACCTTGCAATCGACGAAGCCGATGTCATAATTTTTGTTGTCGACGGACAGGCAGGAGTGCATGTCTTGGACGAAGACGTGGCGCTGATTCTGCGCAAATGCAAGAAAAAAGTGCTTCTTGGCGTGAACAAGACCGACATCCCAAGTAAGTTCGGCGAGGCAGCGGAGTTTTATGCCCTCGGATTAGGCGAAATCTATCCGTTCTCAGCCATGACAGGCACAGGCACAGGCGAGCTGCTCGACGAGGTGGTGAAATATCTGCCAAACGACACCACAGAAGACTATTCGGATTTACCGAAATTCGCCGTTGTAGGCCGTCCGAACGTTGGAAAATCGTCGATGATTAACGCTTTCTTGGGTCAGGAGAGGAACATCGTGACAGACATCGCCGGCACCACGAGAGACAGCAACAACACGCATTTCAACGCTTTCGGCATGGATTTCATGCTCGTTGACACAGCAGGTTTGAGAAAGAAAAGCAAGGTATACGAAAACATAGAGTTCTACTCGGTGATGCGCTCCATCAGAGCCATCGAGGAATGCGACGTTGCCATTCTGATTATCGACGCGACACAAGGTTTTGACGCTCAGGATATGAACATTTTACGACTCATCGAGAGAAACAAAAAAGGTCTCGTTTTGGTCGTGAACAAATGGGATTTGGTGGAGAAAGACAGCAACACACACCTTGCGTTTGAGAATGTTATTCGCGAGAGAACCGCACCTTTTGTTGATTACCCGATTATTTTCACATCAGCGATCAACCGTCAGAGAACCTTCAAAGTTCTTGAAACGGCACATAAAGTCTACGAAAACCGTGAACGCAAAGTTTCAGTGCGCGAGTTGAACGACACTATGCTCGAAATCATCAACAGTCAGCCGCCTCAGATTGCTTCACGCGGACGTTATCTCAAGATAAAATACATCACACAGTTGAAGAGCCCTACTCCACAGTTCATCTTCTTCTGCAATTTGCCAAAGGATGTGAAGGACAACTATGTGAGGTTTTTGGAGAACAAAATCAGGAGCATCTGGGACTTCCACGGGGTGCCAATTCAATTGTTCTTTAGAGAGAAATAAAGCCATTAGCCGATAGCCATTAGTTTTATTACTAACGACTAATAGCTAATGGCTAATAGCTAATACCTAATGGCTAAAACATGGATAACGAAGAATTAAGAATCGATAAATGGCTTTGGTGCGCGAGATTGTTTAAGACGCGGACTTTGGCTGCTGATGCTTGCAAAGGCGGCAAGGTGAAGGTCAATGAGGTCTCGATGAAGCCCTCGCATGACGTGAAAGTAGGCGAGGTCATTGCCGTGCAGCTCGGGCAACTGCACAAAGTTGTGGAAGTCTTGAGCATCCCGAAGAGCAGAGTGTCGCCGAAAGATGTGGTGAACATATATATCGACCGCACGCCTACTGAGGAGTACGAACGCATTGAGTTCATGCACGCCTACAAAGCCGAATACAGAGACAGAGGCGCAGGAAGACCTACTAAGAAAGACAGAAGAATCTTGGATAAACTGAAAGGAGAAGATTGAAATTGATTTCCAACGTTCAAAATATAAACATCACGGAATACGACTATCCGTTGCCGGATGAGAGGATTGCCAAATATCCGCTTGCAGAGAGAGACGCGTCGAAACTATTGATTTTGAAAAATAATAATATTTCTGAGAATCAATTTCGTAACATAGGCGATTACCTGCCGGAAAAATCCGTGTTGGTTTTCAACGAGACCAAGGTCGTTCGCGCGCGTTTGCAGTTTGTGAAGGATTCCGGTGCCGCCATCGAGGTGTTCTGTCTGGAACCTATAACAGGCAACGGCGACTATCAGTTGGCGTTCTCGGCATGCTCCCCTGTGGAATGGCATTGCTTGGTCGGCAACTCACGCCGTTGGAAGGACGGATTACTCACCATGCCATTGAATATCAAAGGCAAAGACGTGGTTTTGAAAGCCGAACGCGTTGAGAAAACCGATGCATATTCTGTGATTCGTTTCTCATGGGAGCCTGCCGAAATCAGTTTCGCGGATGTTCTCGAGACTGCCGGAGAGATACCGTTGCCTCCGTATCTGCATCGCGAGGCGGAGCCGAGCGATAGAGACCGTTACCAAACTGTTTTCGCGAAATACGAGGGGTCAGTAGCGGCGCCGACTGCGTCGTTGCATCTCACCAAGCCTCTGATAGCCAAACTGAAAGAACAAGGTCACACAATAGAAGAGGTGACATTGCACGTCGGCGCCGGCACGTTCCGTCCTGTTGCAACGGACACCATAGGTGAGCACGAGATGCATTCAGAGTCAATAATCGTCAAAAAACAATGTATCGAGCATCTGCATGATAACATAGGCAGGACCATCATACCTGTCGGCACCACCAGCATGCGCACTATCGAGTCGGTGTACTGGCTCGGAGTGATGTTGCTCGAACAAGGTTTCGACGAACGTAACCTTCATGTCAACCAATGGTTTCCGTATCAAGACAGAGCGACGTTGCCTTACGCTAAGGAAAGTCTTGCTGCAATCTTAAAATATCTGGAGATGCATCATCTCGACGCTTTGCATGCCACCACAGCCCTGATGATTGCCCCCTCCTGCCCTATCATGATTACTAAGGCGCTCATCACCAACTTTCACCAGCCGAAGAGCACACTTTTATTACTGGTTTCGGCCTTAATCGGTGAAAAATGGAAAGAGGCGTATAAATTCGCGCTGGAACACGAGTTCAGGTTTTTGAGTTACGGCGATTCCTGTTTGTTTATTCCTTAATTAAGGATAAGCGCTTCGCTGATAAGAAGGATAAGAAATGATAAACTTATCCTTAAAATTATTTAATGCGATTATAAAGGTAATCGGCATAATTTCTCAGCACCGCCTTCTTCTCTTCCGGAACATCAATAGCGTCAAGGTGTTTAAGTGAATTTTCGTAGTAGTTTGTCATGACATTCGTCACGATGTCGCGGACGTTGTATTTTGCGAAGATGTCCAAAACAGCCTGCATTTTCTTGTCATCACGGCCTTTGGGCATCGAGAAATAGCCTTCGAGTTGTTTTTTGTCGTCAGCGGAAGCGAGTTCCAACGCCTTCAGATAAAGGTATGTCTTCTTGTTGTCGGCAATATCGCCTCCCGGCATCTTACCGAAGATTTTGACGTCGCCGTAGCAGTCGAACAAATCGTCTTGCAACTGGAACGCTATGCCTAAATCGATGCCGAAGTCGTAGACTGCCTGCATGTTTTTCTCGTCGGCACCAGCCACGATAGCTCCTATCTTCAATACTGAGCCGAGTAAAACAGCTGTTTTCAGACGAATCATCTCAATATATTCCTCAAGAGTGACATCGTCGCGTGTCTCGAAATTCAGGTCGTACTGCTGTCCCTCACACACCTCAAGCGCCACCTTGCAGAGCTCTGCAAGAATCTTTTGCGAATACATCTTATTGGTACTCAGCGCATATTGAAACGCTTTGATAAGCATAGTATCGCCAGAAAGCAGCGCAATATTTGAGTTCCATTTATGATAAACGGTCTCCAAGCCTCTTCTCAAAGGCGCCTCGTCCATGATATCGTCGTGAATGAGCGTGAAATTATGGAAAATCTCAGCAGCCACAGCAGGTGTGAGACACTCGTTAATGTCGCCGCCAAACATCTCACAAGCAAGCAACGCCAAGGTAGGACGCATACGTTTGCCTTTCTGGCTCATTGTATAGTCTATCGGAGCGTAAAGTTCACTCGGAGTACCCATAAAATCTTGAGACTCAATGAATTCCGTTATCTTATCCTGAATTTGTTGAACAGATGTCATATCTTTTTTTTATTAAATGTCAAAACCAAAGCCGGCAGTACTAAAATATTGGTTATCAAAGCGACAAGCAATGTAAACGGCACCAAGAATCCTACAATCTTCGTTCCGCCGAACGACGAGAAAGCGAAGATGAGGAATCCGCAAATCAAGATGCTGGCTGAATAAATCATGCTCGGGCCGGTTTCCTGAATAGCCGCCATCACCGATTTCTTGATGTCATAATTGTTGCTTTTCATCTGCAGTCTGTAACGGGCAAGATAATGTATGGTGTTGTCAACACTGATTCCAAGTGCGATGCTGAACACTATGATTGTCGACATCTTCAACGGGATGCCTGTATATCCCATCACTCCGGCAGTGAAAATAAGCGGTATCAGATTGGGTATCAACGAGATAACCACCATTTTGAACTTATGGAACGTCAGCGCCATCAGCAAAGCTATTACCACGAAAGCGAGCAACAGCGAATATGACAGGTTCCTGATAAGGTAGTTGGTGCCTTGCAGGGTCACCATGGCGCTTCCAGTCATTACGACGTCGTATTTCTCTTTCGGGAAAATCTTATCTATAGCCGGACGTAACGCTTTGCTAATGCTGTCGATTTTCGGTGTCGTGACGTTAGCCATCTGCGCAGAGATACGTGTGCACTGCATCTCCTTGTCCATGTACTGAGTGATGACGCTCGGCAGCTCGCCGCCTTTATTGTCGGGCAAGTATTTCAAGATGAAACCGAATTCGTTGTTGCTTGGCACCTTATATTGGTCGCTTTTTCCGTTGAAGAACCCTTGACGGGCGAATTTCACCACCTCAACGATCGACAGAGGCCTGCTGAACTCAGGATAAAGCGCCAGAGTGTCCTGCAGCTGCTGCACCTTACGGATAAAGGCTGCATTCATGACACCTTTAGGTTTCCTGGTGTCAATGGAAATCTCGAAAGGCATCACACCGCCCACGTTTTTCTCGAAAAACATGATGTCTTTGTATAGTTTGTCGCTCTTCGCGATGTCATCGACGACACGGCCTGATGTAGACATTCTCATCGCCCCGATGACAACCACTATCATCAGGACTCCGAGCACAGCATAGATATAACGTTTGCGGCTCAGAACAAATTTTGAGACCTCCATCATGATGTAATTGATCTTCGGGTTGTTCATGTAGTTGACCATCTTCCCTTCCGGCTTTTTCTGGTAGCTGAAGAATGTCGGGAGCAGCAGCATCGTCAGCACGTAAGTCAGCATGATGCATATACTCGCGAGGATACCGAACGGCACCAAGAGCACGTTTCTCGTGATGATAAACGAGGCAAAACTGACGGCCGTTGTTGTGTTTGTGAGGAAGTTCGCCGGACCGATACGTGTTATCACGTTGTGCAGAGCCTGCAACTTATCGTGACATACTTCGAACTCACGGTGATATTTGTTGAGCATGAAGATGGAGTTCTCCACGCCGATGATTATCAACAACGGTGGAAGCACGCCAGTGAGAATCGTCACGTCGAATTTCAGCAGCACCATGATTCCGAACATGTAAGCCACCGACACCAAGACTATCGCGACCACCGACACGAGCGGACGCCACGAACGGAAAAACAGATAAAGGATGAAGCCTGCGACAAAAATAGATAGAATGGTGAAATATACAATCTCCTTCACCATCTTCTGTGTCGTGATTTCACGGATATATGGCATGCCCGAGATACACATCTCGATGCCGTTTTTCTGTCCATATTGGTCTAAGACCTCTCTCAATGAGAGCACCAAATTCTTGCGTGCATTTGTTGTAACATGTTCATCATCAATGGAAACAATCATCATGATGGAATTGGTCGCCTGATTGAAAAGCAGCCCGTCGTACATAGCGAGGCTCTGTATCTCATTGCGGATTGCATCCACTTCCTCTTGTGTCTCAGGACGTCGCGTCACAACCTGAGAGAGTTCGAATTTTTTGATGCTGTCGTTCTTCTTCAGATTGTAAATCCTTGTAACAGAGAGACATTCGGTGACGCCGTCAATCTCTCTTATCTTGGTGTTGAGGTCGTAATAATCTTGAAAATGTTCGAGTGTGTAAAGGTCTTTGTCATACATTCCGACAAAAATGCTCCTGCCGTCTTGTCCGTATTTGTCAAGAAACTGTCTGTAAACGACCATCGTAGAGTCGGTTTCCGGAAGGGTGTTGGCGAGGTTGTGCCCCATTTTCACGTTAACTGCCTTCAGCCCCATGAATATCAAGATAGCAGATACTATGCAAAGATTTAAGACACGATATTTTAAAATATAATTTGCAATTCTATTCCACATAATTGAGAATTAAAATTGCAAAATTATAAAAAAAACATTACTCCAACAAAGTAATTTAACATAAATTTACGCCCACAGCTGTTTGCCGTACGTTCTCTTATATACGATGTACGACATCACGAAAAACGCGAACGTCTGAATCCACAACGCATTCAGCTCATATTGCACGTCGGCGAGTGTGGCGCCCATCGAACTGATTCTCACGAATCCGTTGATGCCGAATGTCGACGGGAACAGCCAGGAGAATCCTTTCCAGAATATAGGGATGTTGCTGGCAGGCCACGAGATGCCGCTTGCGAATAACAACGGCACCGACATGAACACAAACATCACTATGAACGACTCTCTGTCGTGCGCAACTGACGACACTGTGATGCTGAAGAAAATGCACGACAGCAGATACGGCACCATGAAAGCCAGCAGTGTATGCCATCTCCAGATGTGGATGAGGTCGAAAATCATAGGCACGATGCATACGAGATACACTGCGATGATGCTATATATAGTGAATATCGTCGTCGACTTTCCGAAAAGCACCTCGATAGGTCTTTTCCCGATGATATGCGGCTCCGCGATATGTTTGCGCACCTTCTCACGCTCCTCGCCAGCCATCATACCCACGCCCAGCACCATCGTCTGCTGTATGATAAGCATCAGCACCGCAGGGATGATGAACGATGCGAATCCACTTTGAGTGTTGAACATCGGGACGTATTTGTATTCGATAGGATACTGGAACGCTGAAATCTGTTGCTCAGTAGCACCCGGAATCCTCGACGCCTTTATCTCCTTGTTCATGTCGAGCGAGACCTCAGTACAGCTGCTCAAGACTGCCTTGTAATACAACAGTCCGCTCATGTCGGAGTACAGCTCCACAGTGGTCTGACGCATCTCCGCGATGTCTTTTTCAAAGTCCTTAGGGATATAAATCAGGCAATAGGCATCACGTTGATGAATCATCTGCTGGGCTTCTTGCATATCCGCGCAATGTGAGACAATCTCGACATCACCGGTGGCATCCACACGGCGGACAAACTCACGGCTCATCTGCGAATGACTGTTGTCGACAACCACTGTCGGCACCTCCCTGACGACCTCATTATTGTAAAGATACGCATAAAGAAGCGGGTACAGAAGCGGCACTATGACGAAGAACACTACAACACCCTCGTCGAACAAGGCGCATCTCATCTCATAAGCCCAAACCTCTATTATATTTCTTAACCATTTCATAATCAATAATTTAATGAGTATAATGGAACTCAAGCAGGAATCTCTTCAACCGTCCCATAACCATCACAGGCAATGCCAGGAATCCTATCTGTATGGCGATGTTGGGCCACGAATAGTACAGCGGGAGTCCGTTTAGCGCCTGGTCGACATAAATCAAGAAATAATGACGCAACGGGAACAGCCACGAAAGAGCTCTTAACGGGTTAGGGAACGCCATCTGCGGGAAAGAGAATCCTGAGATAGGGAATGACAGCACTCCCCACAATGTCGCGAGACTCAATGCCCATCTCAATGAAGGCAGGGCTCCGCATAAAAACACGCCGAAGGCTATTGAAGCGTTGATGAGCATCAACATATTAAGAACCATCGGCCAAATGCCTCTGTTGAGAGGGAAACGCCACCATCCATAGAGGACGAAGAGGATGAAAACTCCCATCAGCAGCCACACTAAGAGCTGAGGCAAGAGCTTACCTATCACGGCCTTCACGATATCGTTGTCTGTTAAAGCTAACCATTCCTTCGCAGTCTCTTCTTTCAACTCTACGTAGATAGAATAAATTGTCACCTGCATGATGATGAGCATGATGATACCCGGGAGCAATGTGTTGCAAAGATACACCGAATAGTTAAGACTCGGGTTATTGACGGCGTGTATCTCCATCTTTATCGGCTGGAGCACTGCCATCGCCTGGTCTTCGGTATATCCTTTGGCGTACAACGAGGCGCGACCCACGGCGCCAGCTGCGTATTCCGACATCATCTTCATGTCGCGGTAAGCCAACGAGCCCGGGATGATATACGATGCCACGGTGTAGAACGACACCGTCGGCTGTTTGCCTGTAATTGCGAGTTGTGTAGTTCCTTTCGGGATGTAATAGAACGCATATATCTTGCCTTTCTGCATCGCCACACGCGCCGATGCGACATCAGGATAATGCTCGATGATATCGGTCTGCTGGAACGCATCAAGGTTTCGTATCACCTCGCGTGTCGTGGAGGTGTTGTCCTCGTCGACGACGCCTGCAGGCAGATCCGACGGCAGTCCCTCGCTCATCAGCGTGGTGAAGAAGATGAAAGCTATGATTGGGGCGATGACCATACAAAACAAGTAGATCGGGCGCACCAGGAGCCTGTTCTTCTCACGCTTCGCGACAGCCAAAACTTGTTTCAGTCCGTTCATTTTGACTCCTCACCGACTCTGTAAATAACAGTCATTCCTGGTCTAAGGCCTTCCACTTCAGCCACCGGCACTGCACGCACCTCGAACGTCTTGAGGTCATACTGTCCATATTGTTTTGTGGCTTTCCAAGCGGCATAGTCGCCTCTGTCTTTGATATAATTGACTTCCATGACGACAGATGCTCCGAGTGCCGGGAACTCCGCTGTGAAACGGCTTCCTATAGGCAGTTTTGTGAGATGGTCTTCGCGCACGTTGAAAGTAGCCCACATGTCGTCCATCATCGCGATATTCATGATAGGAGCGCCTGTACCTACAAGCTCGCCGATGTGTGGGAATATCTCAGTGACTTCACCGTCGGCATATGCGAGCAAGATTGTCTCGCTGATATACGAGTCGACTTCTGCCACGGCGCCTTTGGCCTGCGCAACCTTGGCAGCGGCCATCTCCTTATCTTCTTTCTGAGCGCCTTTCACGGCGAGGTCGTACTGCGACTTAGCGGCTTTCTCTGTAGCGACGGCAGCGTCGTACTGAGCTTTGGTCTCATCATATTTCTGCTCGCTCACCACGCCTTCTTTGAAGAGATTCGACACGCGTTTGAACGATTTTTCCCAGATGTCGCGGTTCACGATAGCTTTCTGCCAGAGTTCGTAAGCGCCCTGGATCTGCTCCTCGCGTGCGCCTGCCTCAGCCTTGTCGTTGAGAGCCTGTGCAGCGGTCTTGACAGCCTCAGCCTGAGCTTTCTTCGCCATCACCTCAGGCGCCTCGATGATTGCAAGGGTGTCGCCAGCCTTCACCTTGTCGCCTTCCTTCACTCTGAACTCAAGGATTCTGCCAGGCACCTTGCTCGACACACGGTATTCCGTGGCCTCCATCTGCCCCTGCATTATCTCTGTTATCTTACCATAGGTTATAGAGCCTATGATACAGACCGTAGCAATTACCACTCCCAACACTGTCAATGCGATGAATGTGTTTATTCTCTGTGTTTTTTCTGATGTAGCCATAACTATATTTTTTATTTTATTTATCTCAAATTACCAACTGCTTTGTTAAGATATGTGTTTGCCATGATGACGTCGATTTTAGCGTCGATATACTCTGTGTGTGCCTGCATCCATGACGTCTGTGCGGCCTCGAGTGTCGCTGAAGGTATCATGCCTTCGTTGAATCCCACCGTCGCCATGCGCAGGTTCTCCTCGGCATCCGACATCTTCTCCGTCGTCATCTGAAGGCGTGACTCGGCTTCTTTAATCTGTTTCGCATACTGGTTTACCTGAAGCATTACGAGTTCCTTGGTGTCGTCGAGTTTCATACGGGCTATCAAGGCCTCTGATTTCGCCTTGCGTACCTTGTAATAACCCTCTCCGAAGTGGAACAGCGGCACTTTGGCAATCACGCCGACATTGTAGAAACCGTGAAATTCCTTCTCAAAACCGTTGAACATCGAAGGGTTCGTCACGATATAATTGCCGAAGACAGCCACCGTAGGCAGGAACTCCGAACGCGCGATGCTAACCTTCTTGTCGTAAATCTTGGTTGCAAGCGTGAGGCTCTGAAGCTCGCTTCTGTTTTGCATGATATCCTCTTCAGTATATACCGGATTATATGCAGGAATAACAACATCTTCCAAGTTCTCGTCCGCCAATACGATATTGCTGTCAAGAGGAAGTCCGCAGCTCTGGCAGAGAAGCATCTTCGACAGTACGAGGCCATTCTGCACCTTTATTAATGTCAGCTCAGCATCGTTAAGTTTCACCCTGATGGAGAGACGGTCGGCAACCGTCGCCATGCCTTCGTTAACGAGTTTGTCGACGTTATCCGACACGGTGCGCAGCAACTGAACATAGTTCATCGTCAGTTTCTCTTTGTTTGCCAACGACACTATCTGCCAATATGCCTTGTCGGTGGTGACGATGATATCCTGTTGTTCTGTTGTGAGTTGCATCTCGGCAAGGTCTTGCGCATAACGGGCCATCTTATTGTAAGCACGGATCTTACCTCCGGCGTACACAGGCTCCTGAATGGTTATCATGCCGGCATAAACGTTACGTGTGTCAAGCTTGAACTGATCTGCGATCTCACTTCCGATGGCATCGAGAGCCTCCAACGCGCCGATATGATGTATGTTCTGAATAAGATTCAACAACGCCGGATTCTGAGCGATAATCTCATACAGCGACGGATTCTGCATCAAGTTCTGGATGATAGGGTCCACGAAGCCGTTGATATCACCCTGAAGCGTCGAGCCCAATGAGCTGAGGGCGCTAAGTTTGTCATCGCTGAGCAGTTGCAACTGTTTCTCATTGTAAGTGTAAGTGCCTTGTGCCGTAATCTTTGGCAGATAATTGGAAAACGCAATTTTCTTGTCGTAATTCGCGATATTCACTTTTTCCTGCGAAATCTTGAGATTTTTGTTGTTCTCAAGTGCCATGTCACGGCAATCCTGAAGCGACAGAACCTGTTGCGCGACAAGCTGGCAGGCGACAGATAAAATCAAAACCAAAACCGCCAATTTCTTTCTAACAGTTTTTATTCTCATATATTTTTAACAATTTATTTTTCAGCTTATGTTAATCACCTCGCAAAAATACAAAAATAATTCTTTAACAATAAATATAAAATTATAGACAAAAGATATCTATTGGTCGAATTTTTGCATAAATTTAAACATTATAAATGATTTTTTATGTAATTTTGTCGAAAACATTGCTCTATGAATAATCAATCATACAATAAATTCTCGCTTTCAAAGGTGAAGGAACTTTTCCTGAAGGACTATATCGTAGGCATAGGGGATGATTTTATTCTTGCTCATCAAACGAACAACATCGACATTCAGCCACTGAAGTTTCCAAGTCGAATTGACGGATTCATTGCGGCATATTGCAAGAAAGGTCGTTTCAAATGCACTATCAACCTTACGGAATATGATATTCACGACGGCATGCTGGCAGTCAACACACCTAATAATATTATTCAGTTGGAGCCTCTCGACGACAACAATGAGTTTGTCGAAATGACAATTCTCGCCATGTCGCCGCAATATATGACTAAGCTCGGCTCTGACTTGAACAAGATTTTCATGGATGCGCTCACCGTGCTGAAAAGTCCGATACTGGAGATGGCTCCGGAAGAAGTCGACATCGCGACGCAATACTTAAATCTCATTGATAATGTGATAAATACGAACTCAGCTTACCGCGACGACAGCGTCAGGTTTTTACTCGCATCGATTTTCCATCTCATCGGGGGAATTCTCATGAAACGCCTTGTCGCCGAAGAAGAAAACTCTGAGAAAGCAGCCTCTACACATCATAAAAATGTTTTTAAAACATTTGTGCAACTCGTTGAGAAATACCACGACAAGGAGCGTTCTGTGGGTTTTTATGCCGACAAGCTATGCATAACGCCGAAATATCTTTCTAAGATCATCAAGAACGTTAGCGGTTTTTCTGCTCCTGAGATTATCAATAAATATGTGATTCTAGAGGCGCAACACTTACTTCGTCATACCGATTTGAGTATCAAGGAGATAGCCGACCAACTCAACTTCCCTAACCAGTCGTTTTTCTATAAATATTTTAAATCGCACACCGGTTGCACGCCAAATTATTATCGTCAGAAATAAAAAAGATTTATATTTGCAAAAAAATTGAATTATGTCGATAGTAAAACAAATTCCCAACACCATCACATGCTGCAACCTCATAAGCGGCTGCGTTTCAATACTTTTCTTATGCCACGAGCGTGTTTTATGGGCTTCAGCGATGATATTCGTCGCAGCAGTCTTCGATTTCTTTGACGGCTTTGCAGCTCGCGCTCTCAACGCGAAATCTCCCATCGGAGGCGAACTTGACTCCTTGTCGGATGTGGTCTCATTCGGCGTGGCGCCGTCGTTTATCGTGGCATGGTTTCTCAGCAGGACCGGTGTCGGCTGGTGGGTGCATAACTTCAACACATTCCCGGTGTTAGCCTTTATTTTGGCCGCATTTGCCGCGATACGTCTCGCGAAATTCAATATCGACACACGTCAAAGTTCATCATTCATAGGGCTTCCGGTACCTACCGTCGGACTGTTCATAGCCTCGCTACCGTTCATGCTTTTCAAACTTGGAAACCACAGCGCATTGTATCATTTCGTCGTGAATCCTTATTTTCTCCTCATCATGGTTGCCGTCTTCAGTTGGCTGATGGTAAGCGAAGTGCCGTTCTTCTCATTCAAGATTCATAACCTGAAATTCAAGGAAAACATACTGCGCTATTTCGTGGTGATATTCGCTATTGTCGCAATCATCATTTTGAAAGTGGTAGCGCTGCCGTTCGTTTTCCTGTTTTATATCATTTTGTCAATAATCTGTTATAAATAAAAAAGAGACGGATTTCCATCCGTCTCTTTTTTTTATCCTTCTTCTCCTTACTTATCCTTCCTTATCTCTTAATCATCTTAGTAACTCCGTTGTTTGTCTTCACGAAGTAAATTCCTGCGTTGAGGTCAGCGATATTGATTTGCATGTCGCCTGAAACGTTGTCGTAGCGTCTCACGACCTGTCCGACACTGTTGTAAATCACCATATCCGACTGATTCTCACCAAGTTGGATATTCAATACATCGTTTGCAGGATTTGGATAAACCGCGACGTTGCTCTCGACAACGGTAGCGACATTTGTGATGACTGTCGATGCCGGAAGCACCACGTTGTCAATCCAGGCGCAGTCAGAGCCGCTCGATACTGATACGTCCTTGGTGTATTCCCATCTAAGTTCGTGTGTACCAGGATTCAATGGATATGTAGCCTGTGCCCATGCGACCTCGCCAGACCAGTTGTTTTTCTCCACGCCGTCAATGCTGAAATGAAGTTTGTCGTAGTTGCTTTCTGACGACACCTTATAATAGAAGCTGACTTCGCTATCTGTTCCGACTTCCACAGTGATGTACAGTGTCGATGTCTCATAATCCGATATAGCAGATGACTTGGCGCAATACATTCCTTCGTAAGGGTTCTGTGTCACTACTTCCCAAGCGTAAATCGGGCTCACGCTATGCCAGTCGAATGCGCTGAAGTCGCCGGTCTCGAAGCCATCCATCGACTGTCCAACGCTGATGAAATAAGCGTCATTGAGCATGTAATTGTCATAATATGCTGCATAGAACAACTGATACATAGTGCCTATTTCTGCACTTGCGCCGAGAGTGAATGCCATGTCGGCTGTAAACTCCTCGCCTGCTTCTATAATACCATAGTTCCATTCTGTTGTCGGTATGGTAATCACATCGTGTGAGTTGAAGATTTTAAACACCGCCGATGGCACTGCTGCTCCGCCGTTGTTTCTAAGTGTGAAGCGCACTGTTCCGCTGTCACCAGGATTCAAGGCGCCGCCAGTAGATGTCTCAAGAACCGCGCTGACCAACTCAAACTCAGGAGCGTAGATTCTAGCGCTGAAGTGGCTCTCCCAAGTGTTGGTGCCGTCGGTGCATACGAGGTTGAAACGCACGAGGGTGTTGTTCGGGACATCGTCGCTCACAGTGAACGCGAAGGCATTTTCGAGTGTAACACTCTGATTGCCGGCCACGTTACCCAAAGTAGCTGTAGTCTCGTTGAATGTCACATATTCGCTATCGCATGAAATAATAGCGGTCACGTTGTTGGCGTTGACGCTACCCACGTTTGTCATTGTCATATTGAAGCTATATTCACCGTCGAACTCTATCTGTGTGCCACCGTTCAGAGCATAGCTTTCGTAGACAACATATGGAGTGTCGCTCGGCACAGCAAGCATCTCGACATCCTGCGGATATGAGCTAATGCCGGAGACTTTCATAATCATTGTGCCGACATTCTGCAAACCGCCATCGATTGTGATATCAGCCACGCCGTTTTCGTCGGTAACGCCCATTGCGATGACTTCGCCGTCCATAAAGAGGAGGCAGCGGAAGTTCATCAAGCCGTTGCCGTTATTGTCTGACACTGTTGCTGTAAACGACTGAGTACCGACGACAAGCTGTGACGGAGCGTCAACCGATGCTGTAATAGGTTCGTCGAGCCACACGTTGACGACACCGTCGCCGAGGACGTTCATATCGTAGAAGTTCCAGCGCAATGCGCCTTCCTCCCACTGTCCAGGAGCTGTGACCCAAGGTGCAGTCATATATTTGCCGTTAGCATGAGCCATACTGAGCCATCCCAAACGGTCAGCCCACTGAGCGTCGGTCATCTCTCTCTCGAGGTGAGCGCCAGGGCCCTCGGTCTGACCTTCATTGAACCAACCGTAACGTGAGTTTCCTATGACGGCGACAGCGAAATTCTGAATCTTCACCATCTTTTCAAGGATACAGTTCTCATCGAAAGCACCGCAGTCGCAGCCTTGTGTATGGAAGAATGTGTAGTTGTGGTCAACGCCGTTGGCACCAGCGAAGTCGTCGTTGGAAATGCCATACCAACCTGCAACATAGCCTGTATTGGCGTGTCCGTCGTGATGCACGTAGCTTGTACCTGCATTGATGGCGCTCTTCAGCAAAGAACCGCTCCAGTTGCCTTCTTCTTCATAAAGCTTTGTGAAATCATAATCTTCAGGATAACCTAAAGTAGAATATCCGTTATCCTCATGGTAACCGATGAGAAGTTCAAGATAATCAGAACCGTTTGACACAGGGTTATCATAGAGATGCTCGCCGGCCAAAATCACTTTCTGGAACTCGCCAAGCACCGGGGTCTGCTGATATGACAAAGTTTTATGAATCATATTGGCAAGGTCTGTTGAATTCTGGAACGACATACGGCTGATGCCGATTTCAGGGAGAAGGTCGTCTTCACCTGGCTCGCCGTAACGGTTGTTTCCGTTATCGTTCCAAGTTCCGTCGAGACCGCTGTAATAAAGGTCTGCCGGGATGTCATTGCTTTCCTGGTCGCCGCCGCCTGAAGTCACATAGCAATAGAAACCGCGATACGGAACGATTTCGACATCACCGCCCAAAACCACCATCAGGATACCGTTGTTCTGATATTCCTGAATGATGTAGTTACGAATCTTATCCTGATTGTCGATACCCGTCATCGAAGTGTAAATCTCATCTGTAGTAACGATTCTGTTACGCATACCGATAGAGTTGTAATACTCGCAATATTCGCTGTAACCTTCGACATATCCGGCACCTGTGATAATCAAAACATCGTAAGCTGTCAAATCACGGCCCTTGGTCTGGTAGTTTTCAACCATCTCAGGGTTCTGGGCGAGACGTTTCACACTGTTTTTGATTTCCTGTGTACCCCAAAGCATATTGCTGTGGTCGTCTTTTGACGCCTTGACATTCACTCTTACATTAGCTGTCTTGGCATACATCACTTTGCCTTCTGAAGGAATGTACTGCACCGGGGTGAATGACGAGAACGCGAAACCATATCCATTCTTGTATTGAGTAGTCACAATACCATGATTCTCAGCAGGATACACACTCTTTGAAGCATAAACGGCTTCATTTATCACCAAATCTCTCTTCTCAACGTCATTCATCGTCCTTGACGGTTGATAAGGGAAAAGGTTGATAGCACCTTCAATCTCCTGAAAATCAGAAAGTTCCACCTCTATTGACTCAGCCTCGGTGCCTTGAGGAAGCATCAAGCTTACAACATGATATGGCAGTGAAGGATTACCTGCCAAAGCGGTCTGCATACAGCCTTCAAAACCGATTTGCTGATAGCCGCGAAACTCTGTAACTTTCGGATTATCAAAGTGATAAGTCATCTCAACTGTCTGAGCGAAAGTAATTAAGCTCATTATCGACAGAAATACTAAAAATGTAACTTTTTTCATTGTATGAATTTTTAATGATTAATCTTAAAAGTTTGCAAAGATACAATTTTTTTGAAACATCGCGGTTTTTTTTCTTTTTTAAAAAGATTTCTTTGTACTTTTGTAAAATGAAAATGAAATTTTTTGCCATACTAACGCTGATTTTCCTGATATCGTGCTCAGCGCCGAAGAAAGACGACATTGATAAGAAAGTCGATAACTTGTTGAGTCAGATGACTTTAGAAGAAAAAATCGGACAGTTATGTTGTCCGATTGGATTCAACCTTGACGACGAGTCGTATCATCGCCTGATGGACACCTTGCCTTGTGGCGGATTCTGGGCAGTCTTGCGTGCCGACCCCTGGTCGCAGAAAACCGTCGAGACAGGACCTGACGCTCGCGAGTCGGCATTGATTTTCAATAAGATGCAGCGTTATGCGGTGGAAAACACACGATTAGGCATCCCTATCTATTTCGCTGAGGAGTGCCCTCACGGTTTGATGGCTGTTGGAGCCACTGTTTATCCTACGGGATTGGGGCTCGCTGCGACATGGGATGAAGATTTATTATATAAGGTAGGTGACAATATCGGTAAAGAAGCTGCCAATAGAGGAGCCAAATATGCATTTGGGCCAGTACTGGATATAGCCAGAGATCCTCGTTGGTCACGAGTGGAAGAAGGATTCGGTGAAGATCCGTATCTCTCCGGGACACTCGGCAGCGCCGTTATACGAGGTATGCAGAACCATCTCGCGGCGACGGTGAAACATTTCGCGGCATACGGCATCCCGGAAGGCGGACATAACGGCGCTGCCGCTCAGACCGGGCCACATTATCTCATGTCAGATTATCTTGCAAACTTCGAGACGGCAGTCAAAAACGGCGCAAAAAGCATAATGACTTCATACAACGCCATCGACGGAATACCTTGCTCGTCAAACAGTTACCTTCTTAAAGACGTGCTTCGCAAACAATGGGGCTTCAACGGCATAGTATTCTCCGACCTCGGAAGCATCTGGGCGCTGCACAGCACACATCGTACAGCGGAAAACCAGTTAGACGCCACCGCACAGGCCATCAACGCCGGCGTCGACATCGACTTGGGTGCATCGAATTACGGGGCATATCTCAAAGATGCCGTAGAACAAGGCATGGTGCCAATGAAAAACGTCGACGATGCAGTGCGACGCATACTGCGATTTAAATACGAAATCGGGTTGTTTGACAATCCGTATATTCCGGTGCCGGACAAAAACGACGTTGTAAAGACGCATGGCCGTGCATCTCAACAGGCGTTGGAAACAGCACAAAAATCAATCGTTTTGTTGAAAAACAATGGAATTCTGCCATTATATGGAAACGGACAGCGGTCCGTCTCTACGATTGCCGTCATCGGACCTAACGCCGACAATATGTACAACGAACTTGGTGATTACACCGCACCGCAATACTCAGACGACATCGTCACAGTGTTGGAAGGTATCCGTAACCGCGCCAATCCAGGCACGAAAATCGTCTACGCCAAAGGATGCTCCATACGCGACACGCATGATGCGGATTTCAAAAGCGCCATCGACGCAGCGAAATCAGCAGATGTCACTATTTTGGTTGTCGGCGGCTCATCAGCACGCGACTTCAAGACATCATACGAATCCACAGGCGCCGCCGTCGTCAACGACCACATCTCCGACATGGACAGTGGCGAGGGCTACGACCGCGTTTCCATTGAACTGTCCGGTTTGCAGGAAGACCTAATAAAGGAAATCGCGAAGCTGCACAAACAGTTGATTATCATATATATAGAGGGTCGACCATTGTTTAAAAACATAGCCGAAGAGGTGGCCGATGCGCTCCTCACCGCCTTCTACCCTGGCGAACAAGGCGGCAACGCCATCGCCGACGTGCTGTTCGGAAACTACAACCCCGCAGGACGCCTACCTATATCGCAGCCTCGCGACACAGGCCAGATTCCGGTATATTATTCACAACCCAAACCGCACGATTACGTAGAATGCGCGAGCACACCTCTGTTCTGCTTCGGATATGGCATGAGTTACACGCATTTTGAATACAATAATCTGATTGTCAACAAATTGAATAACGTCTTAGAAGTCTCGTTCGACGTGAAAAACATCGGCGACTATGACGGCGACGAGGTGGTTCAACTCTATCTCCGCGATGAATACGCCACCATCACACCAGCCGAGAAACTGCTCAAAGGATTCAAACGTGTTTATATTCAAAAATCTGACACTCAACACATTACGCTCACAATTCCGACAGCGAACCTCGAGCCTGGCGAGTTCACTATTATGGTTGGCGCATCGTCGGACGACATCCGTTTGAAAGAAAAAATTGTAATTTAATTTGTTTTTTCAGAAAAATTGTATCTTTGCAATATGGATATGCTCATTTTAGTACCGAAAACGACTAACCGTTTGCACTATATCTTTGACTTGATTATCAAAGACTTACTTGGTATTTCGTTTAAATTTACGACAGATAACGAGACTTTTGCATCTTATAACGGCCCGAAGTTTCATTACGGCAACAACCAGTTTTGGAACGAGCCTTTCCAAAAAGCGACGAACATTCTTTTCGAGCACGACATCACCGAAAAAGAGTTGAAAATCGTTGATTATAAAGATGTTAAGGCGTTTTTCCCAGTCTACAACGAAAAGTCGGTGTTCCCATTCGACATCTTCGCTGCCTCGTTTTACCTTGTGACGCGTTACGAGGAGTACCTGCCGCACATCAACGACAAGCACAACCGTTTTCAAGCCAAAGACTCTATCTTATTCAAAATGAATATGTTAGAGAAGCCGTTGGTCAATATCTGGGCAATCGAATTAGGCAACATCTTCAAGGCTATTTATCCCGATATCCAGCTGAAAAAGAAGTCGTTTAACTTCATCCCGACATACGACGTCGACGCGGCATGGGCATATAAGAACAAAGGCATCTTCAGAGCCGTCGCATCATCGGCACGCGATATCTTAAATCTTGATTTTCAAGAATTTAAAAGAAGATGGCATGTCATCTCAGGCAAGGAGACCGACCCGTTTGACACCTTCGACTATCAGCTTCAGCTTCAGAAAGAGCTCAACCTGCATCCCTTATATTTCATACTTTGCGGAGAATATGACCTCAACGACAAGAACATCTCGTTGAGAAACACCAACTTCCAAAATCTGATAAAACGCCTCGGCGACTATGCGAAAGTAGGCATCCACCCGTCATACAACTCGTATCTCAACAAGGAAAAAGTCAAGATGGAGATTGACAGGCTCTCTAATGTGCTGAACCGCGAAATCACCATGAGCCGTCAGCATTTCCTGCGACTCCGCATGCCGCTCAGCTACCAGATTCTCATCGATTTGGACATCACCGACGACTACACCATGGGTTACGCCACTTTGGCCGGATTCCGCGCAGGCATCGCCGACACTTTCCGTTTCTTCGACCTCGAGCACGACAACGTCACCAACCTCAACATCCACCCGTTCGCCGTGATGGACGGCACAATGCGCGATTATCTCGAGCTTAGCATAGACGAATCGTATGAAAAAGTCACGAAACTCATTCAAGAGGTGAAAAATGTGAACGGAACATTCATACTTTTATGGCATAACGAGACGCTCAGCGGCGAGAAACGCTGGGAAGGCTGGATCACACTCTACAGAAAAATCCTCGACTACGCTTTGGACAAGGCATGATACGCTATTTAACTCATAATCAGATAGATACGCAACGTTGGGATGAATGTATCGCACAAAGTCCCGATGGAAATGTCTATTGCCGGTCATGGTATCTCGACGTGGTGCATCCTAACTGGGAAGCCTTGGTTGAAGACGATTATGAGGCCGTGATGCCCCTAACTGGAGGCAAAAAATTCGGAATAAACTACCTTTTTCAGCCGTTTTTCACTCAAAAATTGGGGATTTTTTCAAAAAACGAGGTCTCAGAAGAGAAGATTGAACAGTTTTTGAATGCTATTCCTGACAAATTCAAGTTTGCGGAGATTAATTGCGTTAACCTTAGTGTCTCTAAAGACTTTAAGGACTCTAAAGTAAGCGCAATAATTACTTCTCACCGAAACATTGAACTTGATTTGAATCAGGATTATTCGGTTTTAAGCCAAAACTATAGCTCCAACACCAAGCGAAATCTCGCGAAAGCGAAAAAAGAAGAATTAAAGATTGTTGAAAACGCTGAGCCATCAGTGATTATAGCGCTTTTCAGGAAAAACAGAGGCAAGGAAATCAAACATTGGGGAGATAAGGAATATGAAAGACTATTGAAACTCGTCGAAACAGCCAAAAAGCATGAGGCATGTTTGATTTTAGGAGTACAAAACCCTGATAATCAAATTGTTGCAGGTGCATTTTTCATGATAAGCCATAACAAAATAGTGTTTCTTTTTTCAGGTTCCGACGAGTCGAACAAAGAGAGTCACGGACTCACGTTTTTGCTCGATTACGTCATCGGGAAATACAGCGGAACTGAAAACATTTTGGATTTTGAAGGCTCTGACAACGATGGATTGGCCAGATTCTACAAGGGTTTCGGAGGAAAAGAAACTTTTTATCACGGATTGACGTTCAACAAATTAAATAAAATTTCTAAATTTGCATTGAAAATTTTAAAACGACATAAAACTTAACAAACTTATGGTAAAAGTCATAGAATTCGGTGCTTCTAACACCATCATCAACAACTACATCGCGGAATTGAGAGACGTCAACGTGCAAGGCGACCGTATGCGTTTCCGCAAAAACCTGGAACGTATAGGCGAGCTGGCAGCTTACGAAATCAGCAAGACCCTTGATTATCAAAAAGTTTGCGTCAGGACACCTCTTGGGGAGAAAGAGATGAACGTTTTGGTTGAACAGCCTGTACTCGCCACCATCATGCGTGCCGGTTTGCCTCTGCATCAAGGATTTCTGAATGTTTTCGACAAGGCCGACAACGCTTTCATCGCGGCGTACAGAAAATATGACAAAAACGAGGATTTTGAGATCCGTATCGAATATTATTCCGCCGCCAATATCGACGGTCGCGTTCTGATGCTTGTCGACCCGATGCTTGCAACAGGCTCGTCGCTTGTGCAGTGCCTCGAGGGTCTGCTTCATGAGGAGATGGTGCCTAAGAAACTGCATCTCGTGGCTGTCATCGCAAGTGCCGAAGGAGTCGACTATGTCAAGAAAAAACTCAGAAACTACGACGCTACATTGTGGGTCGGCAACATCGACGACGAGCTGACAGCGAAGGCATATATCGTGCCAGGACTCGGCGATGCCGGAGATTTAGCATACGGCGAGAAAGAATAAAAGAGGGGCGGAAAGGCTTTCGCCATATTGATAAGAAGGATAAGAAAGGATAAGAAAGATAAGAAAGATAAGAAAGATAAGAAAGGATAAGTATGAGTAATAAAGAAAGTTTCGGTTCAAAATTTGGAATCGTAGCGGCGGCGGCAGGTTCAGCCATCGGATTAGGTAACATTTACCGTTTCCCATGTGAGGCTGGAGCCAACGGCGGCGGCGCATTTTTCATTGTATATCTCGCCATTGTACTGCTCATGGGATTGCCTCTCATGGTGTCGGAGTTCGTCATCGGACGACGCTCGGGTAAAAATCCGGTAGGCGCGTTCAAAGCACTGGCTCCAGAATCAAAAGGCTGGTCAGGAATCGGTTACATGGGCGTTGTTTGCGCGTTCCTCATCCTCGCCTTCTACTGCACAGTGGCAGGCTGGACCATCGACGCAGTCGGGAAATCAATCATCAACTATTATCATGGCTTGGATAAGGATACCATACGAAATGATTTCAACAACTTAATAAATGAGTCGTGGCAACCTATCCTCAGCGAAGGCATCTTCATCTTCCTCACTGCTTTCATTATTGTGAAAGGCGTGACAAAAGGCATTGAGAAATACTCAAAAATCCTCATGCCTATCCTGCTTGGAATTCTGATTATCCTCGGTATCAAATCACTGACATTGCCAGGTGCAGCTGATGGCGTGGAGTTTTTCTTGAAGCCGGATTTCTCTAAAATAACAGGCAAGGTGCTCATCAGCGCACTCGGCCAAGCATTCTTCTCATTAAGTCTGGGAATGGGCTGTCTTATAACATACGGCTCGTATATCGCGAAGAAAGACAACCTCACCTCCACCGCATTCGCTGTGTGCATCAGCGACACTCTCATCGCGGTGTTGGCTGGCATCGTCATCTTCCCGGCGGCGTTCTCATTCGGCATCAAGCCTGAAGCAGGCAATGAGTTGGCGTTCGTCACCCTGCCGATGCTTTTCAACCAGATGGCAGGCGGCTATTTCTTCTGCCTGATTTTCTTCCTGCTTCTGACAATAGCAGCCCTCACATCATCCATCTCTTTGCTGGAAGTGCCGGTTTTGTATCTCACCGAACAGCTGCATATAAGCCGTAAAAAAGCCACTTATTATTCGGCAATCGCAGCGTTTATACTGTGTGTTGTTTCAAGTGAAAGCCTGCACGACGGCTCACCGCTGAAACTTTTCAGACTAAGCGTTTTCGACTCCCTCGACGCATTCACATCAACATTCCTGATGACCATCGGTGGCTTGCTGACTGTCATTTTCCTTGGCTGGAAGATTAAGAAAGCCGATTTTATGGACGAATACACCAACGGCGGCACAGTCAACACGGAATTGAGAAAAATCATTTATTTTATTATAAAATTCCTTGCCCCAGTAGCGATTACATTGATTTTGATTACACAGTTTATCAAATAAAACTTGAACCAAAAATCAAAATTTATGACCGACAACCTTAAAACATTTCTGACATTCTCACGTAGCGAGCGCATCGCAATCATCACCATCGTCTTGATGATTATTATCATATTGATTATCAAACACTTACTAATCACCAATCCACCAAAAAGGACGTATTACTTGCATGATTTGGACTCGATAATCGCGAGAAGGGAAATAATGTTTGACTCCATTAGAATAGCGGATTCAATTAAAAAAAGCAAGGCATGCCTTGCCACAACGGGATATCAAATCACCCCAACAGAAAAGCATCGTACTTCAACGGAAAATGTAAATAAATCAAAAACAACCCGTAAGGACAAGGCATGCCTTGTCCCAACTAATGAGGTATGCGAAGTCCTCGACCTCAACGTCGCCGACACCACGCTTTTGAAACAACTGCCAGGCATCGGCAGCTCGTTCGCGAAACGCATAGTGACTTATCGCGATAAACTGGGCGGTTATTGCGAGACAGAACAACTGCTTGAAGTATACGGCATGGACGGCACACGCTTTGAAGGTTTCAAAAATCAGTTGAAAATCGATTCGTCATTTACTCCTAATAAATTGAGAATCAACCAAGATGCGTTTAAAGTTTTGTTAAAACACCCTTATCTCGAATTCGACGACGTGAAGAAAATCGTGAATCACCGCGAACAAAAAGGAATGATTGCATCGTGGGAACAACTGAGGAAAGTCGTTGGCGACGCAATCAATCCAAAATTACAGTATTATATTGATTATCAATAATCAACTACCGTATGCGTGCATTCCGCCGAGAAGGTTGACGCCGAAATACGTCATCAGCACGGTGAGGAATGCCAAAATATTGAAAATGTGGAAATTCAAAGGTTTCTGTAGACCAGGAGTCATGTTTTTGTGCAACGCGATGGCGTAAACCATCAACGTTATCAGCGACCACGTCTCCTTCGGATCCCATGCCCAGTAAGTGCCCCATGAGATGTTTGCCCACACAGCGCCAATCATGATACCGAGTGTCAGGCACATCACCGCAGGATAGTGCATCGCATGCGAAATATCGGCCATACGTGTTACAGCAGGCATCGAGTCTTTATTGAAAATCCTGATAATCACAGCGGCCAAGCCGTTTATCAACATGAAAGCGAGCAAGGCGTATGCAATCATAATCACTGCGACGTGCATGCCAAGCAGTGGCGACGAAAGCACCGGCACCAAAGGCGTGATTTTCGGGTTTTTCGAACTCATCACCGCGACCAGCATCATCAAACCGCAGACTATCAAACCCGTAGCGACAACATTAACGCCATCGGTTTTCTTGCGTGAAGCCATGACACCAGCTATCAGAAGCGACACCCAAGCCATAAAATGTTGAGTCTCAGCACTTTTCGTCAACGGGATATATCCAGCCACAATCCAACGCAATATTATTAAAAATGTCAAGAAGACAAAGATTATCCAATTTATTGATAATGAAGCATTTGCGATGAATTTAGACATCTGTTTTCCAATCGCCGTGAAGACGCAGAATATCACGAAAAACACTATTCCGAAAAACAATGAAAGATAAGCGACATAATTGTATTTTGCCCAGACATTGTAGATTTTCTCGGTTTTGAAGCGGAAATCCGAAGGCAACGATGTCGTTCCGTCGGCAGCAATTCCGTTTTTCCTTTGGTAAGCCTTGATTTTTGCCAATGTCTCCGAAAGTGTAGCAAAATCCTGTTTTACAACGAGCTCATTAAGGTAACCCATTGATTTTCTGATAAATATCCATTCATCATCGCTTAATTTTTCAGGCAAATTGTCATTCGGACTCAGCCATTTCACCGTTCCGTCGGGCTGTTGGCAAGGATAAATCTTCGTCAAGGCACCGGTCTGGAACGACTCGACAAGATGTTTCACTTCGTCACGCTTACTCACCTGACGTTCAGTGCCTTTCCAATATGTCGGGTAAAACATCCATCCGGCAAGCACCTGTTCTGGCGTGAAGCCCTGATAGGTAGTACTTCCGTAAAGTTTCACGGTAAAATCCTTCGCAAACGTCTGCATTGGCGAGATTCTTCCGCCATAATAGATGTAAAGGTTGCCGATTTCAGCCGCTACGTCTTTCGGCAACGTCTTGAGTTCATTGGCATTGGCAACCGGAGCTATCATCATTATCAGCAAGATAGCAATAGTTTTCGCATATTGCGGTACTTGTTTTCCAACGATATTTTTAATAAAAATCACCAGCATCGATATTGCCAAAAGCAAGTAACCCAAATAAGTCACGGCGATGCCCCAAGGATCGTGCTGAACAGTGAGAGTGCAGCCTTTCAGGTCCTCGTCGAAGTCTTCGTTAAAGAAACGGAATCCTTTGTATTTCAAGATGTTATTCATCGAAATCATATCTTCTTTGAGGATATTGCCATCGTCGTCAGTGAGTGTCACGTATGAAACATAATCGGCATGCGACATGGTGCCAGGGTAATAGACAATGTCAAATTTATGCAGTTTGACAAAAAACGGCAAATCGCCTTTAACCGGTTCATTTTCAACAAAATGCATGCTAAAATTCTGACTTGTAGTATAGGTCAGGAAGCCGCCGAGCAGAATCAGCACTATCGCTATATGAGTGCCGAAGACAGCAGGATTTTTCCAGGTTGTCTCTTTAATGATGCTGAAAACCAGCGAGGCGGCGAATATGAACAACAATGTCACGAACCACCATTTGTCATAAAACGGAGTTTTCACTAAAGTGCTGACTATCAATGTGAGGATAGTTATAATCCACACAATTAACGAGATTCGATGGATATTAGTTTTCATGATTAAATTTTAACATGCAAAAATACTTATTTTTTAAATTGCTTCAATAAATTTCACTACAGCGTCCCTGTCGGTTTTCGACAGTTCGCGGAACTTCTCCACTGTTCGGCGTGCGTCGCTCTGTGGGTTTCCGTGCCACATGATGGCCTCTATCACCGTTTGTGCGCGGCAGTCGTGTAATCTGTCGCTTGAGCCTGTGCATATAGCCGATAGTCCGCGACCCCAGAGTGGCGTTGTGCGACACCATCCTGTGCGAATGTCGTTTTCCATGTGGAGCTTATGCTGGATATAGTCGCTGTAAGGCCAAATCTTCTGATGCGGATAACGAGGCAATCTCGAATCGGCCGTTGAGAAGAAGCCAGCAGGGTCGGTAAACACATCGTCGCCAGTGGTCCACGACGGACGATGGCAATAAGCACAGCCTAAACTGGAAAACAATTCCTTACCACGTTGAACCTCAGAGTCATCGAGATTACGGGCGGCCGGGACAGCCAATCCACGGTGCCACACCATGAAGTTGACATAATCCTCGTCTTCCATTTCTGGAACCTTGAGTTCGTCAGGAATCTGGTCGTTCATCATAAGGTAGTTATAGATATCCGTTTCCACATTTCCCGTAAGGTTAAACTGTGGAAAATAGTTGTAAAACTCAGCTTTCACGTCAGGGTCTTGCGAAGCTTTGAGTGCATAAGCGCTCGTCATGTAATGTCCCATCTTGGTGCGGTGCGTCACGTTAGTGATGTTCCAGATGGCGTTGGCACCAGGAGCATCCTGCAGAGGACCGCGTGTGAGTGCGTAAGTGTAGCGTTTCGGGTGGTTTGTGTTGCCGTAAAGACCTGTCGGAGCCCAGTCGTTGCCATCCCACATCGCAGGGTTGATGCCATTTTTCATGTACCCGTCATTGAATTCCTTCTGATACTGAGCTTTCAGCGAGTCATCGGGGATAGCATCAATCAAGCCTGTGCCGTAGATACCTATTGTCGACTCAAGACGGCACACGAAATCGCCGTAAGAGATAGGACTTCCGCCCACTTCAAGAGGCACGTAAAAGGCATCTTCAGGAATGTAGACCTCAGGATAAGTGAGGTTATACGTCTCGCCGTCCGCGAACCTGTTACCCCATTCGTCGGTGTAGTTGAGCCAAGTAATCTGAATCTTCGTCTCATCTAGAGGAGCCTTGAAAGGCGCGACAGCCTTAGTCTGAGGCATGCCTGTGTATGAGCTCAGATAGGTGTCGTTACGGTCGGTGAAGACAAGCAGATATCCGTTGCCCCAGTCGTCGGCACGATAACGGTCCATGCGCATGCCGTGACCGTATCCAGGATGGCAGGCAATACAAGAGCTGCGGATGTAAAGTGGTCCCAAGCCATTGAAAGGCTCGTTGTTTTGGGTGTAAGTGCGCTCGAAGAAATACTCGCCGTACTTGAACTGTGACGTCAATCCAGCCTGCACCGTGGCAGGTGTAGGGTCTTCGTAAGCCGACTGTGTGTTGTTGAAAGTGGTGCCCAGCTCACCGCCGGCATAGGTGCCTTCCATTACAGTAGGAGATGGCGCCGGAGATGGTGCGCTCTTGGTCTCTTTCTTGCATGAGGCCATTCCGAAAGCCAAGAGCCCCACTGCCGCAAATACTGTTAAATAGTTGATTTTCATCATATTAAATAGTTTAGAATTTATAATCGACTACAAATCATTGATAGCACTTTTAGCTTCCGAGAGGACATCAGACAATGTCTGGCATGCCTCCATCGCCTCGCCAGCGCTTGCATCGCTGTAATTCAGGACGAAAGGTACCGCCATGCCGTTGATTTTTGCAAGGGCATTGTCAATAGCCTCTGTAATCCTGTTATCTAACTGAGAATCAACGCTTTTAACAAATGCATGCAACGACTTGCTTTCATCACGTTCGCCTTCATTGCCGCCCATGTAAGCGTTTTTAATGGATGTGACGTTGTCATAAAAATCGATGATTGACTTCTGGCTGTAGGGCGATTCGACGTATGTAGGGTCCTCGCCGGTGTGCGGCTTGCCAATCTTCGATGTTCCCACCTCGTCTGATATATCAATGCTGCCGTCGATGATTGCCTGAAGCGCGTTGGTGAGTGTCGGATAGGTGCTTCCTGCCTTACCAGCGTTGCGCATATTATCACCGTAGCTGTTGTCGCTACCATTGACAGTGGTGTTAAGCTCCAGTTCCTCCATCTTCTCACGGTGTGTCGCCGGCGCGTTGTCGCCAAGCCAGCTCACTTCAAGTTGGAAGCATCGGTTACGGAGGTCGCCGGCAACAGCCACAGAGTAAATCATCTCATCATTGGTGAAGTCAGCGACGTTTCTCGGTTGGCCGTCACGGAACAGGACGTATTCGATACCATGGAAGCCAAGGAGAGCGTTGCCAAGCTGCTCGCCAGCGATGACGTCACCGTCGTCAGCGTCAAGATTGGCTATCATGCTCGGACTTGCCATCAAAGTGTTGAAAGAGGATTCATCAAGCGGCCACGAGTCGATGTGCGGGTCGATACCGAAGTCGGAAGCGGCACCGAACAAAAACGCCTCGCTCATCTCCCACCAGTGACGTGCCTCAAGGAAAGTGGCGCAGGCTTGGTTGACATTAGCCTGAGTCATGTCGTTTTTCAAAGTCTTCAAATCACTGACGAGCTCATCGGTGTAAAGCGCCAACTTGGTGTAAGTCGGACTCACGGTATGGTCGAGAAACTGGTTGATGATGGCGACTTTCTCAGCATCGTCGTTGGTTGGTTCATTTGAGCTGCTGCTTTTCTTGCAGCTGTTAAAAGTTAATGCCAGCAGCATTGTAGCTGTCAAAAGCATTGCATTTTTAAAAAGTTTTTTCATTGTATTATTTATTTAATAAAAAATCCGCTGTAAGCCACCCCCAATGATAGCATCGGTTCGGTGTTGTATTGCTCTTTGAGGAAACGCTGGGCATATTCAGCCTTGATGACCACCTGTTTTATCGGATAATAGTTCAAACCGAGGGTCATCACGTGGCGCTCGGTCCATTGATAATCTGTGAGAGCGCCCTCGTAAGGGATATAGCTGTCATAATAATCATATCTGCCAAAGATAAAAAGCCTGCGGTCGTCCATATTTTTCATTAAATTGAAGATATCATACGCTATTTCACCTCCGATAGCCACCGCCTCCTCGCCCACCAGCGAACGCGGATAAGGCGAGAAACTCTGATGGTTCTGGTTTTTATTGTATGCCGATATGATGTCGGCGTCGTTGAGATGACCGTAATCGAGGTTACCTCTTATAATAAGGTATTTGCAGTTGTAATCAAACTCGGCGGTACCGATGAGCAGTGTGCCTTTCACGTTTTTGTATTTGTCGGATTCGTTGGTCACGATGTCGTTGTTGAAGGTGTTTCCGATGTAGCCGCTCACGCCTATATGAAGGTTCTTAACTGAGTAATTATCAATGCGTAACGCATAAGCGAGGTTGTTCGCCACACGAAACTCATATGCCGAAGCGGAGCCGTTTTTCACCCAGTTCGCATTGTCAAACATATTCGAGTTCAAGACTGGAACCACAAGGGCTTCGTAGCGCCATTTCCCTATTTTTCCCCATACGCTGATGCCCGTCTCATGCCATGTGCAAGGCAAAATAGTGAGTTCGCCTTCTGGACGATAGCAGGTGAAAAATTGCGTAGGAAGATGTGCGCTGTTGGTTTGTCCTACTGGCACAATGATATGTCCCATTCTGATATTCAATACTTTACTGAAAGATTTCTGAATCCAGAACTGTTCAAGCGCCACCTCGCCGCCACGTTCAATTTCGTGTTCAAACTCGCCTGTTTCCTCTGGTTCCATTTCCACCGCGACCTCATTACCGCCGTGCTCAAACTCTATCTCGCTGCCCATAGTCCAGCCATTACCGAAATCGTAGCCGATATTTATCACCACATGCGGCAAGTCGATTCTGCCATGACCTCTGGCGTTTTTATAACGGTCGGGATGCGAGTAACGAAACATGTTGTCGCTGTAAAAATGTCGGGTGTAAACCGCCTCGCCATATCCTCCAACCGTTAATTTTGATTTTGTAACTTTTTGATT